>JBILAR010000064.1:0-18655 GCA_044354115.1 Pseudomonas sp. | reverse complement strand
TCGTACAGCTTGAAGATCACCGCACCCGGAATCACTGTGCCCTGCAAGTCGGCCAGATCTTGCTCGAGGATCTTCAGGCCTTGCTCTAGGGTCTTGGCGAATTGTTCTTCTTCGGTTTTCAGTACACGCTCAATTTGCGCCTGCTGCTGTTGCAACTCGGGGAAAGCGTCGCCCATCTCAGCCACTAGCGCTGCGACTATTTGATAGAAGAAGCTGCCCTTGGCGCCGAGCTTGTTGCCGTGCCGACAGGCGCGACGAATGATCCGGCGCAGCACATAGCCACGGCCTTCGTTGGACGGGATCACCCCATCGGCGACCAAGAAACCGCACGAGCGAATATGGTCGGCCACGACTTTCAACGAGGCTTGGCCTTCGTTGCTGCAGCCAATGGCCTTAGCGGCAGCATTCAGCAGACTTTGAAACAGGTCGATTTCATAGTTCGAGTTAACGTGTTGCAGCACGGCGCTGATGCGCTCAAGGCCCATGCCGGTATCGACCGATGGCGCCGGCAGCGGGTGCATAACCCCGTCGGCGGTGCGGTTGAACTGCATAAACACGTTGTTCCAGATTTCGATATAACGGTCGCCATCTTCTTCAGGCGAGCCCGGCGGGCCGCCCCAAATGTGCTCACCATGATCGAAGAAAATCTCAGTGCACGGCCCGCACGGCCCGGTGTCGCCCATCGCCCAGAAGTTATCCGAGGCATAGGGCGCGCCCTTGTTGTCGCCGATGCGGACCATGTGCGCCTCCGGCACGCCAATCTCTTGGGTCCAGATGTCATAAGCCTCGTCATCACTGGCATAGACCGTGACCCAGAGCTTTTCTTTCGGCAGGTTCAGCCACTTATCCGAGGTCAGGAAGGTCCAAGCGTAATTGATCGCGTCGCGCTTGAAATAATCGCCAAAACTAAAGTTGCCGAGCATTTCGAAGAAGGTGTGATGGCGCGCGGTGTAGCCGACGTTTTCTAAGTCGTTATGCTTGCCACCGGCACGCACACATTTCTGGCTGGAGGTGGCGCGGGTATAGGCGCGTTTTTCCAGACCGAGAAAGCAGTCCTTAAACTGATTCATCCCAGCATTAGTGAACAGCAGCGTCGGGTCGTTCGCTGGGATCAATGAGCTGGAAGCCACACGGGTGTGCCCCTGCTCCTCGAAGAAACGAAGGAAGGCTTCACGGATTTCTGCGCTTTTCATAGATTCTTCCACGGATACTGCGGCCACAAAATGCCGGCAAAGGCCCGCATTATATAGAGCGCAAGCCCCGGGGATAACCTTTTATGCAGAGATTCGTCTGTTTCAGAGGGTGTAAAAACGACTGTGCGCGGTTTTTACCCAGCCTGAACTGCCCGCTAACGGATCAATCTGCGCTGACCGGCACCACTAAAAGGCCGGCACGCAGGCCGTTTTTGACCTTAGGATTGGGGAAGATAATCCGTGCACCGGGCTCTTCAATGACCCAGCGTGTGCCAGCAATATCTTCGGCCAGTAGATAACCCAGCGGCAGTTCGCTGAAGTTCTCCACATCGGCCGGCAGGTATAAGCGAAACGCATCGCTGTGCTTGATCACCTCGCGCGCCACGCTAAACAACTGCAACTGGTCTAACTCAAGACTCGCCAAGGGCGCTTCAGTGCCCTCGATCAGTTGTTGTAGATGCCGTTCTAAACGCTGCAGATCGACCCCTTGGTTTTGTCCGAACGGCTGCGCCTTACCCAGCTCAAGGGTAAATGCCTCAGCATCGAGACAGGCGTAGGTGTAGGAGCTGAAGGTGATGCCGACTTTGTTTTGCAGCAGCACGGCGCTAATCCCAGCGACCTGCAGGCGGGCTAACTCATGGGCCGAATGACTGCGTTCAGGACTGTAGGGATAGAGCGCAAACTGCTCGATTTGCGAGCCGCGAATAGCGGTGTGCATGTCGTAATGCAAACGACTACGGCCCGACAAACTAAAAAAATTCGCCGCTAAACGCTCCAACTCGCAGGCGCGCAGGGCCTCGTAGCCGCTGGCATCGGCGTGCCGACCATTGAACAGACGATTGATATCTTGATCGATATAACGCTCACCACGGCGCATGGCGGGTGGATTACCGAACATCAGCAACAACCGCGCCCGTGGCCGCAAATGGCCACCGGCGATGCCTTGCAGCAAACGATCGAGGAGTTCTATCGGGGCGGTTTCGTTGCCATGAATAGCGGCCGACAACAGCAGGTCGGAGCCGTTATCGTCACCACTTGCTGGAGTCACGGCCAGCACCCCTTCAGCCAACCAGTGCAGGCGAGCGCCGGCTTGGGTCAGCTGGATTTTTTCCGCCGGCTCGCGGCCGGCCAGAGTCAGTTCAAGCAGCCTACCCAGCGCGAGCATCGATATTCCTCGTGGTTAAACCGTCACTCAGTGGTCGTGATTACAATCTGGGCCATGCACATGACCCTCGTCGTCAGCCTCAACCGGTTCCATCTCCAACTGCAAGCTAACCAGATTGGTCGCCAGCGGGCGCATTAACAGATTAGCGTATTCTGCGTCGCCCTCTTCAACATCCACGCCGATCAGCAATTGACCATTGCCGGCGGGCTGAATCCAAATTTCTTTGCCTTGCCAAATGACCGCTAGGCGCGTGCAGGAGGTTTCCAGCTGAGTGCCATCGGTGTCTTCTAAAATCAGTTGCAGGGCATCGCTCATAAAAACTCCAGATGAGTCGCACTGACAGCCCGACAGGCTCAGCAGTGGCGACTCAATTTAATTGAAAAGGGTAAACCGAGCCTAGTTTAAGGATTTGGCTCAGCTGATCCAAGGCCGTACGGCATTCATTGAGCAATTGTGGGTCGGCCAGATCGGCGTCAACCAAGCGATCACGGTAATGTTTGTCGACCCAGGCATTGAGCGTGGCATACAGCTCGGCCGTCATTACCACACCCGGATTGACCGCCGCCAACTCGCGCTGGTTCAGCGCCACGCGCAGGCGCAGACAGGCCGGCCCGCCGCCGTTTTGCATGCTCTGCTTGAGGTCAAACACCTGCACCTGCGCAATGGCGCCGTTGCTGGCGGTGAGCTGCTGCAGATAACTCCACACCCGCGGGTTATTGCGACATTCCTCCGGCACTATCAGCAACATGCTGCCATCGGCGCGGGTGAGCAACTGGCTGTTGAACAGATAGGATTTCACCGCATCTTCAACCGTGACCTGCTCGCGTGGCACGCAGATGGCGTTGAGCTGACCACCACGGGCCGCCAGCTTGTCGCCCAGTTCGGCAAGCACTTGCTCGCTGTGCAAAAAAGCATCTTGGTGATGGAACATCACCTCGCCATTACCGACCGCGATCACATCGTTATGAAACACGCCCTGATCGATCACCGCCGGGTTCTGCTGGGCATACACCACGCCCGCCTCGCTCAAGCCATGCAAGCGCGCCACGGCTTGGCTGGCCTCCAGGGTTTGCCGCGCCGGATAACGCTGCGGGGCCGGCAAGCGGCTGTCGAAAGCGCTGCGCCCGAACACGAAAAACTCCACGCCTGCAGTGTCGTAGCTTTTACAAAAGCGCGTGTGGTTGGCCGCGCCCTCGTCACCAAATTGGCTGACCGCAGGCAGCGCCGCGTGATGGGCAAAGTGTTCGGCGTTATTAAACATGGCCGCCAACACCCGACTGGTGGTCGGGTGTTCGATGGAGCGATGAAATTTGCAATTGAGGTTGGCGGCAGTGAAATGCACCCGGCCATCTTCGGTATCGGCACTCGGGCTAACGGTGCAGGCATTCGCCGTCCACATGCTGGAGGCCGAGCTACAAGCGGCCAACAAGGGCATCGCCTCTTTGGCTGCCTTGGCGATCACCTGAGCATCGCTGCCGCTAAAGCCCAAGCTGCGCAGCGAAGCCACATCCGGGCGCTCCTGCGGGGCTAGCACGCCCTGCTGAAAGCCCATTTCCATCAGCGCTTTCATTTTTGCCAGGCCTTGCTTGGCGGCCTCTTTCGGATTGGAACCCTGCTGGCTGTTGCTCTGCGAGGCGACGTTGCCGTACGACAGTCCGCCGTAGTTATGGGTCGGCCCGACCAAACCGTCAAAGTTCATTTCATACGAGTGGCTCACAGCGATACTCCCGGCGTCAGGGTGACAGGCAGGCTTAGGGTTGCACATTCCAACGAGGCCACCGGATAAGCGCAGTAATCGGCCGCGTAATAGGCACTGGCGCGATGATTACCCGAAGCGCCAACCCCGCCAAAGGGCGCACTGCTGGCCGCCCCCGTCAGTTGTTTGTTCCAGTTAACGATGCCGGCGCGGCTGTGCAGCCAGAACTGCTGATAACGCTCGGCAGAATCCGACAACAACCCGGCAGCCAAACCAAACTGCGTGGCATTGGCCTCGGCGATAGCGGCGTCAAAGTCGCTGTAGCGAATCACCTGCAGCAGCGGGCCGAAGAACTCTTCATCCGGGCGATTACTCACCGCCGTCACATCAATAATCCCCGGCGTGAGCAAGGCGGCCGTGGCCTGCGGCTGAGTCATGGCCAGCAACGCAGTCGCGCCCTTGGCCAACAACTGCTGCTGAGCGGTGAGCAGATGCTCGGCGGCGGCTAGGGAAATCACCGAGCCCATAAAAGGTGCAGGCTGCTGATCGAAAGCGCCGACCTGAATAGTCGCAGTCACCGCCACCAAACGCGCCAGCAAGCTATCGCCCCACGCGCCCTCTGGCACCAGCAAACGTCGGGCGCAGGTGCAACGCTGGCCGGCACTGATAAAGGCTGATTGGATGATGGTGTAAACCGCCGCATCTAGGTCCGCGACCTGCTCGACCACCAGCGGATTATTGCCGCCCATTTCCAGCGCCAGAATTTTATCCGGGCGGCCGGCAAACTGTTTATGCAGCAGATTACCGGTGCCGCTTGAGCCGGTGAAAAACAAGCCATCGATACCGGCATCGGCGGCCAGCGCCACGCCGGTTTCCCGCGCACCTTGCAGCAGATTAAGCACGCCCGCCGGCAAGCCGGCCTCAATCCAGCATTTAACCGTCAGCTCGGCGACTTTCGGGGTCAGCTCGCTGGGTTTAAACACCACCGCATTACCGGCTAGCAGCGCCGGGACTATATGGCCATTGGGCAAATGGCCGGGGAAGTTATAGGGGCCGAACACCGCCACCACACCATGGGGTTTGTGCCGTAGCACGGCCGTGGCATCGGCCAGCGGGCCACTCTTCTCGCCAGTGCGCTCGCGGTAGCTTTGGATCGAAATGGCGACTTTATTAACCATAGTCGTGACTTCGGTGGCCGACTCCCAGAGCGGCTTGCCGGTTTCCTCACCAATGCACTGGGCCAGCTCATCGGCATGGGCTTTCAGACTGTTGGCGAAGGCTTCTAACACAACAATTCGCTCATCCAGCGAACGCTGCGCCCACGCCGGAAATGCCGACCGTGCGGCGGCCACGGCCGCTGCCACTTGCACTGGGGTTGCCGCCCGGCCAGTCCAGAGCACGGCCTGACTAACCGGATTTAATGACTCAAAGCTCGCCGCCAAACCTTCCTGCCAAGCCCCGGCAATAAAATGTGTGCTCATCAATGTTGCTCCTGCTTAAACGGCGCACGGGCCGACAGTGGCACGGCGCGCACTTGCGCACCGGCGGTTAACTGCAAGCGCTTGGCGGTTAAGGCATCCACCACCAGCGTGCCGGCGGCCATGCGTGCAGGTGCCGTAGTGATGCGGCAATCGGCCAGTTTGCGGTTATGAATGAGAAAGCTGCTGGCCTCATCACCCGGCGTGCCTATGGCCAAAATCAATGTTTGGCTGTCATGCACCGCGCGGATTTTTGCCGTTTCACACTCAATCGCCGGGCCCGCATCGAAGATATCGACATAGCCCTGATAGCTAAAACCTTCACCCTTGAGCATCGCCAGCGCCGGCTCGGTGTCCGGGTGTACACGACCAATGGTGGCGCGCGCTTCCTCGGCCAAGAAACAGGTGTAGAGCGGGAACTTGGGCATCAACTCGGCGATAAAGGCCTTGTTGCCGACCCCGGTTAAATAATCGGCGCGAGAGAATTCCATCTTGAAAAAGTGTCGGCCTAGGCTCTCCCAAAACGGCGAACGGCCGGTGGAGTCCGACATCCCGCGCATCTCGGCAATCACCTTGTCGCCGAACAGTTGCGGAAACTCGGCAATAAACAAAAACCGTGCCTTCGACAATAACCGGCCGTTAGTGCCGGTGCGTTGCCCGGCCTGCAAAAACAACGAGCACAGCTCGGAGTTGCCGGTCAGGTCGTTGGCCAGAAACAACGTGGGAATTTCCCGGTGAATATTCAGCTCTTGCGAGGAGCTCACCGACAGCCCCAGCCGGTAGTTGTACCAAGGCTCGCGCTTACCGACCGCACCGGCGATGGCGGAGATACCGACCACCTTGCCGTCGTCATCTTCGAGCACAAACAGGTAGTCGGCATCGGCCCGCTCGGCCGTGCCGGCGAAGGCTTTCTCAGCCCAGCCAACCCGATGCGCGAGGCGCTCCTCGTTAGCCGGCAAGGTGGTAAGACCGGCACCGGTACTCAGGGCCAATTGCATCAAGGCCGGTAAATCGGCACTGCGTACGGGGCGAACGATCATATTTCCTCCGAGGGACGGCGCATCGACAAACAACAAGCGCAACCTGCGAACAGCTGAATGGGGCTGGCGCGCAACACGCGCCCCGGCGAGTTAAACCGCGACTAAACGAACACTAGAACCTTCACCCACGCCCAATGCCTCGGCCGTTTCAAGGCTCAGAGTCAGCGGTTTGCCGGGCACCCAATCCAGCTCGGCGACCACTGCACGGAAATCTTGCAACTGGCCGTTGGCGATCAGGTAGCTGCGCCCGCCCAGCTCCGGCGTACCGATACGCACCGGCACCACGCGGCTCTGGGCGATCGAGCGGATGCCCGAGGTGCGCGCATGCAGGGTCGGACCGCCGTCGAAAATATCGATGTAGTGCTCGGTCTCGAAACCCTCGCGCATAAGGATGTCGAAGGTGATTTGCGCGCGCGGATGCACTTGGCCCATGGCCTCTTGCGCGGCGTCTGGCAGCAGTGGCACGTAGATTGGATAGTGCGGCATCAGCTCGGCCAAGAAGGTGCGGCTTTTCAGGCTGCTCAAGCGCTCGGCGGTGGTGTAACTCATGTCGAAGAAATTGCGCCCCACCGCATCCCAAAATGGCGAGTCGCCGTGCTCATCACTCTGGCCAACAATTTCCACCACCATCGCCTCAGCGAAGCGCTCCGGGTGGCTGCCGACAAACAACAAGCGCGCCCGCGAGTTCAACTCGGCCGCCGCCGAGCGCACCAGCTCAGGCTCGATGTAAAAACTGGTCAGCAGACTATTGCCGGTCAGGTCGTGGCACAGCGACAACGCGTGGATCTTGTTGTGGATCGACAAGGAGCGCGAGGCATGCACGAAGGTTTCATTGCGAAAGCTGTAAAACGGGTCGGAGTAACCCGCCGAAGCGACTATCGCCGAACAGCCCACCAGGCGCCCGGCCTTGGTATCTTCAAGCACGAAGAAATAACTTTCTTCACCGTTGAAGCTCACTTCTGCTGAAAACGACGCCTCGGAGGCGGCGATTTTATCGCGCAGGCAGTCCGCATCATCCGGCAAGGAAGTGACGCCCACCGGGCTGTCCGCAGCTAAACGCTGAACTTCGGACAGGTCGGCCATTTGCGCAGGGCGCATTACCAGCATGGGGTCACTCCTTTGCTTTTAATAAAAACTCCGAGGTCAGCAACAAGCCAAACCCGGAGAAAACCATGACAAAAGTCACGACACACACAGAGATCGTTCATCCGTGAAAATCGTCGTCATTGATCCTCAATGACCGAGCGGCGCAGCTTGGCTGCACCGATCAACAACACTTAAGCCTGAGTCAACTTAGCCACGGCCCGCTCAAAACGCGCCAAGCCTTCATCGATATCGGCATCTTCAACCACCAAACTCGGGGCGAAGCGCACCACATCCGGGCTGGCCTGCAACACCAACAAACCTTCCGCGGCGGCGGCGTCCAGCACGGTCTTGGCTTTACCCTTCCAGGCGTCGCTGAGCACGCAGCCGATCAACAGGCCCAAGCCACGCACTTCGCTGAACACGCCGTACTGCTGGCCTATGTGCGCAAGCTTAGTTTTAAAGCGAGCGGCCTTGGCTTTGACGCCAGCCAGCACTTCTGGGGTGTTGACCACATCCATCACCGCCTCGCCCACCGCGCACGCCAGCGGATTACCGCCGTAGGTGGTGCCATGGGTGCCGACCGCCAGGTGTTTGGCCAGCACTTCGGTGGTGAGCATGGCGCCAATCGGGAAGCCGCCGCCCAGGCTCTTGGCACTGGAGAGAATGTCCGGCGTCACGCCGTAGTGCATATAGGCAAACAGCTCGCCGCTGCGGCCCATGCCGGTTTGCACTTCGTCAAAAATCAGCAAGGCATTGTGCTGGTTGCACAACTCACGAACGCCTTCGAGGTAAGCCTGCTCGGCCGGCAAAACGCCGCCCTCGCCTTGAATCGGCTCCAGCACCACGGCACAGGTTTTGTCCGAGATCGCCGCTTTGAGTGCAGCCAAATCGTTAAACGGCACATGGCTGATGCCTTGGATTTTTGGACCAAAACCATCGGAATACTTCGGCTGGCCGCCGACGCTGACGGTGAATAACGTGCGGCCGTGAAAGCTGTTAACAGCGGCGATGATTTCGCACTTTTCTGGGCCATACACATCATGGGCAACCCGACGGGCCAACTTGAAGGCCGCCTCGTTGGCTTCGGCACCGGAGTTACAGAAGAACACCTTCTCGGCGAAGGTCGCATCCACCAGTTTTTTCGCCAAGCGCAGGGCCGGCTCGTTGGTGAATACGTTGGAGATATGCCACATTTTGTTGGCTTGCTCGGTCAGCGCGCCGACCAATGCCGGATGGCAATGACCCAACACGTTCACGGCAATCCCGCCGGCAAAGTCCAGCAGTTCACGACCGCTTTGATCCCAGACTCGCGAGCCCTCGCCACGCACCGGAATAAAACCGGCGGGGGCGTAGTTAGGGACCATTACCTGATCAAAATCGGCGCGTGAAACGGGCGTGTGCTCAACGGACATTAAAACTCTCCAGAGAAGAAACCCCGACCGGCAATGGTCGGCGTTGAAATGATTGTAGGGGCTACCAAGGGCTGGGCATTGCCGCTATGCGACAACTTCTTACAAGGCCAACCCAAGGCTCAACCTGGCTTACGCAAATGCGACAGAAAGCATCGCGAAGGCGCAGTTTAAACGCGCAGCCGTGCGCTCGGACAGTTAGCGGATAAATTTGTGCCGTCACCCCGCAACGGTCGCTGGGCCGTAAGGCGCGCACTCAGGCAGGACAGCCAACCAGTGACGAGGCGAAGGGCTTAAAGGCCCCAAAACGGCAAACCAGCAGAACAGACCGCCCAGCTAACTGCCGGACGAACCTGCGCCAAGCGTTTTATTGGTATTTTTTGCGCAGCGCATCGATGACGCCTTCTTTGCGCATCACATCGAGGGTGGCGTTAAGCTTGTTGATCAACTCATCCGGTGTCGATTTATTAAACGCCAAGCTCATTTGCACTTCGCGGAAGGTGAACAACATTTTCGGTGCAGCGACGCCCTCTTGCTGGGCAATGTAAGGTGCCAAGTGCTCACCCGAAGCCCACAATTTAATGCTGCCATCTTCAAGACGCTTAAGGTTTTCGCGCTCACTGTGCACCAGTTTTAGCTGGGTAAAACCCTGAGTCCACAGATAGCGGGCGAGCGCATCGCCCTCATAGCCACCCACCGGATACTCCTTAGCGGCATTCAGCTCAGTGATGCGCAGCGGTGAGTCTGGCGAAGCAAACAGCGCCCAGTGACTGGTCACCAAAGGCCCGACCCATTTAAACAGCAGCTCACGCTCAGGCGTTCGCGTGGTCGAGTAGAGCGCCGTATTGGCGGTGTTACGCGTGCGCACATAGGCGCGTTTCCACGGTAACAAGCTGATGCGGTAATCCACGCCGGCACGCTTAAACAACTCCTCAACAATCTCTGTCGACAAGCCCGTCACCTTGCCGTCGCTATTGAGCATGCTAAAGGGTGGCGAATCCTCGGTGAGCACCTCAAGTGGTGCCGCCTGCAAACCGGCAGAAACCAAGCACGCGCAAGCCAGCACGCCCCGCCAAAGCAATTTAAGACCCATGATTGCTGCTCTTTTTATGAGGAGTAGAAGTCTAAATCTAGCAGCCCAGAGCAGAGTCACCAGCGCGCAGCAATCATCCGCCACACGCGGTGATGCACCCGCAGGCAAACAATTGCCGCCTTAACGGCGCTCTACCGCCGGCTGGCTGATTTCGAAGGGGCTGCTGCTGCGCCGCAGGTTGCGGTCTTCACGCGGGGTAGCGCCGAAGAAGTTGCGGTAGGCGCTGGAGAAATGCGGGCCAGAAGAGAAACCGCACGACAGGCCGATTTGGATAATCGACTTGCTGGTTTGCATCAATGACTGCCGGGCCTTGTTCAGCCGTAACTCGAGGTAATACTGGCTCGGTACGCGATTGAGATACTGCTTAAAGATGCGTTCTAACTGACGCCGTGACACGCACACATGCTGGGCGATTTCATCGGTGGTCAGTGGCTCTTCAATATTGGCTTCCATCAACTGCACCGCTTGGGTGAGTTTCGGATGGCTGGAACCTAAGCGATTTTGTAGGGGAATACGCTGACGCTCGCTGCCCTCACGAATGCGCTCAACCACTAACTCCTCACTGACCGCACCGGCCAACTCGGCGCCATGATCGCGAGCCAGCATGGCCAGCAGCAAGTCCAGCACCGCCAAACCACCGCAGGCGCTAAGGCGATCACGGTCCCAGTCGAACAAATGACTGGTGGCAATCACCTTGGGGAAGCGTTCGGTAAAATCGTCTTGCCAGCGCCAATGCACCGAGACTCTATAACCATCGAGCAAGCCCATTTGCGCCAACGGATAGACACCAGCCGACAAGCCACCGATGGCGCAACCGCCACGCACCAGATGCTTAATGGCGCTGGACAATACCGGCGGCAAACTACTCGGCGGCTCATCAGCCAACAGAAACAGCTTGTGCAGCCCCTCAAGCTTGCCTGCCCAAAGCTCGCCTGGCAGACACCACTCTGCATCGACAGACCCATCCATAGCCGCGTCTTCGGCGCGTACCTGCGCCTCGACCTGCAAGAAACGCAGCTCATAGTGCACCTCAGGATGCACCCGTTGCGCCACTCGCAGGGCTTCTTCAGCCAATGCCAAGGTAATGGCCCGAGTACCCGGCCAAATTAAAAAACCGATGCGTCGCACAGTAGTCGTCATGCTGGCCAGTCTAGCTGCCGGTTCTAACACTTACTTCAAACTACCGGAGAGAAATTGTTTCAACCGATCACATTGCGGATTGGCCAGCACTTCTTTCGGGCAACCACGCTCCTCGACCAAGCCCTTATGCAAGAACACCAACTGGTTCGAGACCTCGCGGGCAAAACCCATTTCGTGGGTGACCACCACCATGGTGCGGCCCTCTTGGGCGAGATCCTGCATGACCTTGAGCACTTCACCGACCAACTCAGGATCAAGCGCCGAGGTCGGCTCGTCAAACAGCATCACCTCGGGTTCCATCGCCAACGCGCGGGCAATCGCTACCCGCTGCTGCTCGCCGCCGCTCATGTGCGCCGGATAAGCATCTTTGCGATGGGCCACGCCAACCTTAGCCAAGTAATACTCGGCCTTGGCCAGCGCCTCTTTTTTGTCCATGCCGAGCACATGCACCGGCGCTTCCATGACGTTTTCCAGCGCGCTCATGTGCGACCAGAGGTTGAAGTGCTGGAACACCATCGACAGCCGCGAACGCATGCGCTGCAACTGTTTAGGGTCGGCCGCCTTCAGGGCACCGTCTTTATTGGCGACCAGCTTGAGCTCCTCGCCATTCAGTAAAATTTTGCCCGCATGCGGCTGTTCGAGCAGATTAATGCAGCGCAAGAAGGTGCTTTTACCCGAGCCGCTGGAGCCAATGATGCTAATCACATCGCCAGCCTTAGCCTCCAAGGACACGCCTTTGAGCACTTCGTTGCTGCCGTAACGCTTGTGCAGATCTTGAACTTCAAGTTTGTACATGGTCTGGGTTCTCATCTACGAATGCAGTTTGCTTGATCCGCGGCTCAGTGTTTGCGCGGCGCCAGATAGGCCAGCCAACGGTGCTCGGCCATTTTGAACAAACGCACCAAAATAAAGGTCAGGCACAGGTAGAACAGCCCGGCCGTGATAAAGGCCTCAAACGGCAGGTAGTACTGCGAATTGACCGTGCGCGCTGCCCCGGTGATATCAACCAAAGTGACGATCGACGCCAAGCTGGTGGTGTGCAGCATCATGATCACTTCATTGCTGTATTGCGGCAGCGCCCGGCGTAACGCCGAGGGCAGCAGAATCCGCCGGTACAGTTTAAAGCGCGACATACCCACCGCCTTGGCCGCCTCGATCTCACCCGGCGGAATGGTCTTTAAGCTACCGGCAAGAATCTCGGCGCTGTAGGCACTGGTATTCAGCGCAAAGGCCAAGCACGCGCAGAAGGTTGCGTTCGACAGATACGGCCACAGCACGCTGGCGCGCACCGACTCAAATTGAGCCAAACCGTAGTAGATCAAAAACAACTGCACCAGCATCGGCGTGCCGCGAATCACATAGGTGTACAGCCACGCCGGGAAGTTAATCCACGGCTGCTTGGACACCCGCATCAATCCCAACGGTATGGCCAGCAACAGGCCAAAGGCTAAGGAGATCAGCAGAATTTTCAGGGTTACCAACACACCGCCCAGATACAGCGGCAAGCTGGCCCAAATCACAGCAAAGTCGAAGATCACGAGTTAACCCCTTGCATCACAGCTCCACCGTTTTAATCCCAGCCGAATAACGCTGTTCCAGCGCCCGTAATGCCAGCAGCGAGACGCTGGTCAAGAGCAGGTACAGCGCCGCCACCGCAAGAAAAAAGGTAAAGGGTTGATGGGTCGCATCCGCCGCACTCTTAGCCCGGAACATCATGTCCTGCAGGCCCACCACCGAGATCAGCGCAGTGGCCTTGGTCAGCACCAGCCAGTTATTGGTAAAGCCGGGAATCGCTAGGCGAATCATCTGCGGTACCAGAATCCGAAAAAATACCTGCACCCCGCTCATGCCGTAGGCCGCGCCCGCTTCGCCCTGCCCTTGCGGGATCGACATGAAAGCACCGCGAAAGGTCTCAGACAGATAGGCGCCGAAGATAAAACCCAAGGTGCCAACACCGGCAACGAAAGGATTGATATCGATGTAATCGTCGTAACCCAGCAACGGCGCAAGACGATTGATCAGGTCTTGGCCGCCGTAGAAAATCAGCAGT
This sequence comes from Pseudomonas sp., assembly GCA_044354115.1. Taxonomy (GTDB): domain Bacteria; phylum Pseudomonadota; class Gammaproteobacteria; order Pseudomonadales; family Pseudomonadaceae; genus Aquipseudomonas. The sequence continues at coordinate 5,305 of JBILAR010000064.1, read as the reverse complement.
ATCAACACTAAATCGGGAATCCCACGGATCACCGTGGCGTAGGTTTCACCCAGCAGCGCCAACCAGCGCACCGGCGACAAGCGAAACGCCGCACCCAGCAAACCCAGCGCGCAAGCCAGCGTCATCGACGACAAGGCCAGCGCCAAGGTTAGCCAAGCGCCCTCAAGAATGGTCGAGCCATAGCCGCTAAGCATGGTTTAGCTCCTTTGCCCGGCGCCGCGCACGCAGGTGGCGCGGCCATAACGAAAAATGGCACAAACAACTGAGGTGGTTTGTGCCATTAGCAGGAGACGCTTACTTACCGTAAACGTTGAAGTTGAAGTACTTGTCTTGCACCTGCTGGTACTTGCCGTTGGCGCGAATCGCGGCGATAGCGGCGTTGAACTTCTCGGCGGTGGCTTTATCGCCTTTGCGCACGGCAATGCCGATGCCGTCGCCAATGTATTTCTTCTCGGTGTAGTCTGGGCCTACCATAGCAAAACCATTACCGGCGTCGGTCTTCAAGAAACCGTCGTCGATATTCACCGCGTCCGCCAAAGTGGCATCTAAGCGGCCGGCAGCCATATCGAGGAATATCTCGTTCTGCGAGCTGTAACGCACCACTTCAACCCCAGCAGGGGTGAACTCACCGGTGGCATAACGGTCGTAGATCGAGGCGCGCTGTACGCCGATTTTCTTGCCTTTCAGGTCGACCAGTGGGTCGCTGATCACGGTGCCGGCTTTCATCGCCAAGCGCGCCGGGGTGTCGTAGTACTTATTGGTGAAGTCGACCGACTTTAAGCGGTCTTCGGTAATGGCCATGGAGGACAACACCGCATCAAACTTACGCACTTTCAGGGCCGGAATCAGACCGTCGAACTCTTGCTCGATCCACACGCACTTAACCTGCATTTCTTCGCACAGGGCATTGCCGATGTCGTAGTCAAACCCGGTGATGGTGCCCTCGGGGGTTTTCATCGCGAACGGCGGGTAGGCCGCTTCAATACCGATGCGCATCGGTTTGGCCTCATCGGCCAGCGCCAGCGGTGACAACAACGACAGCGCCAAAGCGCCGAGCAGGGCAAGATTGTTCATCGTGAGACTCCGTCAAATGGGGTGGCCGCTACGGCCGGATTGAAGCATTCGATGCTTAGCTGCATGGAGTGTAGAAAACACCGCGGGGTTTGCAGCGCGCAGCACTCACGCAACGCTCAAGTCTGGGCGCGTTGCATTCTAGCGACAGGTTGTAAGCCGATATTTCTTCAATGCGACAACTAGTTACATAACGACCGGCCCAGCAATGCGGGCGGATTGACATGCGCCAAAGAACATGCATCGCAAGAGATGACGAACAACCTGTAATACAAGCAAAAACCAAGCCAGCATGGCAAAACCCATCTAAAACGCCATTCTTCAGCGCAGTAAACGCACCTAAAAAATGCGTAGCGCTTCTGCAGGCCCCAATAATGCACACACTGCTACCGCACAGGGTTACCTTCGGTGCTAAAGCAGTCGCGTAGAGCAGGCTAAGCAGCTAGGTAAAAGACCGATTTAAATTGCACTAATAAATTTACCAACACGCCGCCAAAAACCCCAACGCGGCCTTACGCAGCGCCGGGGTTATTGCACCGGAGTCAGGCCACCTGCATCTCGCGATGGGTGTCGACCAAATGCTGCACCACCGCCGGATCGGCCAGGGTTGAGATATCACCGAGACCGTCGTACTCGGCCACGGCGATTTTACGCAGGATGCGCCGCATGATTTTCCCCGATCGAGTTTTCGGCAAACCCGGTGCCCACTGGATAACATCCGGCGAGGCGATTGGGCCAATTTCTTTGCGCACCCAATTTTTCAACTCTTGGCGCAACTGCTCAGACGGCTGCTCGCCATCATTCAGGGTCACGTACACATAAATGCCCTGACCCTTAATGTCGTGCGGCATACCCACCACCGCCGCCTCGGCAACTTTCGGGTGCGCCACCATGGCGCTCTCGATTTCCGCAGTGCCCATGCGATGGCCGGACACGTTCAACACATCGTCGACCCGCCCGGTAATCCAGTAGTAACCATCTTCATCGCGGCGCGCGCCGTCGCCAGTGAAATACATGCCTTTGAAGGTTTTGAAGTAGGTATCCACGAAGCGGTCGTGATCGCCATACAGGCTGCGCGCCTGCCCCGGCCAGGAATCGATAATCACCAGATTACCCTCGGCCGCGCCCTCGATCAGGTTGCCCATGTTATCCACCAAGGCCGGCTGCACACCGAAGAACGGCCGCGTCGCCGAGCCTGGTTTAAGCGCGGTAGCACCGGGCAACGGGCTGATCATCACGCCGCCGGTTTCGGTCTGCCACCAGGTGTCCACAATCGGGCAACGCGACTTACCCACTTCTTGGTAATACCACTGCCAGGCCTCTGGATTGATCGGCTCACCGACCGAACCGAGCAGGCGCAAGCTGGAGCCATCGGCGCCCTGCATGGCGGCCTTGCCTTGAGCCATCATGGCGCGAATGGCGGTGGGCGCGGTGTAGAGAATGCTGACCTTATGCTTATCGACAATCTTCGCCACCCGAGTCATGTCGGGGTAGTTCGGCACGCCTTCAAACAGTACGGTAGTAGCACCATTGGCCAGCGGCCCGTAGACGATATAACTGTGGCCGGTAACCCAGCCAACATCGGCGGTGCACCAGTACACCTCACCCGGCCGGTAGTCGAACACCCGCTCATGGGTTAACGCGGCGTACAGTAAATAGCCACCAGTGGTGTGCAGCACGCCCTTGGGCTTGCCGGTGGAGCCAGAGGTATAGAGGATAAACAGTGGGTCTTCAGCGCCCATCTCTTTCGGTGCGCAGACACTGGCCGCGACCCGCATCAGGTCTTCGTACCAAACGTCGCGATGCGGATGCCACTTGATCTCGCCGCCGGTGCGGCGCACCACGATGATCTTCTGCACGCTGTTAGTTTCGGGATTAGCCAGGGCGTCATCGACATTGGCTTTTAGCGGGGTTTTCTTACCGCCGCGCACGCCTTCGTCAGCGGTAATCACCAGCTTGGACTGGCAATCGATAATCCGCCCAGCCAGCGCCTCTGGCGAGAAGCCGCCGAACACCACCGAGTGAATAGCGCCGATCCGCGTGCAGGCCAACATCGCCACCACCGCCTCGGGAATCATCGGCATATAGATAGTCACCACATCGCCGCGATGCACATCCTGGCCACGCAAGGCGTTAGCAAACTTGCACACCTGCTCGTGCAATTGGCGATAGGTGATTTCTTGGTGATCGGCCGGATCGTCACCTTCCCAAATAATCGCAATTTGCTCCGCCCGCTCGGCCAGGTGCCGGTCTAGGCAGTTAGCCGAAACGTTGAGGGTGCCGTCAGCAAACCACTTGATATCCACATGGTGATCATCGAATGAGGTTTGCTTAACCTTGGTGAAAGGCGTGATCCAATCCAGCCGCTTGGCCTGATCGCGCCAAAAGCCGTCGGGATTAATCACCGACTGCTGATACATCGACTTGTAGGTCGCCTCGTCGGTCAACGATTGCGCGGCCACGTCGGGATGCACGGGATACAGGGAAGCAGCACTCATGGCAGTTACCTCACAGAAATATTGATATTGTTTTCCATGGGTACATTTTTAGCACCGCCACTTACGCTCAGCTATTCGACCATAGTCCTAGTTAGCCGCGCACTTCGTGCAGCGCAAAAAAATGGGCGCCCTACAGGCCGCCCATTTTTTCACGCCAAACCCCAGTTATTAACTGCCGGCAGACCAACCCTGCGCGGCAAGACGATTAGCGTCGAGCACGCGCTTGGCCTTCAGGTAACTCTTTTGCCAATAGGCCGTCGACAAACTCTCTAGACGCACAGTGCCGCCACTGGACGGTGCATGCACGAAACGCCCTTCGCCGACATAAATGCCTGCATGGCTGACCTTGCCGCCGCCAGCCGTGGCAAAAAACACCAGATCACCGGTTTGCAGGGCGTCACGGCCAATACTTGGCACCGGCATGGCGATCAGCTCACGGGTCGAGCGCGGCAGCACGATACCGGTGGCATCACGGTACACATAACCGATCAAACCGCTGCAATCGAAGCCGCTTTGTGGGGTATTACCGCCATACACATAGGGCGTACCAACCAAACCTATGGCGCGCAACAACACGTCATCGGCCGCCGGCGAAAATTGTTCGAGCGGGGCTTGGGCGACAGGACTGAGTGGTGGGTGACTGACACAAGCGGTCAGTAGAGCAGTCACGAAGACGAGAGTGATGCGGGGGAAAAGAGTCATAGGGGCGTCCCGTGGCTGGATGCGCCCTACTCTGCCGCGCTAGAGACCCTGACGCAAGTGTCAGGGCGCGGTAAAACTTAGCGGTGCAGCGGATTAACTTTGGATTGCGCCGGCGCTTGGGCCAACACGCGCTTGGCTTCCATAAAGCTCGCGCGCCAATAACGGTCGTCCATGCTATCTACCCGTACACCACCACTGCGGCTGCTGGACGAATGGATGAACTGGTCATCACCGATATAGATACCGGCATGGCTGACGCGGCCACGGCCACGGTTATTAAAGAACACGATATCGCCGGGCTCCAAATCATTACGCGAGACCAGCGGCGCATCCAGGTTGATCATTTCACGGGTCGAACGCGGCAGTTTGATGCCCGCCTCTTCGCGGAACAAATAACCCACGAAGCCGCTGCAGTCGAAACCTGTCTTGGTCGAAGTACCACCCGGACGGTAGCGCGTGCCAACTAATTCGAAACCACGATCAAGAATGCTGTCCGCCAAAACCGGCAGCTGGTAAGGCTTCTCGTCGGTCAGCTCGCTAACTTGAGCATGGGTAGGTTCTGCCAGCGGCAAAGATACCGGCTGCAGAGCGATTTGCGGCTGCACAACGTGTCCCGCACAAGCGGACAAGAGGGCGGCGAATGCCAGCGGAACGAGAGGTGCGAAGCGATTTAGCATGGGCACGGCCGTGTCTGTAATTATTTGAAGGGCCCGAATATGCCTTCCACAGCCCCCATATGCAAATTTAATTAGACTAAATGTGACTTATCTCCAGCAGCAAACGCTCTAAGCGCCGGCGCTAAAAAGGCACCCTCCGCAGGCCTGCCACAGCCGCTGAAAAACTCTAAAAACGCCGTATAGCTGGCGATACCGCGACTGAGAAAAACGCCAAACGGACCTTGATGAAAAGCCCATTTGCGCCCCAATAACCGTTCGTCAGTTCGCGTGAGGCTGGCGCTTTGCCACTAGATCAGCCGCCACGGCCCGGACTCAGTGATTAACCGTGTGCGCCAGCATCACCGACAACTGGCACAT
>JBILAR010000142.1:0-6557 GCA_044354115.1 Pseudomonas sp. | reverse complement strand
GACTGGTTGGCGCTTTGTCGATCACCTGCTGCGCCTTGAGCGCCGCCACCACGTCATCGGCGGGGATAAAACTGTCTTTACCCATCATGCGCAGCAAGCGTGGCGCCGACAGCCCACCCAGGTGAGTGCCGTGCTTGGCCAAGTACTTCCATAGACCAACGCTATCAGTGACCGGCCAATCGGCAATCATCGCGCCAAAGCTGCCGTATTCATGGGCCACATCCAGCACCATCTGGGCATTGCGCGGCACGCTTTTGAGTTTGCCCAGATGACGAATCAGCTGAGCATTCTGCATCAGTCGCTCCAGATGCTCGGCGCCCATCAGCACCACCTTCTCTGGGGCAAAGCCGAAAAAAGCCGTTTCAAACGCCGGCCACTTGGCATCCACCAAGCTGTGCTTTAAGCCGGCGCGAAACACCCGCAGAGCGATCAGCGACAGGTAGCGATCATCTGCAACCTGGCGCAATTCAGCCGCAGTTTTAGGCACCGGCAAACGCGCCTCTAACGCCTGCGCCGAACCGAAGCGATTCAAGCAATACTCATGTAGCCATTGGTAGTCGCGCACTGGCAGTCTCCGCAGCTATATATAGAAGAAGCGCAGGCCTGCGCTAGCGTGGCGACCTTAGATGTTGAGCAAATCGACAAAGCGCGGTGTAGCACTGTCGTCGATACGCAAGCTGGCAAAGTCAAACAGGTTACGGTCCGCCAATTGCGACGGTGCCACGTGCTGCAAGGCGCGAAACATGATGTCGGTACGGCCCGGCGTCTTGCGTTCCCACTCTTGCAACATCTCCTTAACCACCTGACGCTGCAGGTTCTCCTGCGAGCCGCAAAGGTTGCAGGGAATGATCGGAAACGCCTTGATCTGCGCGTACTCCTCGATATCCGCCTCTTTGCAGTAGGCTAGAGGGCGAATCACCACATTGCGGCCGTCGTCCGAGAGCAGCTTCGGCGGCATGGCTTTGAGCATGCCGCCGTAAAACATATTCAGGAAGAAGGTTTCCAGAATGTCGTCACGGTGATGGCCGAGGGCCATTTTGGTTGCGCCAATTTCGTCGGCATAGGTATAGAGCGTGCCACGACGCAGGCGCGAGCACAGCGAGCAGGTGGTTTTACCTTCGGGGATCATCTCTTTGACCACCGAGTAGGTGTCTTTTTCGATGATGTGATACGCCACCCCGACCGACTCTAGATACGCCGGCAACACGTCTTCAGGAAAGCCCGGCTGCTTCTGATCCATGTTTACCGCGACCAACTCAAATTTGATCGGCGCGACTTTTTGCAGGTGCAACAACATGTCGAGCATGGCGTAACTGTCCTTGCCGCCCGACAGGCAGACCATCACCTTGTCACCGTCCTCAAGCATATTGAAATCAGTGACCGCCTCGCCCACGAGCCGGCGTAAACGTTTTTGCAGTTTGTTCTGATTGACCGAAAGGCTGCCCATGGCGCGCTAAAATCCGCAAGAGTCGTAAAACAGACGGTATGAAAACGTAACGAGCGAAGGTTAGGCAAGGCAAATACAGGCGAAAAAGCGCAATTTACAGGCTGTAAATGAGCATTTTTAGCCTGTATTTAACACCGAATAACCAAGCGCAGTAGTTTTCAGACAGTCTGGAGGAGCGGCATTTTACCCATAAAGCTGGGCATACCCCAGCCCGGCAACAGAGCAAATCGTCGTGCTAATCTCAGGCCATGACTATCGCCCTGCCAACCAACGCCGAACTCGCCGAACAACTGCTGGCTCTACTGCAAGCAGCAGACGCTGGCCTGAGCGAATACCAGTTAATAGTGCAGCTTAAACAGCAGCACTGCGCACACTTAGAAAACCTGGCCGACAACGAGCAACTGGCGCTATTTCAGACCCACTTTTTGATTTTCAATGCACTCTATCGCCTGCGCGAACAACTCTGGCAACAGCAAAGCGCGCACCTGAAAATTGGCCCGCTGTGCTGTCAACTGTTGCCCTACCAAGCGGGTAGTCACGCGCTTGCCGAACATGATCCACTGCGCGACTACTATATGAACCTGCAGCACCTGCAAGACACCGACGCCGACGCGGTCGAGCAAATGCTGGCAAACTTTTGGCGGCGCCTGCACAGTGGCGACGAGCAGCGGGCGGCCCTGGAGTTATTCGAGTTGACTAGCCCGCCGGCGCTGGACTTAACGCGGATCAAGCATCGCTACCGACAGCTCGTAAGCCAGCACCACCCGGACCGCGGCGGCAGCACCAGCCGCCTCCAGTCGATCAACCAGGCTTTTGAAATACTTCAGCGCTATTACCGCTAAGTTTCACAGGCAAATTTACTCTAACGCGCTCGCCGACAGATCGCTAAACCTCTGCCTATACTCAACTCACGGTCGCATTGATTCGGCCTACGCACCCGCCAGCGCTATTCACGCGCTGCGGGCGCTTGCTGGGGGCGATCGCAATAATAAAAGGAGATGCCGCATGATCCACCACGTTTGGGGCCTGTTCACCCATCCCGATGAGGAATGGCAAGAAATCCGTGGCGATGAAGAAAGCATCAGCCATATGTATCTCACCCATGTGCTGCTGCTCGCAGCCGTACCGGCTATTTCAGCCTATATCGGCACTACCAAAGTGGGCTGGAGCGTCGGCAATGGCGCGCCAGTCATGCTCACCCAAGCCAGCGCCTTGCAGATGACCATCATGTCGTACTTGGCCATGCTCGCCGGTGTTGCCGTGATGGCCGCTGTGGTGCACTGGATGGCCCGCACCTACGACGCCGCACCCAGCATGGCGCAAAGCGTGGTGTTCTCCGCGTACACCGCCACTCCACTGTTTATTGGCGGCCTTGCCGCGCTGTACCCAAATCTGTGGCTGGCCATGTTCGTCGGCACCGCTGCCATCTGCTACACGGTGTATTTACTTTATGTCGGGATTCCGACCTTTATGAACATCCCATCCGAAGAGGGCTTTTTGTTTTCCAGCTCAGTACTGGCAGTAGGCTTGGTGGTGTTGGTATCGATGATGGCCTTGTCGGTGATCCTCTGGGGCATTGGGGTTGGCCCGGTTTACACCAGTTAAAGACCCGCTGAGGTCTACTGCCCGCACAACGAAGCCGCTGATAAAGCGGCTTCGTCGTTTTCTGGCTGCTTGCAGTGCCCTGCTTGGGCATAATTGCAGGCTATCTCGGAGCCGTGCATGCCAGAACAACTTAACCAGCGGGTCGAAAGCTGCTACCTACAAGCCGAGGCTTTCTTCAAGCGCAGCTTCAGTCGGCCGACCGTGAGTTTTAAATTGCGCGGGCAAAAAGCCGGAGTGGCACACCTAACCGAGAACATGCTGAGGTTTAATCCGCAGCTGTATCAGGCCAACCACGCCGACTTCCTCAAGCAAACCGTCGCCCATGAAGTCGCCCACTTAGTAGCCCATCAGATGTTTGGCTCGCACATCCAAGCCCACGGACATGAGTGGCAACTGATAATGCGCGGCGTCTACGAGTTGCCCCCGCACCGTTGCCACAGTTACGCCGTGCAGCGCCGCAGCGCCACCCGCTACGTCTACCGCTGCCAGTGCGCCGAGCAAGACTTTGCCTTTAGCGCCCAGCGTCATGCACTGGTCAGTAAAGGTCGGCGTTATCTGTGCCGGCGTTGCCGCGCCACCTTAGTGTTTAGCGGCCAGCAACGGGTCGAATAATCTCTGCCGAAACGCTCCCAACCGAAAAGTCGAATAAGCGCGGAGTGAACTGTGGACGGGTGGACGGGTGGACGTAGGGTGGACTCAGGAGCGAAGCGAACAGTCCGCCAATGTGCGCAACGCACAATCCGCCAGTCAACGACTGGCAGGCTGCCTGCGGCGAGGCCGCCATACGCCGTGGTGCAACTCAGCCAATCACCTTGGCCGCCTTTAACTCGGCGATTTGCTCTGGCGTGTAACCCAACTGCTGCAACACCTCTTGGGTGTGGGCACCGACCGGCGCACCTATATGCCGGGGGGCGGGCAAGCCTGCGGAAAACTTGATCGGGCAGGCGATTTGTCGCTGCGATGCTAGACCCTCGCGCGGCACCTCAACCAGTAGTTCACGGGCTAGTATCTGCGGATGTTCAACCGCCTCGGCCAAGCCCAGCATTGGCTCGACGCAGGCGTCCAGCGCGGCAAACACCCCGCTCCAGTGAGCAAAGTCGTGCTTGGCAAACTCGGCTTGGATTTCGCTTTTAAGTGCCTGTTGCTCTGCGGGTTTGGGCGACAAGCCACGACTGGCTAACTCCGGCCGGCCAATGGCGGCGCACAACTGCTGCATAAACTGCGGCTCTAGGCTGCCCACCGAAAACCAGCGGCCATCGCCGGTGCGGTAGTAATCATAAAAACTGCCGCCATTCAGCGCCTGATTTTCCATCGCTGGCTCCACCCCGCAGGCCAGATAACCGGCCCCGGCCATGCCGTGCAGAGCAAAAGCGCAATCGCTCATGCTCACATCCACATACTGGCCCTCACCAGTAACTTGGCGCTGGATCACCGCCGCCAGCAAGCCCATCACCCCATGCAGCGAGCCACCGGCGATATCGGCGGCCTGAATCCCCAGCGGCAACGGCCCAGTGTCGCGCCGACCGGTGTAGCTGGCGACACCGCTGATGGCCAAATAATTAATGTCGTGGCCGGCGCGATCTTTGTACGGCCCGGTCTGGCCATAGCCGGTAATAGATACATAAATCAGCCGTGGATTGATCGCCTTAAGCGCCGCGTAACCCAGTCCCAAACGCTCCATCACCCCAGGGCGAAACTGCTCCAGCACTATGTCGTAGTCGGCCAGCAACTGCTTGACCACCTCCACCGCCGCCGGCTGTTTGAGGTCCAGCGCCATGCCGCGCTTATTGCGGTTGAGATAAGCATGACTGGCTGACACCCCATCGGCATGTGGCGGCAACACCCGCACCAAGTCGATACGGGTCGGAGACTCAATGCGCAGCACCTCGGCGCCCATATCGGCCAGCAACAGCGAGGCAAAAGGCCCCGGCAGCAAGGTGGAAAAATCCAGCACTTTTAAAGAGGACAGCGGGCCTTGCATCAAGACATCTCCTTTCATGTTTGCCAAAACAGCGGCTGACGCGCCGGTAACGCGGCCACCAGTTCGGCGTAGCGCGCTTCCAGTACATTGCGGCGGATTTTCATGGTCGGCGTCATGCAACCGTTGGCGCTGGTCCAAGGTTCGCGCACCAGCACAAAATGACTGAGCCGCTCATGGGGTTGCAGTTGACTGTTCAAATGCGCCAGTGAAGCCTCTAGCTCTGCGGATAGTAATTCCACCGACAACAGCCGCGCCGCCGGCGACAGTTCGATCAGCGCCAAGGGTTGGTCGAGATTGCTGCCCATCACGCAGACCTGTTCAACATGCGGGCTCTTGGCGATTTCACCCTCGATAGGCGCCGGCGCCACGTATTTACCCTTGGTGGTTTTGAAGATGTCCTTCACCCGCCCGGTAATACGCAAGTAGCCGTCGCTATCCAGCTCACCCTTGTCACCGGTGTGCAGCCAACCATCCACCAGCGCCTCGGCGGTTTTTTCCGGTTCTAAGTAATAACCGAGCATCAGCGTTGGGCTACGCAACAGGATTTCACCACTGTCGGCGATGCACACCTCCAGCCCCGGCATGGCCCGGCCGACAGTGCCAAAACGCACGTGGCCAGGCCGATTAAAGCAGCCATAGGCGACGTGCTCGCTCATGCCATAACCTTCGCACAGGGTCAGACCAAGGCGCTGATACCAGTCGAGTAAGCCGGGGGAAATCGCCGCCGCGCCTGAGATCATGATGCGCGCCCTGTCCAGCCCTAGACCGCGACGGATCTTGCGCGCCACCAACGCCCCCAGCAGCGGGATGCGCAGCAACAGGCTCAGTTTGGTTTGTGGCAGCTTCTCCAACACGCCCTGCTGAAACCGCGTCCACAAGCGCGGCACAGAGAAAAACACCGTGGGCCGAATGTATTGCATATCGCGGGAAAAACTCTCCATCGACTCGACAAAGGCCACAGACGCCCCGCAATACAGGCTGCTGAACTCGACCATAAAACGCTCGGCCACATGCGACAACGGCAGAAACGAGAAGAACTGATCCGCCGTATTCATCTGCAGTTCGCGGCCGGCATTAGCGGCGGTAAACGCCATGGCATACACCGAGAGCATCACGCCCTTAGGGTTGCCGGTGGTGCCGGAGGTATACACCAGTGTCAGCAATTGCTCGGGCTGCTGCACGGCCACGGTTTGTAGCGGCTCGTGCATGGCCAGCAAAGCATGCCAGTCATGGGCGCTGGCCAGCGTTGGATACGGCAAGGCGATGCGCGTTATGTGCGGGCCGATGCCCGCCGCCAACTTATCGGCATCATCCAGCTTGCCGACCAAGATAACCTTGCACTGCGCATGCTCCAGCACATAGGCGATGCTCTCGGCGGTTTGCAATGGATACAACGGCACGCTGACTAAACCCGCCATCATGATCGCCAGATCACTGATAAACCACTCGGCGCAGTTCTTCGATAGCAGCGCCACCCGATCCCCCGGCACGCAGCCCAGCGCCAGTAGCGCACTGGCCAAACGC
>JBILAR010000159.1:0-5031 GCA_044354115.1 Pseudomonas sp. | reverse complement strand
TGTTGTCGAGGTTGTAACGCGAGTCTGGACGCAACTCTGGCGCGCCTTGATCGAGGTCGCCAATTTTCAGACCTTGACTGTACCAAAGGCCACCACCGAAAGCGGCTAGGGCAATCACCACAGAAATCGGCGCCACTGTTGGGTGGGCAAAGTTCGACAGAAGACGCCAGAACGAATGTTCGCTATTGGCATCACGCTTACTGCGCTCGATGGCCTTCTTGCTAATACCCAGATACGAGATAGCTACCGGCAGCAGAATCAGGTTGGTGAACACGATCACGATCACACCGATCGAAGCACCAATGGCCAGCTCCCGAATTACCCCAATGTCCATCACTGTCAGGGTGATAAAGCCCACGGCGTCGGCCAGAATTGCAATCATGCCCGGCAAAAACAATTGCCGGAAGGTGCGTCGCGCCGCCGTTAAGGCGTTCTCTGCATCGCTCGAATGCTGGGCAATACCGTTAATCTTTTGTACGCCATGGGAAATACCAATGGCAAAAATCAAGAACGGCACCAACATCGAATACGGATCTAGGCCAAAGCCGACCAAGTGCATCAGGCCCAGCTGCCAAATCACCGCCACCAAGGTGGTGACCAGCACGCCAACGGTGCTGCGCATACACCAGGTAAACCAGTACAAGAGAACCCAAGTAATAGCGAAGGCCGCGGCGAAGAACATCACCACCATCAGCAAACCATCGATCAGATCGCCGACTTTCTTGGCAAAGCCAATAATGTGGATTTCTACGTTGGGATTTTGCTTTTCAAACTTATCGCGAATGCGCTCTTCCAACTGGTGGGAGAACTGCCGATAGTCCAGCGGCAACAAGGTGCCTTGGTCATTTGGATCCGGATAGGATGCCTGCAGCGGCACATCGAGAATGCTCGATTTAAAGTTGTTAGCGACCAAGCGCCCAACTTGTCCCGACTTAAGGATGTTATTACGCAGTTCGTTGAGGCTGTCAGAAGAACCATCGTAGGTTTGCGGAATGATAGTACCGCCGGTAAAACCCTCTTCGGTTACCTCGGTCCAACGCACGTTAGGCGTCCACAGCGACTTCAACCCAGAGCGATCCACGCCTTGGATATACAGCACTTCGTCGTTGATCTGACGCAGCGTCTCGATATATTCCTTGGAGAAGATATCACCATCAACCGCCGCCACCGAAATCCGCACGGTATTACCTAAACCGGCTAGGTCGTCACGGTGCTGCATCATCTTTTGAATAAACGGGTGGTGCAGCGGGATCATCTTCTCGAAACTGGTCGAGGGACGAACTTGCAGAGCCTGCGAACCCAAAAACAGGGTAACCAGCACGCAGATAAAGATTACTGCCGGGCGGTTATTAAAAATTAGGCGTTCGAGGAAAGTCGCCTTGTCCTGGTGATGCTTACTCATCGCGTTGATACCTTATCGAGAGACCTTATCCAGCCCGGCTTATTATTGTGGCGCAGCGCCTGTTGGCGTTGCGACATGCACACCGCCCTGACCTACCAAAATCAAATTACCCTTGTCGTCAGCGCTAACGCCCGACAAAGACAAACGATCGGCACGGTTTAGCACGCTGAAGCTATGCCCCTTGTCAGTGCTCTTAAGCACGCTGCCGCCGTGGCCAACCACCACCACCGAACCGTCTTTGAGTACAACAGCATCGGCCAAACCAAATTCCAAGGCGCCATTAGTGCCTTTTAAACTAATTTCTTGCCAGCTTTTGCCAAAATCTGGCGAGCGAAATAGATGTCCGCGCAAGCCGTACGCCAACACCGAAGCGCTTTCAGTGGTGCCTGACACACCAAACAGTGAGCCTTCATATGGCCCTTCGACGGTTTCCCAGGTTTGTCCCCAATCGGCAGAACGGAACATGCTGCCCATCTCACCGACCGCAAACAAACCGGAGTCTTTAATCTCGGTAATGCCATTCAGGTGACGCTGGTCTTCGTTATCCAGCCGGTCACTGATGTCATCCCAGTTCGCGCCACCGTCGGTGGTTTCCAGCAGTGCGCCATAACCGCCAACAGCAAAACCCTGCTGAGCATTTTTAAACCAGATATCCAACAACGGAGCTTCGCGCTCAAGGTCGCTGAACTGCTCGGTCCAAGTCTCACCGCCATCCAGCGTGGCCAAAATCAGTGAGTCGTGCCCGGTTACCCAACCTTTTTTGTCGTCGACAAAAAATACTGAAGTGAGCATTTGCCGAGTCGGCACCTTGGCTTGTTTCCAAGAGATACCTTGGTCGTCGGAGTACAGCACGTGCCCGCGATCACCCACTGCAACCAAACGACTGCCCGCTTGGGCAATCGCCAGCAACAAACTGTTGGCGGCCTTAGGCATAACCAGCGAAGAGGTCGGGGCGCTGGCGGCGCTCTCAGCCATAACCGGTGCGGCAAATAAACCTAGCAGCGACAAAGCGCCAAGCAGTGATACGGCCTTAGCCAGTGGCGAACGAGCGCGCAGTGCAGGCTGGGGCAGCAATGCTGCACTCACGCCATGCTGGGTACGCCGCGAAATGGGCTCACGCATACACCTATCTCCTTGATTATTATCGGAAGCTCTACGAAGTAGGCCGCCTATGCTAGCGAGCTAGACAAACACCTGACAATCCTTGCCACGTTATGTTTTGTTACCTAGCGCCATTAATTACTAATTGCTATGCCTTACAACATGAAAAGGCCGCTTCACATGAGCGGCCTTTGCACTTAACAGTAACGCTTAGCGAGTGCCGCGACGACGCAGAGCGGCTGGCTTGAAATAGCCATCGTCTGGAATCGGCTGGCTGAAGTCGATGGTGCTCGACTCTTCGCTATCCAAACCTTGTACGTGGTAGCGACGCGCTTGCAGATCGTGGAACACGTCTAGAGCAGTCCAAGTAGTTGGCAACTCGTAGAAGTTTTTCAGATAAGCAACCGACACACGCCACAGCTCGCCACGACCGTCGTACTGGTCAACTTCAGCAGCTTGCCAGCTGTCTTCGTCAAGGTACATCACACGCTTGGAGTAGATGTGGCGCGCGCCTTCTTTCAACTTACCTTCAACAACCCAAACGCGGTGCAGCTCCCAACGGGTCAGCTCAGGGTTCAAGTGACCCACTTGCAGAACGTCTTTGTACTGCACGCCAGCAGCGCCAACGCGGTAGTTGTTGTACGGGATGTACATTTCTTTCTTACCGATCAGCTTCCAGTCGTAACGATCTGGCGAGCCGTTATACATATCGGTGTCATCGGCGGTGCGCAGACCATCAGCAGCCGAAATTGGGGTGTCATAAGCCAAGTTTGGCGCACGACGTACACGACGCTGACCGGCGTTATAAGCCCAAGCCTGACGAGGCTCTTTCACCTGATCGAGGGTTTCGTGAACCAGAATCGCACCACCGGCCAAGCGCGCAGGGCTCTTGGTGAACGACAGGTAGTCGAACATGGTGTTATTCAAAGTCGCGGCCGAACCTTTAGGGTTGTAGAAGCGAAACAACACTTCTTGCTGCGAAGTTACCGGCTGGAAATCGCCGTTACGCTGCACAGCCACTTCAGTGGCGCGGCGCACCACATACTCACCACGGTAGCGAGCGATGTGGTTCCAAACGGCCTCAACACCATTTTGCGGGATTGGGAACGGGTTGCCGCCAAAGGCGTCAACAAAACCGTTACCGCCCTCTACCAGCTTGGCAGTAGTGGCGTTTTTGGCGATGTTGGCGTACACCGACTGCGGCGCAGAACCCGAACGACGGGTTTGAAACACCGGCAAACGATAGGTATTTGGGTAAGCATTGAACAAAGCGATCTGACCGGGGGTCAGGTTAGCCTTGTATTGCTCCATGTTGGCTTTGGTAATAGTGTACAGCGGTTTGTCGGCAGCAAACGGGTCCGGGTGATGCTGACCTGGCTTTTTCCACTCGGCAGGTGCCTTAGTGATACCACCAGTCCAAGCAGGGATGGTCCCTGCGGCGTTACCGGCCATCTCACCGCCAAACGGCGTCAAGCTGGTGCCCAATTTAGCGGCTTCTTGTGGCGAAACTGCCGCCAGCGCGCTACCAGCAGACAGCGCCAGAGCAATTGCGGCGCCAATCAGCGTGTGCTTTTTCAGCATTATATCTCTCCGTGATGATTCAACAGCCGGGGGCTCATAGACCCCCGGTATTTTTTAATAATTAGAACGAATACTTAACGTTCATGCCGATGTTATCGCGATCGCGCTGCACGTTATCTTGGCCAGCACCAGAGAACTCGGTGTAAGCCAGTTCAGCCTCTAAGCTGCTCAGGTAGCTTGCACGCAGACCCAAGGTATAAGCCTGACGACCTTCGATAAAGTTACCGGTCTGGCTTGAGTTACCCGAGAAGTCGCTTTTGTAAACGGCATACGGCGACAGGTTTACGCCCGCAAATACATCGTTCCAAGTACCGTTAAGCAGCAAGGTATAACCGTAGGCGTTTTTGTTAATTTGGCTGGAGCGATCATAGCCACTCAGGTAGGCACCATTTTGGCGACCGGAGTAATAACGATTTGAACCTGTAGAATCAGTGTACTGCAAGCTATCGCCACGATAGTGTTCAGACGCCAGCTCAGCAACACCAAATAAAGAGTCAAAACTTAGCAAAGGGCCAAAGTTCTGAATCGCCCCCAGCGAAGTATTGAACGTTTCAACACGCTCATAGTTACTAACTACACCATCACGATTTAGACGACTGCCGGCAACCAGAGCTGTACCGCTATTAACACCCTTACTTCCAGAGGTATCAGCAAGCTGAGAGCCCTGAATAATCAAATCCCCGACCATATCATTCGTTGTTGCAATGCCGATCGGATTATTTGGTCGATAGGCCAGCTCACCAAATACCGAGGTTTCATCAAGCGTGGTATTGAAACTCAAGCCCATCATGCGAATATCTTCAACGTATTCACGCTGCGCACGCACTGCGCCCAAGACATCGAGGGTTGCTGCGCCACCGGCTGCGGCTGCGCTACCACCGAGCACAGTAGTCAACGCCCTAAGATCGACACCGGTGTAACCGTTTAAATTAGCAGAAATTACCGGC
>JBILAR010000058.1:0-21541 GCA_044354115.1 Pseudomonas sp. | reverse complement strand
CCATAAAGGGCACGCCGAATGGCAGGTTGGTGGGCAGTAGTTGACGCCTGCGCAGGGCGTCTTCCAGGGTGCGCTCTTTGGCTTCGAGATCGGCCAACTGCCGGCCAATCAATTGCAGTTTGGCCGACAGTTGCTGGACGCGCTCGGTGAAGGCATCGCTGCTGCGCTTGAGTTGTTCTTGTGCGGCTTCCAGCAGCGCCAGTTGCTCGAGTTTGTCTGGCTCCTCGACACTCAGGGTTTGGCTGCGGCGGAAGTCTTCGAGGGCTTTCTGCGCCTGCAGTACCTCTTGATACAGTTGCTCGGCTTGACCCTTGCTAGCGGTGCGGTCGGCGGCCACTGCTTGCTGGGTTTTTAGCTGCTTGAGTTCTTTGTCTAAGCGCTCTTTTTGATCGCGTAGCGCGGCCCGATCGGCCAGTGCCTGCAGCGCCGGCGGTTCGATGTGCGAGAGGTCGATGGACAGGCCGGGCGCGCTAAACTGCTCGCCCTTAAAACCGTCCAGCACTTGCCCGAGGGATTTCACCCAGGCATCGCCATCCTCTAACTGGATGCCTTTTTCGCCTAGCGGCAGGCTAAACAAGGCGCCGTTAAACAGCCGCATCAGGCGCTCAACTTCTTGCTGGGTAAACTCTTCACGCAGGCGCGCATAACTGTTGTTGTCGGCATGCTCGAGTTGTTGCTTGACGGTTTTTAGGCGTTTCTCCAGCTCGTGCAAGCGCTGCTCAAGGTCCTCGCTGCTGAACTGACGCGATTGGGCGAGGGCGCCGGCCAGTTCGTCGTGGGCATCTTTGGCCGCCAGTAATTGCTGCTCGAGCGGTTGTGCATCATTGATTAGGGCGAAGCGATGATTGAGTACCGCCAGTTCACCAAGCCAGCGCTGCAGCTCGCTGATTTCGCGTTCCAACCGCATGAGTTCGAGGGTGCCGCCGCGTTGTTCGTGCTGCAGGCCATCTTGCTGTGTGCGGTAGTGTTCGTGCTGGCTGACCAGCTCGTCGCGCCGCGCGCCGCTGTAGTCTTGCCAAGCGCCGAGCAGGTTGTCGAGCAGTGGCGACAGGCGATGCAGTTTGCCGCGCAGCACTTCCCGCTGGTCAACCCCGGCAGTCAGGGCTTGGATCAGTGGCCCGGCGGCAACCAAGGCTTGGTAGTCCTGCTCCATGCGCCGCACATCGCGGAAAGCCTCTTCACAGGCGGCGATGTAGTCGACGCTGCCCGAGCGCAAGCTGTGCTCGAAGGCATCAATAAACAATTGCTTGAGTTTGGCGGCGGTGATTTCGCGCATGTGCAGCAGGTTAATGAAGAGGGCGCGGAAGGTTTTTAAGCTTTGCTCGTTGGTCGAACGCAACGGAATCAGGGTCAGGTCCAGCGGGATCGAGGTGTGGCCGCCCACCAGTAAGCGGCGCAACTCATCGGGCTTCACTTCGTAGGCCTTGATGTGCTCGCGCTCAAGGTTGGCGAACAGTTCGCGCTGGCGCAGGCAGGTGCCATTTTTCTGATAGTGGGCTAGGTCTAGCTCGCCGGCATAGACAAAAAACTGATGGCCAAAACCGCCGCCCGGCCCGCGCCCAGCCACGCCAATCACGTGCGGGCCGTGGGGCAGTGCGACCTCGACCAAGATGTAGCTGGTGTCGGTGGCGAAGTAGAACTTGCGTGACTGCTCCAGGCTGTACTTGCCGAAACTCATGTCTGACATGCGCGCCAAAATCGGGAATTGCAGCGCGTTAATCGCCGCGCTCTTGCCGAGGTTGTTGGCACCGTACACCGACAATGGATGCTCCAGCGGAAACAGGCCGAGGCTGTAGCCAGCGGTGTTGAGTAAGGCGAAGCGGCGAATGCCGTAGCGTTGCTGGGTCATGCGTCAAGCTCCTGCTCTTCGGCAATGGCACGGGCCATGGCTTGTTCTTCCGTTTCGGGTTCAGGCACTACGGCTGGGGTAGAGGTTAACTCAGCATCGTTGAGGGTTTCGACCTCGATAATCTCTTCGCCGCTGTCGTCATCCAGCAGGTGCGGGCTGGGCAGTTGCATGCCTGCTATTGGTAGAGCGCTGTGCAGGCTGGCAGCCAGATCGCGGTCTTGCTGTACCGACAGGCAGACATCGAGAAAGCGGTGCATGGGCGGCAAGAAGCGATAGGTGCCGTTGTCTTCGCTGGCAAAACCCAGCTGGGTCATGCGGCGCATGACTTTCTCTTCGAGCTCTTCTTGGGTTTGCACTTCGGCCTGCAGAAACAGCTCGCGGTATTTCTCCAGCAACGGTGGTAATTCGTCGCGGCCTAAGCTGCCGCCGTCGAGTACCGCCAGCGGGTCGCGGCCTTGATCGGCCAGATGCTCGACGATGATGAAGGTAAACAGCGCCAGACGTTGCGCGGTCTTGTTGACCTGTGCGCCGATTTGCTCGGGAACAAAGTAGTAAAAGCCGCGAGGGTCGCACACCAATTCATAACCCAGCGCCTTGAACAGTGCCCGGTAGGCGTCTTGCAGGTTGGACAGTTGGCTGTACAGCTCGGCATCGCGGCGGCTGACATGGTAGCCCTTGAACAACTCGCGAAAAATCGGCGCCAGTAGGCTGAGTTCAGACAGATCAAGATTCATACGCAATGCTCACAGGCAGTCGTAGGGTGGTAAACCGCGAAGCGTTTGCCACCAGAAGGTTCGCAGGGTTGGGCGGTGGACAAGCAAAGCGTTGTCCACCCTACATGAGGCTTATGCATCGGCTCGCTTCACTAAGGCGTACGAGCTGAGGCTGATTTGATGTTCAGCGGTCAGGTAGTCGCTGCGCTCAAGGCGTTCACGCTGGAAGCGGCTGTCGCGTGACAGCCGCGAAAACCAATACAGCAGCTCATCAGTGGCGCCCTCGGGTTCTTGTTCCAGCAACCAGAGCATCAGGTCGGGCATCGGCAGGGCGTTAGCGCAGCGTTCGAGCATCTCGCGGGCGGTGTGCGGTGCCTGCTTTTGCTTGCCGCCACGCGGGCCGCTGGCCTTGGGGAACTGCGCCGGCTTGGGCTCGAAGCGGGCCAGCGCATACACATAGGCCTCGACCTGCGAGGCGGTACCGAGAAAGGCACTTTGCGGGCGGGTAAATAATGGCAATGAGGCTTGCGGCACGGCGTCCAGCCCTTTGCGTCGTATCGCCGCCAAGGCCAGCGCCGCACCACGGGTCACAGCGTTATGCCGGCGCGCTTCTTCGCGTAGCGGCAGCAACAGCACGCGGGCGCGGCGCAGGGTCAGCTGGGCGCTGGTTTGCATCTCAAGAATGCGCGCATGGGTACGCAGCAGCAGGTCATCATCGACCAACTGGCCGAGACGTTGCTGCTCGCTGAGCAAACGCAGCAATACCTGCTCGACGCGCTGCACGCCTTGCTCGAAGGCGCCGTCGGCGGCCACCAGTTGGATCATCGGCTCGACATATTCGTCCCAAGTCGCCAGTACCTCGGCATAGCGCTGACGCAGGGGGATTTGCCGGTCGCTGGTCTTGGCTCGTTCCGCCACGCCGACTAGGGCTTGCTCGTCGTTAGCGAGTTTTTTCAGTACGTCGCGTACGCGCATATCGAGCAAGCGCAACTGACGCGCTAGGTCGTGGCTGTCGCGGTTGTCGAAGGCGTCCTGAATGTAATGGGCCAGCCGTTCGAGATGGCGTAAATACGCCTCAATTTCCAGGCATAGGCCGAGGCGGTGTTCGCGGCGTAGGTAGGCGAGAAAGTCATGGATCTGCGCATTTAGCTCGAAACGGTTCGGGCTCTTGGCTACCGGCACCAAGATATCCAAGCGAATCCACTGATCCAGCAACGCAGTAATGTCGGTTGCTGTGCCATCGATCAATTGCGCGGCTAGCTGCTTGCGCAAATCGTTAAGGCTCAGGGTGCCCTGATCGAAACGCTCACACAGCGGTTCAAGCAGGCTCCAGTGTTCGGCAAGGGCACGTAGCACGCGCTTGGGGTCGATCATCGCTAAAGACAGTCTCGCAGGTGGTTAAAGGCACGGCGCCGATTGTACTGCAGGTTGTGGCATGCGCAGCATCCGCAGTTGCGCATCCTTGGGCTTGGCTCATGGCTGGGTGTAGCTGTGTACCTAGGGCGCAGATTTGACTGGCGTAACAAGGCCGCTGCCGTCTTGCAGGTCGTCACTGCGAGTAACAGCTGTTAGCGGCAGTGCGGCGTTTATAGGCTTGATGTCGGGCCTCATAGCGCTGGGCGGGCTTTTGTTGTGGTAAGCGGTAACACCCTGCAATCAGTTGTCGAGCGCCTCGGCCAACAACTGGACTATGGATCGGCAGTCAGGTGGTGAGCTTCTGATTAATGTGGCAATCAGTGCTAATCGGCAGTGGTTGCCGGCGGCGATACCGAGGAAGTGAGTTATGCCATTCGCCGCAGCCCGCGTCAGTCGCAGTGCCACCCTACTTTGTGCATGCCTGTTTGCCATGGCGGCCAACGCGGAAATGCGCCCGCTGGACGATGGCGAACTGGCGGCAGTTTCCGGGCAGGGCATGATTAATATTGATGCGCTGACCTATGGCGGCTTTGAGTTTACCCGGGTGAATATTGGTGGCGATATTAAGCTGCTGAGCAATATCGATAAGTTTCGCTTGGGCACCTATGCGCGCAGCGGTGGCGGAACTGTCTCGGGACAAGATTCGGATATTGCGATCAATAATTTTGCTTTGGGCCGCGTGGATAACGCCAATAACGCAGGCGCGACCATAGTGCCATTTGAAATTCGTGATCCTTTTATTGAGTTCGCCTTTAAGAATAATGGCGGAGGGGTTCGCGAAGTGGCTGGCATACGCATCGGCTTTGGTCGCGCGCGTGGCGACTTATCGGGGGATATTCTCTCGGCGACCGGACGTTTAGATGGTTTGATTTCTGGTCCAGGCTCGGTCGCTTTGGCCGCCTATACAAAGGCGACCGAGGGTAATTGCGATTTTCAATGTGGGCTGAATAAATTTCAGTTATCACTGGCGAGTAATGCAGAGCTCACAGGGCATGTTCAATTGCTTAAAGCCGGTACCGGCGAAACTATGCAGAATGGTCAGCCAATCAATCGCGCGGAGCAAATTGGTATCGCCAAGGGCGATTCATTCCATACCACTGATCCGCTCTTGGGTTTGTTATTGCCAGCCCTGTCAGAGCAGAAGGGTAATTGTCAGGCTGTAGGTGTGCAGGCTTGCTTTGATTTGCAAAATTACAAGAGCATTTATATTGGCGATCGGGCCGACCCGAACTTAGCCACAGGCGGTGCGCGCGGCGCTTTTATTTCACTGCAGGGGCAAGCAGTGCCGTGGCAAGACTTGGGTAATACGGGGCAATTTGTGAATACCCAGTCAGGCGCCTTTATGAATTTCGCCCAATATAAAAATGATCAGAATAAAGATGTATATCCGATTATGCTTTCGTTGCTAAATGCCTTGCAGGGCACGCCGCGTGTTGATACGTGCGTAGGGGGCGCGGGATGTTAATTAAATGTGCTCGGTCGCTGCTGTTGACGCTGATGCTGCTCGCGGTCGGCCCGCTGCAGGCCATGCAGGCCCTGACGGAGGAGCAGTTAGGTGAGGTCAGTGGTGCCGGTATTGGCTTCTTTGTGGATGGCTTTCTGTATGAGCAAGGTGCTCCGGCCACGACGAAGATAAGCGGGATTAAAGACTCTACCGGTAATGCAGTGACTGTTGATGTAACGCGTTCATATATCAAAGGCGAAGGCAGTCGGCGCGGTCAGGATGATGTGCTCGGTAGCTTGGGCTCACCTTTACATCCGTTTCGGTTGGGGCCTATTACCTTGCCCGGCGGCAAGCAAGTGCTGCAGTTGAAAACTCCAACCTATACCGACCCGCTAAACGACACCCGTCAATACGGGCTCTGGGCCTCTTATCAGGGCTGTGTTTATGGCGAGGCGGGCTGCACCGATGCCACTAGTGCGGTGAGCAAAATCACGGCCGAAAACACAGCGTTAGCCGCTAACCGACTGGCGCTAGAAACTACCTACAGTTCAAATTTTGCCGGCTTGAAAACCGGTATTGATCAGGACTTGGTGACGGTTAATCAGCGTCAAACGGTGCTGAATACTAAGTTGGCCGACGTTACTGTCTCGCAGGCCAGTATGGCCTCGGCTTACGCGAATGTACCAAATAACTATATTGGCTGGTCAAAGCCTGAGCTGGGTCAGAAGTATCAGTGCGGCGCATGCTGGTTTACTCCCGCGTCTATAGATACCTATAACGCTAGGGTTGATGCTTGGAATACCGATCAAACTGAAGCGGTAGATGCGCAGACTAGTTTGAGTAATGCATGGTTGGTCGAGCGTAGTGGCGTCACCTTAACCCAGCGCAAGTTTGATTATGATAAGTATGCGGCCTTGTGTGGCACGCCGACGGTGGCGGGTTGTGCAGGGGGGAGTGTTGCGCGCGGGCAAGCCAACTTTGTTATCGTTAACGGTGTGGCGGTAGCTTTAAATAATGGCGGCACTCAAGTTGCTGGATTGGATTTGGGTATGGAAACAAAATTTAGCTTGCCAAGCGTGGCCTATAATAACTCTGGGGTGGCTGGTGCAAGCACAATGCGCAGCGACTTCTTTAATCTGTATGTACACGGTCTAAGGCTGCATGGCGCCTATTTGAATGTTTGGGGTGGTTCGGCGGGTCTTGAAGGTGAGATTAGCTTGCAAGTCTATGCTGATCGATTAGCGCTGGATGGTTGCGAGCCGGGTAAGTGCCTTGAGCCTAATCGGGCGATTGCGAAAAATGTATATTTTGATATTAATCTTGGTAATGCTACCTATCAGCCGTTGAGTTTTAAGGTTGATGGCAATGGCCATGCTAATTTGACTCTGCCCAAAGTGACTTGGGCGAATCATGTGGGCTTTTATCAAAATGTACAAAAAAGTAATATTAGTATCGGTAATTTAAGTTTTGGTAATGGCACCTCAAATGCCAGTGGGCCGACGCCGGTTAATTTAGGCTCGCAGACGATTCAAGGTCTGCGCTTTGGCTACTTTGACTTCACCACCAGTAACTTGCCGCGATAGGAAGGGCTTATGCGCTATATAACAATGCTGGTAGGCGTGTGCGTGGCTTTACTTGGATTGAGTGCCGCAGCGGAACTGCGTCCGCTGGATGAGCATGAATTGCAAACAGTCAGTGGCCAAGCCGGAATTAGTTTGAGTGCTAATTTGAACTTTGCCCGTACCGCGACTAATACCCTTTGTGCGGGTGGGGTGGCAGCCGGTGGCTGCGGTGCGCGGGTGGCGATTAAACCGGCAGGTGGCGCCGGTTATTTGGTGTTGGATAACCTCAGTGGTGCATTTAGCTTCGATGGTGCAGTACTGGATATTGTCGCTCTCGATAGCACAGGTGGATTTGGCGCCGAAAGTGCTGCAGCCGGCACTCAAGGCCTGAAACTTGGGCTGCAAAACGGTCAATTTACTAACTTCAAGTGGACCTTGGCCACCGCTAATCAGGCCGTAGCCGGTGGCGCCGGGTTTAAACAGAATGACCAGTTGGGCGTCCAGACTAATGGCCTGGTTAAGCTGCAGGGTAATCTTTACGTGTTTGCAGTCCCTTAGTCGGGCCGCAGTCTTAAGCGCGCCTGAATAGAGCTACGGACGGCTTAGTCGTCACCTTGCTGTCATCCGCGCCGGGCATTCTGCTCGGCGCACCTGTTTACTGTTGAGGCCTGCGCGCGACACTTTTTGCGCTCGCGACAACGCCTCACCAGTGGTCGCCGGTTCGACGAAATATCCTTGTTGCCCTTTCGGTCTGCGCCGGTTGTCGGCACAATTCGCCCCCTCTTTTTACCGTGGCAGTCAGCATCGCTGATTGCCTGCCAGCCGACCTTGTATGGGCAGCATGATGATCAAAACGCCTTACTACCTTATTGATAAGCAAAAGCTGTTGGTCAATCTCGAGAAGATTGCCTACGTGCGCGAGCATTCCGGCGCCAAGGCGCTGCTGGCGCTCAAGTGTTTTGCCACCTGGTCGGTGTTCGACCTGATGCAGCAATACATGGACGGCACCACCTCGTCGTCCTTGTACGAGCTCAAGCTCGGTCGGCAAAAATTTGTTGGTGAAACCCATGCCTACAGCGTGGCGTGGGCCGATGATGAAATCGACGAGATGTTGGCCAATAGCGACAAGGTGATCTTCAACTCGATTGGTCAGCTTGAGCGTTTTGCCGAGGCCTCCAAGGATGCCGTGCGCGGCTTGCGGGTTAATCCGCAGGTCAGCAGCTCGGATTACCTGCTGGCTGACCCGGCCCGCCCGTTCAGCCGCTTGGGCGAGTGGGACCCGGAAAAAATCGCCGGGGTGATGGATAAGATTTCCGGCTTTATGTTCCACAACAACTGTGAGAACGGCCGCTTCGAATTGTTCGATGAGATGCTCAATACCATCGAGGCGCGCTTCGGCCATCTGCTGCATCAGGTGCAGTGGGTCAGTCTCGGTGGTGGCATTCACTTCACCGGCGCGGACTATCCGCTGGATAAGTTTTGCGCGCGCCTGAAAGCCTTCGCCCAGACCTACGGCGTGCAGGTGTACTTGGAGCCCGGTGAGGCGGCTATCACCCAGAGCGCCTCGCTGGAAGTGACGGTGCTCGACACCCTGTTTAACGGCAAAAACTTGGCCGTGGTCGACAGCTCCATCGAAGCGCACATGCTCGATCTATTGATCTACCGCCTCGACGCCAAGATGGCGCCCTGCGATGGCCCGCATAGCTACATGGTCTGCGGTAAATCCTGCTTGGCCGGCGACATCTTTGGTGAGTATCAATTTGATCAGCCGTTGGCGATTGGCGATCGCTTGTCGTTCGTCGACGCCGCCGGTTACACCATGGTCAAGAAGAATTGGTTTAACGGTTTGAAAATGCCCGGCATCGCCGTGCGCCAACTCGACGGCAGCGTCGAACTGGTGCGTGAGTTTGCCTTTGAAGATTATCTACACAGCCTGTCTTAAAACCCGTAACGAGGAAATTTCATGAAGAAAAGTGTGAAGAAGAACGTTCTTATCATTGGTGCTGGAGGTGTCGCCAAGGTGGTGGCCCATAAGTGCGCGCAGCACAACGACGAACTCGGTCGTATTGCTATCGCGTCTCGCAACATCTCCAAGTGCCAGGCCATCATCGACAGCGTTACGGCTAAAGGCAGCTTCAAGCAGCCGGCCGAAATCAAGGCCTATGCCTTGAATGCGTTGGATATCGAAGCAACCAAAACATTGATCCGCGAGACTGACTCGCAGATCGTTATCAATGTTGGCTCGTCGTTTATCAATATGTCGGTGCTGCGCGCCTGCATGGAAACGGGTGTGGCCTACCTTGATACCGCCATTCACGAAGAGCCGGGCAAGGTCTGCGAAACGCCACCTTGGTATGGCAACTATGAATGGAAGCAACAGGCAGAATGCGAAGAGCGCGGCGTGACTGCGATTCTCGGTGTCGGTTTCGATCCGGGCGTGGTGAATGCCTGGGCGGCACTGGCCCAGCAACAGTATTTTGATCAGATTGACTCGATCGACATTCTCGACGTCAACGCCGGTTCGCACGGTAAATATTTTGCGACCAACTTCGACCCGGAAATCAATTTCCGCGAATTTACCGGGCAAGTGTGGAGCTGGCAGAACAGCCAGTGGACCAGCAACAGCATGTTCGAAGTTAAACGCACCGACGACCTGCCCGTGGTCGGTGAGCAGAACCTGTACCTGACCGGCCATGACGAAGTGCACTCGCTGTCGAAGAATCTGAATGTGCCGAACGTGCGCTTCTGGATGAGCTTCGGCGAGCACTACATCAACGTCTTCACCGTGCTAAAAAACCTTGGCTTGCTGTCCGAGCAGCCAGTGATCACTGCCGAAGGCCTGCAAGTGGTGCCCTTGAAGTTGGTTAAGGCCGTGTTGCCCGATCCGGGTTCACTGGCGCCGGGTTACAGCGGCAAGACCTGCATCGGTGATTTGGTTAAAGGCACTAAAGACGGCAAACCGGCGGAGCTGTTTATCTACAACGTCGCCGACCACGCCGAGGCTTATGCTGAAACCGACAGTCAGGGCATCTCCTACACCGCAGGCGTTCCGCCGGTGGCCGCCGCCTTGTTAGTGGCGCGTGGCGTGTGGGATGTGCAGCGGATGGTTAACGTTGAGCAATTGCCGGCCGAACCGTTCCTTAAGCTACTTGATGTGATGGGTCTGCCGACCCGCATCAAGGACGCCAACGGCGATCGCCCTTGGGATCAGTTGATCTGATCCACCGACAAAGCCCGCCGAATTGGCGGGCTTTTGCGTTGTAGGGTGGTCAACCGCGAAGCGTTGGCCACCGATTTGACCGGTAAATGGGTTGAACGCAATACCACCACCACTGGCCAGCGCTGCGTGGTTGAGCGCCAGCGGCGGGTAACATTTTTATGCTTGACCACCATCGGTGGCCAAGCTGCGCGTTGACCACCCTACGTTTGCGCACGGCCTGTTTTTGGCGGGCGTTTTCGTTGGCGCCGGTCATTCCCGAGGTCTACCAGCGCTGCGCCACTGCGCCGCGCTTCCCGCCTGCGGCATTTCACGCGACAATCAACCCTTATCGACACCGACCCCAATGCCGGGTCTGTGCATGTGCGCATACGTGAGGAACCCAGCATGAGCAGCAACGACCGCGTAATTATTTTCGATACCACTCTGCGCGATGGCGAGCAGAGCCCCGGTGCGTCCATGACCGGTGAGGAGAAGCTGCGCATCGCTAAGGCGCTGGAGCGCTTGCGGGTGGACGTGATCGAGGCCGGCTTTGCCATCGCCAGCCCGGGTGATTTTGCGGCCGTGAAGGCGATTGCCGATGCGATTAAAGACAGCACCGTGTGCAGCCTGTCGCGGGCCTTGGAGGCGGATATCGAACGCGCCGCCGAGGCGCTGAAGGGCGCTAACTCCGGGCGCATTCACACCTTTATCGCCACCAGTCCGATCCATATGCAGTACAAGCTGCGCATGCAGCCCGATCAGGTGGTGGAGCAGGCGGTGCGCGCGGTTAAACACGCGCGCAATTTGTGCGCCGATGTTGAGTTTTCTTGCGAAGACGCCGGCCGTTCCGAGATCGATTTCCTCTGCCGCATTATCGAGGCCGCAATCGACGCCGGTGCGCGCACCATCAATATTCCCGACACCGTCGGTTATGCGATTCCGCACCAGTACGCCGAGATGGTTGGCCAGTTGCTCAACCGCATCCCGAATGCCGACAAAGCAGTGTTCTCGGTGCATTGCCATAACGACCTAGGTTTGGCTGTGGCCAACTCACTGGCCGCCGTGGTCGCCGGTGCCCGCCAGGTGGAATGCACCATCAACGGGCTCGGTGAGCGGGCCGGTAACGCCGCGCTGGAAGAAATCGTCATGGCGATCAAAACCCGCGAAGACCTGCTTGGCGTGCACACCCGCATCGACACCCAGCACATTCTCAGCACCTCGCGGCTGGTCTCCGGCATCACTGGCTTCCCGGTGCAGCCGAACAAGGCCATCGTCGGTGCCAACGCCTTTGCCCACGAGTCCGGTATCCATCAGGACGGCGTGCTCAAACACCGTGAAACCTACGAGATCATGTCGGCCGAATCGGTGGGCTGGAATGCCAACAAAATGGTCATGGGCAAGCACTCCGGGCGCGCGGCCTTTCGCGCCAAGCTGGACGAGTTGGGCATAGTGCTGGCCGGCGAGAGTGAACTGAACGCGGCCTTTGCGCGCTTCAAAGACTTGGCCGACAAGAAGCACGAAATCTTCGATGAAGACTTGCAAGCACTGGTGTCCGACACCTTGGCTGAAGAGGCCCCTGAGCACTGCAAACTGGTGTGTTTAGAAGTCACCTCGAAAACCGGCGAAGTACCGCACGCCAAGGTGGTGCTGAGCATCGATGGCCGCGAGCAACATGCGCAGGCGCAGGGTTCTGGGCCGGTGGATGCGACCTTTAAGGCGATTGAGTCGATTGTGCAGTCGGCCGCCACCTTGCAGTTGTACTCGGTCAACGCCATCACCC
Organism: Pseudomonas sp.; assembly: GCA_044354115.1. Lineage (GTDB taxonomy): Bacteria > Pseudomonadota > Gammaproteobacteria > Pseudomonadales > Pseudomonadaceae > Aquipseudomonas. The sequence goes on along the minus strand of JBILAR010000058.1, from coordinate 9,578 downwards.
GTGGCACCGACTCGCAAGGCGAGGTGACCGTACGGTTGGAGAAGGCCGGGCGCATCGTCAATGGCAACGGTGCCGACACCGATATTCTTGCCGCCTCGGCCAAGGCCTATATCAATGCGCTCAACTTGATGCAGGCGAGTGCGACAAAACCTCATCCGCAGGTAGCTGACCTTTGATCGAAGAACTGCGTCGGCAGGCTTACCTTGGCGCCATGCAGGTAGTCAGCTGGCTGCCACGGCGGGTTTTGCCGTTTGCTGCGCCGTCCTCTGCGCAACTGCTGCAAGCGTCTAGCGAACCAGCTCCAGCGCCGCAGCCAGGGCTGCAGCGCCAACCTGCGCTGGAGCGGGTCGCCGCAGCCGCGCCGACCCATGCCCCACAAACTCAGGCCGAGCCGCGGGCCAAGATCGAGGTGCCGTCCCCCGCAGTGCCAGCCCGTAACGCTAAGGCGCAAACCAGCGAAGCCGAGGGCGCTGCTGCCGTGGTCAAGGTCGCGGCCTTGCCAGCGCCGCGTTTTACCCTGCAATTGTTGCGCGCCGGCAGTTGCGCGCTGCTGGTCGAACTGCCCACCGGCGAGGCCTTTACCCGTCGCGATCCGGCTTATCTGTTGTTGCAGGATCTCCTGCGTGCGGCCGGCCTACCGACCACGCCGCAAGTGATCGGCGAGCCGGTGCGCTGGCCGTTGCTGGCGCGCGGCAGCATGGACCAAGGCCCGCAGGTGGCGCTGGAATACGTGCAAAGTTATGTGGCCGCCCAGCTTGAGCAGCAAGAGCCTTGCGTCTGCCTGTGGCTGCTCGGGTTGCCGGCCGTGCGCTATGCCGGCGAGGCGGATGAGGCGGCCTATAACCGCGAGCTGCAAGTTGACGGCCTCGGTTCTGCCTGGGCACTGCCGGGGCTGGAGCTGTTGATGGATGAGCCGCAACGTAAAGCCGAGCTGTGGCAAAGCATGCGCCGGCTAATGCCGCGCTGGAACACCGCTGTGTTGGAAACCAATTGAATGACCGATGCTATTAGCTTTCGCCGCATGACCATCAGTGATCTGGATGCGGTGCTGGAAATCGAATTTGCCGCCTACAGCCACCCCTGGACGCGCGGCATCTTTACCGACAGCCTCAACTCCTATGAATGTTGGCTGATGTTTGACGGCACCCAGCAGGTTGGCCACGGCGTGATCAACTTGATCATCGATGAGGCGCACCTGCTCAACCTCACCATCAAGCCGCAAAATCAGGGCCGTGGACTCGGTTACTTGCTGCTTGAGCGTTTGATGCAGCGCTCGCTGGAACTGAAAGCCGGCGAGTGTTTTTTGGAAGTGCGCGCCAGTAATCAAACCGCTTATCGCCTGTACGAACGCTACGGCTTTAACGAAATCGGCCGCCGCCGCGACTACTATCCCGCCGTCGGTGGCAATGAAGACGCGCTGGTGATGGCCTGCACCTTGTTTGACTAACTATGCCTAGGAGTGTCACGGATGGACTATCAAACCTATGGCGACCCTAATGGGCGGCCGGTGTTTTACTTTCATGGCACGCCGGGTGCTCCCGAGGAGGCCGTTTGGTTAGCCGCTGCGGCGCAGGCCAATGGTCTGTGCATCCTGGCGTTACAGCGCGATAGCCTCGATTTAGGCGTGCAGGGTGAGGCCTATATCGCCGAGTTAGCCGCGCAAGTGCTGCGTTTGGCTGACGGTCGGCCGGTGCATTTGTTGGGTTTTTCGATTGGCGCCAGTTTGGCCTTGCGCGTCGCGGCGCAACTGCCCACGCCGGCCGCCGGTGTTTGGCTGGTGTCGGCGGCGGCACCCTTAGAGTGGCCCGCCAGTTGGCAGGGGATGGGAGCGGGGCGTTACACCTTCGCCATGGCGCAAAAATTTCCGCGTCTATTTAAATGGGTCGGCGCCTATCAAGGCTGGTTGGCGCGGCACTTCACCAGCGTGTTGCTGGGTACATTGTTTCAGGGCGCGCGCGGGGCGGATGCGCAGTTGCTTGGGCAAGCCGAGCGTCGCGAGCAACTGACGCGCGTGCAGCAACAGGCGTTTGCGCACGGCGCGGGGGCTTATCTGCGGGATGTGCATGCCTATGTCCAGCCTTGGGCGGCGTGCTTGCCAGCGGTGCGTGCGCCGCTGCAGTTGTGGCATGGCGAGCAAGATAACTGGGCGCCAGTCGGCATGCTGCACGGGCTGCTCGAACAGTTTGCTGGGCAGGCACAGGCGCACTGGTTGGCGGATCGTTCACACTACAGTTGCCTGATCGATGCGGCTCAGCCGTTGTGCCAGCAATTGGCGGCTAGTTTTGCCGAACCAAACCCGGTTTCTGTTGTGTGATTGCCTGCGGCGGGTGACCTTGGCGCGCTTGGCTGGGTCAAAGCCGATAAGCTGTGTATGGTGCGCAACGAAATTCTTGGGGAAGTGGGGCGATGAACGATTTACAACACCTGTTCGAGAATAACGAGCGCTGGGCCGAGTCGATTAAAGAAGAAGATCCGGCTTTTTTTGAGAAGCTCGCCCAGCAACAGGTGCCAGAATACTTATGGATCGGCTGCTCCGATGCGCGGGTGCCGGCCAACGAGATTGTCGGCTTGCTTCCGGGCGATTTATTCGTTCATCGCAACGTCGCCAACGTGGTGCTGCACACCGATCTGAACTGCATGTCGGTGATCCAATACGCGGTCGATGTGCTCAAGGTTAAACACATTTTGGTCACCGGCCACTATGGTTGCGGCGGCGTGCGGGCGGCTATGCAAGACACTCAGTTCGGCCTGATCGACGGCTGGTTGCGGACCATTCGCGATCTGTATTACGAACAGCGCGAGCACATCGCCCAGTTCGCCACTGAAGAAGAACGGGTCGACCGCTTGTGCGAGCTGAACGTGATCCATCAGGTCGCCAACGTCAGCCACACCACCATAGTGCAGAACGCCTGGCATCGCGGTCAGTCGCTATCGGTGCATGGATGCATCTACGGGATCAAAGACGGCCGCTGGAAAAACCTCAATGTCACCGTCAGCAGCCTTGAGCAACTACCGCTGCAGTACCGCCTGCGTCCGCTCGGTTTGAGCTGAGGGCGGCGCTTGAGGCAATCCAGCCGTGCGCTTCGATTACCCGCTAATCCCAACCTGCGAGAACCTCTGTGAGCGACCTTGGCACCCCATCGAAGCAACCCACGCGCGCACTGTTTCACCAGCAACACCACGCTCGGGCTGAAGCCGAGGCGCAGCGCTTGCTGGCTGCTAAGCAACAGCTAGGCGGGCGTTGGTTAGCGTGGGTGGCCGGCGAACTCTACGCGTTGAGCCCGGCACCCTTTGCGCAAATGGTCCGGCGTGAACTGGCGCGTCTGAGTCAATAAGCCAGAAGGCCTACTTGGCCACGCTAAGCTGCTTTACTGTCGCCAGCCATTGCGGATTCAGTTGCAGTTGCTCGGTATCCATTGCCAGCGCGACCATGCAGGCCTTGTGCTGCTCACTGTCGTGCTGCGCTTCTTTGAGGGCGCTGGTATTGCCGTCCAGCTCAAGCATCTGGGCCAGCCCTAGATGATAAAACCGCAGCAGTTGCATGGCCGCTGGAGTGCCGGTTTTTACACCTGCTTTGACCTGGTGCATCACGTTGGTCACGCTCATTAGGTTGCGCTTGAGTTGCCAGCCGTAGACCGCTGCCGCCATCCAAGGTTGCCCCCAAAACTGATAGCGCACCAAGGCGATAGTCAGCAGCAGTGCGCCAATAACCCCGGCCAGATTAAAGCGAAAATTATCCCCGCCGGCCGTGCCCAATAACATCACCGCCGAGGTCGAGAACAGCATCGCCAGCAGTACAAAGAGCGCCGCAATATATAAGGTGCTGCGACGTGTTTGCTGGCGATAGGTTTGTGGGTTTACAGCTTTAATTTGAAACATCACGGCGCGAGGACTCCGGGGTGGTTGAGCACTGATTGTGCTGCGCATTATCCCCTTTGGCTCGCCAACCGGCCTATTTATTCCAGATGAGTGCCGCGCGCCAGTCTAGATAGCGGTTTAAGTCGATCGGCTACTTGCCCTTGGGTCGATTGATAATTTCATAGGGCTAAGATTTCTGTGCGGCGGGTCAATGTAACGCGGTGCTGGGAGATGGTTATTTTGCGCATGGATACGCGCTGTTGGAGTGGGTATAGTTGGTAATCTTTAGTAATACTTGCCGCGCGAGTCGCGGACTAAATAATATTCACCGAGGCGCGGTTGGCCGAACTCGGCTGGTACGTTAGCGGTTGGCGAGTTAGCTGGATATTTTCAAGGATGGGATGGCCTTTATGCCATCCCATCATCGTTTGTTGCGTTACCGCACGAGATAAAATCGATGAGAAAAATAACACTGAAAACATTCAAGTGGGCGGCGGTGGTGCTCGGCGTTAGTGCGGTGACGCTGTTGGGCGTGCGCGCCTATGACTCGCAGCGCGGTGCGCCATTGGAACTTTGGCATACCTTTGTGCCGCATGAGCTAACGGTTGAGCAAATCGATAAGGCCACTTGGGCGCAGTACGTGAGCGCTGAAGAGCAGGCTTTTGCTGAGGTGCGCCGCGAGGTGAGTGAGCGGCTGGACCCTGAGTCGCGCAATGCCAGTGACCGTTATTTTGTCGATAGCCCAATTTATCCCGGTAACTTTGCCAATAACTGGAACCGCTCTTACATCATGATGCCGACGGGCACGCCCATAGGTGCGGTGGTGTTGCTGCATGGCTTGACCGACTCACCTTACAGCCTGCGTCACATTGCCTTGCGTTATCAGGCCGATGGTTATGTGGTAGTTGCTGCGCGGATGCCGGGGCATGGCACTGTGCCGGGCGGCTTGACCAAGGTTGAGTGGCAGCAGTGGGCGGCAGCGACCCGGATGGCGGCGCGTGAAGCGCGTCGGCTGGGTGGCGCGTCTGTGCCTCTGCATGTCATCGGGTTTTCCAATGGCGGCGCGTTGGCGATGAATTACGCGCTCGAAGCCATTGCGGATAAGGCCTTGGCGCGCCCGGATCGAATCGTTCTGATTTCGCCCATGGTCGGGATTACCAGCATGGCGCGCTTCGCCGGCATGATGGGCTGGCCGGCGGTATTTCCCGCGTTTGCCAAGGCGGCTTGGCTGGGCATAGTGCCGGAGTTTAATCCATTCAAATACAACTCCTTTCCGGTCAACGCGGCACGCCAAACTGCGCTGATGTCGAACGAGTTGCAGCAGCGCATCGCGCTCTATGAGAGTGAAGGTCGCTTGAGCGAATTGGCCCCAGTATTAACCTTTCAGTCGGTGGTCGACTTTACCGTTAGCACGCGGGCGATCATCAACGCGCTCTATGCTCATCTGCCGGCCAATGGCAGTGAATTGGTGTTGTTTGACATCAACCGCAATACCAAAATTGGCCCGCTACTGCGCGCCACTAACGATACCGTGCTGAAGCGCTTATTGCCTGCGCCGCCGCGTGCCTATACCACGACCGTGATCAGTAACATTAGCCCTAACCAGGCTGAGGTTATGGAGCGCACCACCCCGGCAGGTTCGACCGAGGGGCAAACGCGGGCCTTGGGCTTGGTTTACCCGCGTGAAGTGTTTTCCTTGTCGCATCTGGCGCTGCCATTTCCACTGGACGACTCGCTGTATGGCTTAACCCCTGGCGATAATCTCGATTACGGCGTGAATTTAGGCTCAATGGCGGCACGCGGGGAGCGCGGCACGCTGATCGTGAGCATGGACTCGCTGACGCGGATGTCTTCCAATCCATTCTTTTCTTACATGCTTAAACGTATCGAAGAGGGTCTTGGCGCTGGCCGCAGCACGTCGGCAGCAAGTGCTACCAGTGTGAATAGTCCCGAGTAAGTAAAATCGTCCAGGGAAATAGGAGCGCGACATGCACACACAGATTTCACTTGATGAAAATGCGCTACTTGAGCCCGTATCGACCGGCCATTTGCCGTCTGCCGAGCAGGTAGAGTCATTGGTGGCCGAGGCGTACGAGCGTTATCGGTCGCTGGATGAGGGACGGGTGGCCGATTACATTCCAGCCTTGGCTAAAGTGCCGCGTGAGCTTTTTGGTATCTGTGTGGTGGGCGTCGGCGGGGCGGTTTATACGGCTGGCGATGTTGACTACGAGTTTTCCATTCAGAGCGTCTCCAAGCCCTTTGTATTCGCCCTGATTTGTCAGGCGATTGGCGAAGCCGAGGCGCGCACTAAGCTCGGGGTGAATGCCACCGGGCTGCCCTTTAATTCGGTGATGGCGGTCGAACTCAACCAAGACCGAACCATGAACCCGATGGTAAACGCCGGGGCTATCGCGGCCACCAGCCTCGCGCCGGGCGCTAACGCCGATGAGAAATGGCAGTTTATCGAAGAGGGCCTGTCGCGCTTTGCCGGCCGCAAACTCACCCTCAATCGTGAAGTTTACGATTCTGAAGCCGCCACCAATCTGCGTAATCGCGGTATCGCCAAGTTGCTGGAGGGCTACGAGCGGATGTATTTCGATGCCCTCGAAGCCACCGATATTTACACCAAGCAATGTTCGCTGAACGTAACCGCGCGTGATCTTGCGATCATGGGCGCAACCTTGGCGGATGGCGGGGTCAACCCTATTACCGAAGAACGGGTGGTGGATGCCTCAATCTGTAAGCGCGTACTGGCGGTGCTGGCGACTGCCGGGCTGTACGAGCTTTCCGGTGACTGGCTGTATGAAATTGGCTTGCCGGGCAAGAGCGGTGTCAGCGGTGGCATCGTTACCGTGGTGCCGGGCAAGGGCGGTTTGGGCACGTTCGCGCCGGCGCTCGATGAAGCCGGCAACAGCATTAAAGGGCAGCGGGTGGCGAAGTTTCTCTCCGAGCGCATGGGCTTGAACCTGTTTGCCTCTAAGCCTGACCATTGAGTGGTTGGGTGTATCAGTGCTTGGGCGTATTGAAGTATCTCGCCAGTGACTTGGCTCGCGTAATTATCAAGGGATGACATGTTATGAGTAAGGCGTTCTCTGCGGGAATGAGTGAGCAAACGGAGCAGCAAGCATCTTGGCTGCCGATGATTATTATCGCCATGGGCCAAGCGCAGATGTCGCTGAATATCAACGCCTTGCCGGTGTCGATTGGCGGTATTGTGGAGGAATTCAATACCGCGCCGACCACGGTGGCGACGGCTATCGTGGCGTACTCGCTGGCGGTTGCCGGCTTTATTATGCTCGGCGCCAAACTCAGTCAGATGTTCGGTGCGCTCACGGTTTTTCGTTTGGCCACGGTCGCTTTGTGCGGGTCGATGGTGATGATGACCTTCAGTCCCAATGTGGCCGTGATGATTGCTTCACAAGGCCTCGCTGGCTTGGCGGCGGCCGCCATAGTGCCAACCTTGGTGGTGCTGATTGCCAACAATTATTCCGGCAAGCAGCAAGCCAAAGCGCTGGGCATTTTGGGTGCAGTGCAGGCCATGGCGACGGTAACCGCCTTCTTTGTGGCCGGCGTGGTCGGTACCTACCTTGGCTGGCGCTATGCGTTTGGATTGGTTATTCCGTTTTCCGCGATAACCCTGTTTCTTACCCTGCGACTCAAGCCTGTGGCCAAGGTGCCTGGGGTGAAAATTGACGGTGTCGGCGTGATTCTGGCCGCGACCTCCGTGATCCTGATCAGTCTTGGGGTCAACAACCTGAACAATTGGGGGCTGATGCTGGCCAATACCCTCGCACCGTTCAACGTGCTGGGGCTATCACCGGCGTTGCTCATGCTGATTGTCGGCTTGGTGGGGATTCAGTTGTTCGTTGCTTGGGCGCAGCGTCGTCAAGCGCGTAACGAAACGCCCTTGTTGGCCCTTGAAGTTATCCAGTCGCCACCGGAGCGGGCGGCGGTGTACTCGATGATGTCGATTGTGATCCTCGGCAATGCCTTGACCTTCCTCGTGCCGCTGTATATCCAAATGGTCCAGGGGCGTTCTAGTTTCGACACTGCGGTGGCGATGATCCCTTACCAGTTGGCGGTGTTTACCGCGGCGATTTTTGTCGTCGGTCTTTACGACCGCTTGGCGCCCCGCCAGATCGCCCGCTATTCATTTGTGTTGGTGTCGATCGCGATGGCGCTGCTGGCCTTCGTGATGAACAACGACTGGAGCAACTGGTTGGTGGTGCTGGGCCTAGTGATGTTTGGTTTGGGTCAGGGCGCGTTGGTTACGCTGCTATTTAACGTGCTGGTCACCTCATCGCCAAAAGAATTGGCCGGTGACGTTGGGTCGCTGCGCGGTACCGTCAATAACTTATCGGCCGGTGTTGGCAGTGCCATTGCTGGTGCGTTGGTGGTCGGTATCCTGAGCGTGAATATTCATAGCGCCTTGGTCGAGAATCCGACTATTCCTGCAGCCCTGATTGAACAGGTCGATCTCGATCGGGCCACCTTCATCAGTAACGATCGCTTGCTCGGTGTGATGTCGCGAACCACGGCAACCCCGGAGCAGGTTGACGAGGCCGTGCGAATTAACGCTGAGGCACGCCTTAAAGCGCTGAAACTGGCGTTTCTGTTAATGGCTGCGCTGGCCCTATTAGTCATAGTGCCGGCCGGTCGGTTGCCGGGTTATATTCGCGGCCAAGGCCCTAGTGGGCAGCCACCCAAGGTTTAACACTTGATGGCTGACTGCGCCGCTCGAACAAGTGCCAATACCATTGAAAGGAGTCGTTCTGTGTTTGTGAATTACCTTGCCACGCGTGTTGGCCATTTACACGCAGCGACCGCGGTACTCGCGCTAGCCTCTTTGAGTCTAGTCGCGGGCTGCCAGCGGGAGGACGAAGAGCTGCAGGCCGAGATTCGCCCGGTTCGCGTGATTACCATCGAAAGCCGTGACAGCAGTGGCGCGCTTTCGTTGACCGGGACGGTGCAGGCGCAGGCAGAAATCAACTTGTCGTTTCGTATCGACGGTCGAATGATTACCCGCACCGTGGATATTGGCGACAGCGTTAAGCCTGGCCAGCTAATCGCTCGACTCGATCAGCAGAACGAGGAGAGTGGCCTGCAGGCGGCTCGTGCGCAGTTGGCGGCGGCCCGTGCGCAGTTGGTTGAGGCGCGCAACAACTACGGCCGTATGCGCGAATTGGTCGCGCAAGATGCTGTTTCGCGTGCGACTTACGATCAAGCCGAGGCGCTCTTAGGGACGGCCGACGCACAGGTTAAGGCGGTGCAGGCGCAGGTCGACTTGGCGCAAAATCGTTTGAGCTACACACGTCTGTTGTCAGATGTGGCAGGCGTGGTGACGGCGCGCGGGCCAGAGCCAGGTGAGGTGGTCGGGGCGGGGCGAATGGTTGTTCAGGTCGCTCGCGATGGCGCTCGTGACGCGGTATTTGGCGTGCCGGCGCAGATCAAAGACAGCGCCCAGAGCAACTCGGATATCACCGTGTTTTTAACCAGCGATCCGCAGGTTACCGCCGTGGGCAAAGTGCGTGAAATTTCGCCCCGTGCCGACCCGGTAACCGGCACCTTCGCGGTGCGTATTAGTCTGTTAAACCCGCCAGCGGCGATGCGTTTGGGCAGCACTGTGACTGGGCGTTTAAAGCAGGCCGTCGCTGCTGGCATCGAAGTGCCTGTTTCGGCGTTGACTCGCGCAGATGGCAAGCCGGCGGTGTGGGTGGTCG
>JBILAR010000200.1:0-2607 GCA_044354115.1 Pseudomonas sp. | reverse complement strand
GCAATTGCTCAACTAATTGATTGATCTGATCGGCGCCCAGCGACAGGTTGAAATAGTCGTCATCCCACATGCCGGTGTTCTGATTGAACTTGATCTCCTTGCGGCTTCTGGCGAGCACGGCGCCTTTGCTGTTTTCGATGGACAGTTCGCCGCTCAGATCATATTTGTCGACATAAATAGGCCCGTTCACCCAGATCCACATTGTTAGGGTTACCAGCGCGCCAGGAAAATAAGCCGGGTGCGGCGTGCGCTTGCCTTTGAGCGAGGTGAAGTTGAATTTGAGCGCAACGTCCTGTTCACCAAGGGTGGCCGGGAAGCTAATAACTTGCGTGAAGTATTCGCCACGCTCAACGCGCTTACTCAGCTGATCGGTAAATTGACTGCTGAGGTTTTTGCGCAGGTCGGCATCGATGCTGCTGTCAGAAATCACTACGTCATCAATCATCGCTGCATTGGGTTGAGTGATGGCGGCTTTTTCTGCCGGGTCGCCAATTGGGCCTGCCGGGGTGAAGGATACGCAGCCAGTTAGTGTCAGGCTTAATAGGCCGGCTAGAAGATAGTGCAGGGTTTTCATTTTTCATCCTTGAAACGGGGTGTGGGTGCGATGTCATGCAGGTCAGGGCTGATAAGCAGCCACTGGTGCGTTTGTTTGTCGCCTAACGGGGTGTGGGCGGGTTTGTCTTTGTTGATGCGGGCGGCATTCTAGCGGCTGTGCTTACCTAAGTGTCAAAGGCCAGCAATAAATACCTAGAATCAGCTGTTTAGGCTCGTCGCCACCGGCGCAGTCGGATGGGCATGCTGTGGTGGCGTTTGATTTGCTGAAGACGGTAGGGCAGATACTTCGTAGGAGGGGCTTTAGCCGCGATGCCGCACTTTGACGCCGCTTGTTTGTTGTCTGATTAATCGGTTGATTCGCCGAGGGGCGAAATAGACAGTGAGCGCGATAGAGGTGCGGCGGTTAATCGGTGTCCCCGATTGTCCTAACTGGCAGTGTCGGTGCTGACAAGTTGTTGAATGGCTTGGTTGATAGAGGCTTGCTCGGTTAACTGAGTAAACAGTTCTCCGGCCGCTTTGCCATTGATCAGCCCCAGTATGACGCCCAGCACCGCGCCCCTATGCACGTTGTCGCCGCCGAGTTCTGCGTTGCTCTGCAAGGCTTTCAGTGGGTTTTGCTGATGCTTGCACGCAAGGTACAACACCGCCGGCCATGAATCGGTGATGTAACAGGCGGTGGAGAGCACTCTGCCGACCACCTCCCGCTCGGGTCGGTTACTGTCGACCAGTTTGGCCAGGTCCCGTCGCGAGGTTCCTCGGCTGGCCTGCAACAGCAGTTCCCGCACATCGCCACCGCTGGTACGCAACAGCAAGCCATCAATCAGCTCTACAAAGGCGTCGCAGACCTCCGCCAGAAAGTCGCCTGGGTGGGTCAGGGCCAGGTGCTCACGGCATAGCTGACGGGTAGCCGCCAGCGACCGGCCGCGCAACCGCTCGCTGATTGCCAGTGGGGCGATAGTGACCAAGCCGCCAATTGACGGCGTGTCGTGGGTAACGGCCGCGCACTGTTGCGCCGGCAGCCCTGCGCTAAGGTTGGCAAAAAACCCACGGTGATAAGATTCCGCATAGGTGTCCGGGTGGGCCGGCTCGTCTGCGGTCAGCAACTGTATATAAGCCTGCAGAAACTGCTCGCGATCATAGTGCCCGCCAGCCGCGCCCATAACCTGCATCAGCGTCAGGGCGCAATGCGCGTTCAGGGTGTTGTCTCCGGCGCGCATGCCTTGGTGGTAGTGCACGTTGGGCCGGTTCCAGAAGGTCTGTTTACCTTTGAGAATCACCTCGCCAACAATATTGGCTTGCGCCTGAAGGCCGGCAGTTTTGCGTCCACCTTGGCTGGTGGAGTGCAGAGACATGATCGATGAAGGGTGGAATTCGGGCGGCGCCTCGAAGCGCTTTAAGCCGTCGGGAAACGCCTTATCGAGGTCGTGCACGTTGTAATACCAGTGCGCTGGCATGGCCAGGGCATCAGCAATAAACAGGTTTTGCAGAGCGGCAGTAGCTCTGGAGGTTATCTCGTTTTGCATGTTGTTGCCCTCGGTGGCCCATTTTCAGAATACCGTGGCTGCTGGTAAATAGAGGGCGCAGTTATGCCGAATGCTTAACAGGATATGTAGAGAAGGTCTCATGCACTTTTGATTTTCGTAGGGTGCAACCCGCAGGGCTTAGATGCGCGGGTTTCAGCTGCTCTACATGGCTTCGACGTGGGATTGGTGTGTTGGTTGTTGGATCGCTCGGGCGTTCGCTGTCCCTGTAGGAGCGGACTTGTCCGCGATGCGATGCTGCTGTCACCCTCAAGCCTCGGCAACTGCTGCGGTCGAGCTTTCGTAGGAGGGGCTTTAGCCGCGATGCTGTTGCCGTTGTTTTGAGTGCTGCATCCGAACGCCGCACGGTGTTGATTGATCGAATGGTTCCGCCCTTACGGCGCCTCACTTGTGCGCCCAGCATGGGCGTCATCCTAGAGGTGAAAGTCCTCTCTTAAGCTGGCCACAGCGAATGAAGCAAAGCGCAACGGCATGAGGGCGACCGAGTGTGGGAAGGAAGCGTGGAGCGTAA
>JBILAR010000039.1:0-26677 GCA_044354115.1 Pseudomonas sp. | reverse complement strand
TGGAACCTTGAGTTCCCTAAAGGGCCGTCGAAGACTACGACGTTGATAGGTTGGGTGTGTAAGCGCTGTGAGGCGTTGAGCTAACCAATACTAATTGCCCGTGAGGCTTGACCATATAACACCCAAGCAATTTGCGCTTAACGGCTGCAAATTGATGGCGAGAATACGCAATAAACCGAAAGTTTGCGGTAAACTACGAACTTGCTATCACATACCCAATTAGGAATCGCGTGCTTGCACGAGGTTCCAACCGAATTGCTTGACGACCATAGAGAATTGGAACCACCTGATCCCATCCCGAACTCAGTAGTGAAACGATTCATCGCCGATGGTAGTGTGGGGTTTCCCCATGTGAGAGTAGGTCATCGTCAAGCTTAAACACCAAACCCCTGATCATCGTAAGATGGTCGGGGGTTTGTCTTTGGGCCAAGAAAAGTTACGCCGTAGATCTTTGGATCTGTTCAATTGTTCGGTTATTGCGCAGTTAAATAACTGAACAATTAAATACCGGCGAAATACAGCACCAACTTCACCACACCAAACACCGTTAATACAAAGCACAGCGTAAACAGTAGCCCCAGCGCAATAAACTGACTGGGTTTGCCATGACCAAAATCCCGCGCTCGGTTCTTCCCGCTCTGCACACCAAAGGCCGCCGCCAGCACGCTTTGCAGCATCTGCCAGAAGGTCGGTGGCCGTGGGGGTTGATCGTTCATGCGCGGCTCCTGTTTGCTTAGAGCTTAGTCGTTATAGCGTAAGCGCCCAGTCCAGCCATCGAAAGGACGCGAAGACTGCCTCAGGCCGGTCTTTCCCCCGCTACGGACGCCTAAGCTCGACTGTCGCTTCGACTTGGCGGTTGAATGTCCGTGTCTGGGCAGGTCATGCTTTATGCCTCATTTGGACGTGCCCTAGTACGGGCCTTTCTTCCTATACTCACCATTATTTTTTGCACCGTGCTAATGATTATTTTGGAGCATGCCGTAATGACCTTGCAGACCGCTATTATCCGCGAAACTTTCCCCGTTGGGCCTTTGCAGTGCAATTGCACCATCATCGGCGACCCTGTCACCAAGAAAGCCATAGTGGTGGATCCGGGCGGTAACCCTGAGTTGATCATGGCCAAGCTTGAGGCTCATGGACTGAAGGTGGTGAGCATTATTCACACCCATGCGCACTTGGATCACTTTCTCGCCTCGGGGCAGATGAAGGAGAGAACCGGGGCGACCTTGCACCTGCATAAAGAAGATCAGTTTCTCTGGGACAACCTAGAGATGCAGTGCGGTATGTTTGGTGTGCCTTATGTGCCGGTGCCGTCGCCGGATCAGTGGTTGATCGATGATCAGGCGCTGGATTGCGGCTGCGGTGTGGCGTTGCACACACCGGGACATACGCCGGGTTCGATGAGTTTTTGGTTCCCCGAGGCGAAGTTGCTGATTGCCGGCGATACGCTGTTTCGCGGCGGTATTGGCCGCACCGATTTGTGGGGTGGCGATTACCCGACCATCGAGCGTTCGATCAAGCAGCGCCTGTATACCTTGGATGAGGACGCCACTGTGGTCACCGGTCATGGCCCGGATACGCGTTTAGGCGATGAGATGCGCAGCAATCCGTATGTGCGCGCTTGAGGCGGAATTTTATGCCGTCTTTGGGTTCAAACCAGCAACGCCCATAAGGGCCGCTTAACTGTTCAGGAGTTACCCGCATGCTTAGCCATAATCGCCTGTTAATTGCCGTCAGCGCTGTTGCCCTGTTGGCGGGCTGCGCGTCGCAAAATCCTTATGATAATCAGCCTGCGGGCAGCAATAAAACTGCCACCTATGGTGGTTTAGGTGCTCTGGCCGGGGCGGCGGCGGGTGCCTTGATTAGCCATGATAATCGCGGCAAGGGCGCGTTGATCGGCGCCGCTATCGGCGGTGCCAGTGGCGCCGGTTATGGTTACTACGCGGATAAACAAGAGGCCGAATTGCGCCGCAGCATGCAGGGCACCGGTGTGGAGGTGCAGCGTCAGGGCGATCAGATTAAGTTGATCATGCCGGGCAATATCACCTTCGCTACCGACTCGGCGGAGATCGTCAGCAACTTCTATGCGCCGCTGAATAACCTCGGCAGCTCGTTTAAACAGTTCAATCAAAACAACATCGAAATTGTTGGTTTTACCGACAGCACCGGCAGCCGCCAGCACAATATGGATTTGTCCCAGCGCCGCGCCCAGAGCGTGGCTAACTATTTGACGGCGCAAGGGGTGGACGCTTCGCGTTTATCGATTCGTGGCGCTGGTCCGGATCAGCCGATTGCCAGCAATGCCACCGCCGATGGCCGTGCGCAAAACCGCCGGGTGGAAGTCAACTTGCGCCCAGTGCCGGGGCAGCCTCAGCAATATTGATCGGTAAAACTAAAATCGCCCGCCCACTCAGACGGTCTGAGCTGGCGGGCTTTTTTCTGCCTGCGATTCTGGCTTCGATAGGCTCGGCTAACTGCTAACAATTGGGGTGGAGGCGAGCGTGCAGGTGTTGCGTAGGTGGTTTTCGAGCAGTTGAATGATCGTTTCCCAGCCTTGTCGACTGGCGTGTTGGCGGGCATTCAGGCGCACCCTGCGCAGCGTTTCAGGCTCGGCCAAGAGCCATAGCGCGGCCTCAATAAAGTCAGCCGAGTCGTGGGGAATGGCCAGCGCGCCATTATGGCCGTGGCGGATATGTTGGCCTGCGGCGGCTTGATCGAAGGCCACTACGCCCAGCCCGGAGGCCAAGGCTTCGAGCACTACATTGGCGAAAGTTTCACTCAGGCTGGGAAACACAAATACATCAGCCGAGGCATAGTGCTCGGCCAGCGTTTCGCCGCGTTGTACGCCGGTGAAGATGGCTTCTGGTAACTCTTGTTGTAATGCGCTGCGTTGCGGTCCATCGCCGACCACGATGAGCTTGAAGCGGCGCTGCGGATAGGTGCTCTGCAAGGCTAAAAAGCTTGGTGCTAACAACTCGAGGTTTTTTTCGCTGGTCAGGCGACCAACATGCAGCACGGCTATGTCGTCCTCGCTCAGGCCCCAGCTGGCACGCAAGCTGTTGCTGCGTTTGCGCGGATGAAACAACTGCCCATCGACCCCGCGGGTCAGCAGTTGCAAGCGCTGAAAACCGCGCCTTGTGAGTTCTATGCACTGACTGGCACTGGGCACCAAGGTGAGCTGCGAGCGGTTATGAAACCAGCGCAGGTAGTTAGTCAGTAGGCGGCTGAACAGGCCCAAACCGGAGTGACTGTGGTACTGCTGGAGGTTGCTGTGAAAGCTGCTGACCACCGGGATGCCCAAGCGTCGCGCGACCCACAGCGCCGACAGTCCAAGTGGGCCTTCGCTGGCGATATACAGCACGTCTGGCCGTTGCAGTTGCCAGTGTTTGTAGAGTTTGTGGCGCGCCGATAAGCCCCACTGCAGGCCCGGATAGCCTGGCAATGGCCAGCCGTGGGTGAGCAGTAAATGCGCATCACTGCGTCGTCCGCCATCGCTGCTGTGCCGTGGCCGCACTCGCTGCAATTGATGGCCGCGCTCACTCAGACCCGCGCAGAGGCGGTCAAGGGTGTTGGCTACCCCCGGCGTGTGGGATGACAAGGTTTCGCTGATTAGGGCGATGTGTAGGCAGGCTGGGTTCATGGCCACAGTCTGGGCTGCGGCCATGTTGTCTGTGTGACGCAGCGGTTACCGCTTTGTGACGATGACGACGCTTGCTTGGCGGGGAGCGGAGTTATTTTTTGCGGCGCAGCGGTGGTGGCGCAGGTTGGTCTTGCAGCACCGCAGCCACCTCGCGGGCCAATGTCTCGGAGCCGAAGGGGCCGGCAATTTGCTCGCCTTTTTCGCGGCAAACCCACCACTCATTGTTGACCTTAGTGACGATGTTGCCGTTTACGCTGTGTTCACTGCTCATGGAGGGTTCTCGACCGAAGGGCTTTAATAATGATGGCTTAGTGTAACGCCCGCGCAACGATTAAGCCTGTTGCTCAGCGCCTTCGCGTACCCAAAACAAGGTGGCTCCAGCCACCGCTGCCGGCATCATCAGGATGTTGACGAAGGGAATCAGTAGCGCCAAATAGGTGATGCCGCCAAAGCCAAGGCTCTGCCAGCGCTTGGCGCGCAGCCAAGCGAGCATGTCCGGCCAGCTCATCTTGTTGTTGTCGGCCGGATAGTCGATGTATTGCACGGCCATCATCCACACGCCAAACAGCAGCCACAGCGGTGCGGCAAGAATGTTCAGTACCGGGATAAACGACAAAATCAGCAAGGCGATGCTGCGCGGCAGAAAATAGCCGAGTTTGCGCATCTCCCGACTCAGGGTGCGCGGCACCATCGCGGCCAGTTCACGCCAGCTAAAGGACGGGAAGTTGTCTTGGCCGCGGGCGACGATCTCGACCTTCTCGGCGAGAAAACCGTTAAAGGGCGCGGCAATGATGTTGGCCACCAAGTTGAAGGTGAAAAACACCATCAGCAGCACCAGCAACACAAATAGCGGCCAGAGGATGTACTCAAGAAAACTCAGCCAACTGGGTAAGCTGGGCATAAACATCTCGACCCAATCGCTGAACTGTTGCATTGAAACGGCAATTAAACCGATAAATACCAGCAGGTTAATGGTCAGTGGCAGTAGCACAAACAGCCGCAGGCCGGGGCTTAAAATCAGTTTTAAACCTTCACGCAGGTACTGCGGACCAGAGAGTGCAGGGGTGGTCATGGCGATGCTCCCAAAGCGAAATATCGCGCGACCTTAGCTGTTTTGCGCCGGCGGGGAAAGCTCGGCGGGTTGGTAAACACAGGCGCGGTTGCGTTGCTCTTTGGCTTCGTACATGGCGATGTCGGCGGCTTTAATCAGGCCTTCGGCGTACTGGGCGTGTTCCGGGTAGAGGGCAATGCCGATGCTGGGGGTGACAAAGTTAATAACGATATCGCCGTGGGTAAAAGGCTGGCTGAGGTTGTGCAGTAAACGCTCGGCCAGTTTCATAGCGGCGTTTCGGTCTGCCTCTGGCAGCAGTATGGTGAATTCGTCGCCACCTAAGCGATAGGCCCAGTCTGGCTGGCGCAGGGAGTTGCGCAGTCGTTCGGCAATTGAAATCAGCAGGGCATCGCCGACGTCGTGGCCGTAATGGTCGTTAACCTGTTTAAAACGGTCGAGGTCCAGATACAGCAATGCCAGCGTTTGTTGTTTGCGCTGCATCAGCTCTAAGCTGCTTTGCAATTGCTCGACAAAGGCTTTGCGGTTGCCTAAATCGGTCAGTGGGTCACGATAGGCCATGTCGATCAGCTGATTTTGATAGGCCATTTGCTCGCTGGTGTCGCGCACTATGCCGCGCCAGCCCATGAGCACACCTTGCTGGTCGTGCATGGCCGCCAGTCGCGCTTCAAAGTGACCGAGGCTGCCGTCGCCGCGTTTGAATGCAGTGGCGAGCAGATTGTCGTTGCCGCCGGCGGCCAGTTTTTGCAGTAATTGCAGGGTGCGTAACATGTCGTGTTCATTAAGCACTAGGGCGAAACTCTGGCCCTTTAACGCCTCGCTGCTGTACCCAAAAATACTCGCCAGGGCATTGTTGGCGCTGAGCAAATGGCCGCTTGGGTCAACCTCGAAATAGCCCTCGTTAATGGAGTCGAGAATTAATTGTTCGCGTGACTCGCTTTGGCTCAGGCGCGCAAACATTTTGTTTAACGCCGTGGCCAGTTGTCCCAGTTCGTCTTTACCTTGATCGGCCAAGCGTGGCACTCGACTGTCGGCACCTATTAAGGTGACCTCACGGTGGATGCGCTGTAGGCGGCGCAGCAACCAAAACTCTAAGCACAGGTAGATCAGCAACAGCGCCAATGCGCCAGCGGTGACGCTAAGCAGTAAAAAGAAGCCAATGGCCTGCTGACCCTCGGCGCGTAAACGCCGGTCCTTATTGATCTGTAAGGTCAGTTGGGGTTGCTGTAGTTGATTGCTGAACTGTAAGTCGAGTTGTTGTCGCTGGTTGTCGAGCAAGCGCCGTGGGCTGATGGTTAAGCCGCTTAGGTTGCTGTCGAGGGGCATTTTTAGTGCCTGCCCCCGTTCGTTGGCGTTGTTTGGCTCGATCAGCTGTAGATTGCCGTCGACTTGATTTTGTAAACTCTCAAAACGCTCGGCATCAATAAAGTGCCCGGCCACGATAGTGCCGATCGGCTCGGCAAAGCTTTGGGTATTGCTGATTGGGCTGGCGAGTAATAGCAGTGGCGTGCCTTGCAGCAGTAACAGTTGGCCTTGACCGTCAACATTCAGGCTGGCGAGATTGTGTTTAGCCAATTGCTGGCCCAGTTGCAGAATGTCGGCGCGCAAGCTCTCGTAGTTACTGGGATGTTGCGTGCCGACGCTGAGCATGTCGGTAAGGTCGGGCGGCAGCCATTGCTCGGTCACCACCCGGCCGTCGAGGTCGAGGAACACCATAAAGTCAAAATTCAGCAGCGCCAGCGATTGCTCATCCATGTTGCTGCGGACAAAATTCGGTTGTTGGCCCTGCATAAACTGGTAAGTGTCGTCCCACTCGGAGTAGGTGCGCAGCAGGTCTTCACTGCGGCTGATTAAACTGTCTAAACGGCTACGCAGGCGCTCGACATCATTGAGCAGTAGGGCGTGGTCTTGCGCATCAAAGCGGCTGAGTAAAATACGTTCCGACAAGCCGTAGGCAATCACCAGTGTTAGCACCAGTAATGGGGTAAATAGCCAGAACATGCGTTTGCGTAAGGTCATGCCGAGCGCATCAGGAGGGGTTGTCAGGCCAGTATAGCAAGGGCTGTGGATTTGCTTCGGCGCTGCGGCGCAGCGCCCTCTGGGCTACTTAAGCCTTGCGTTGCAGGCTCGGCTGGGCAAAGCGCACGCCGGCTAAGCCGCTGTCCAGCAAGGCGCGGATATTACCGTGATCGCTACCGTCGGGGGTGGCCAGTACGGCGCGGTAATGCTCACCGAAGGCGCGCAAAGTTTGCTCCAAGCTAAAGCCTTCCAGCAGTGCCAAGCCTAGGGTTTTGCACGAGCCTTCATTCTGCCCGGCCGGGTTTTCCACGCTGCCATTGCTGAAGCTGCTGGCTTGGTAGTGGTAGTGCTCGGCGATAAAGGCCAGGGTCTGGCTGAACAGGTGCTGCTCATTGTGCAACTGCGCGAGAAACGCCTCGAGCGGGCTCATGGTTTGTGTACCTTGGCAAAGGCGGCCTGTTGCTCGGCGCTGGCGTCTTTTTGGTACTTAGCCTTCCACTCGCTGTAGGGCATGCCGTAAATCTCTTCGCGCGCTTGCTCGACGCTGACGCTGACGCCCATGTCGTCGGCGGCGGCTTTGTACCACTTAGACAAACAGTTGCGGCAGAAACCGGCCAGGTTCATCAGGTCGATGTTCTGTGCGTCTGGCCGTGAACGCAGGTGTTGCACCAGTTGGCGGAAGGCGGCGGCGTCGAGTTCGAGGCGTTGTTGCTCGGTCATCAGAGTGTTCTCACTATGGAGGGGCATACAGGCGCTGATGATAAAAGTCTGCGCCGGTGCCGGCAATCCTTGATCGCCTGCGCCGGCGTTTAGCGTTGGGCAGCGAGGGTGATAGACACAGATTGAGCAAAGCGCAGGGCGTGCGGCTTGTCGACTTCGACTTCGGCGTAGCAGACCGCTGGATTGAGCATCACCAGATCGAGCAACTCTTGGGTCAGGCGTTCGAGCAGGGCGAAGCGATTACCCTCCACATGCTGGATGATCGCCTTGGTGATGGTGCGGTAATTCAGGGCGTGGTCGATGTCGTTGTCGCGCACCGCCTCGATGGCCGGGTAGAGGATGGTCAGGTTAATTAGCACGTCTTGCTTGTTGAGGATTTCGTCCTCCTTGATGCCAATAAAGGTGCGTACGCTGAGGTCTTTAATGCGAATCCGTGCCATGCCGGCTTGCAGTTGCGCCATGCTTAGTTACCTCTGCTGATCAGTTGTAAAAATTCTTGCCGGGTACTCGCCGACTGGCGAAACGCACCGAGCATCACCGAGGTGTTCATCGAGGAATTTTGCTTCTCGACGCCGCGCATCATCATGCACATGTGCTGAGCCTCAATCACCACAGCGACTCCAGCGGCGTCGGTGACTTTCTGAATGGCCTCGGCGATTTGCTTGGTGAGGTTCTCTTGAATCTGCAAGCGGCGGGCAAACATATCGACAATTCGGGCGATTTTCGACAGTCCCAGCACCTTGCCGGTGGGGATGTAAGCCACATGGGCCTTGCCGATAAACGGCAGCATATGGTGTTCGCACAGCGAATACAGCTCGATGTTTTTGACGATCACCATCTCGTCGTTATCCGAGGCGAATAGCGCGCCGTTGACGATCTCCTCAACGCTTTGGGCGTAGCCGTGGCAGAGGTACTGCATGGCTTTGGCGGCGCGTTTGGGCGTGTCGAGTAAGCCTTCGCGCTCGGGGTCTTCGCCCAAGCCGAGTAAAATCTGGCGGTAATGGTCGGGTAATAGTGGGCTCATGGGGTATTCCTCTACAGGCGGTTATTTCAGGTGCCGGCCGCCATTGACGGTCAGGGTGGTGCCGGTGACGTAAGGGTTGTCGAGCAGGTAGCGCAGGCTTTGGTAGATCACCTCAGCGCCCGGCTCAATGCCCAGCGCCGATTTGTTTAGGGCTTTGGCGCGGTACTCGGCTGCATCGCCAGGGTTAAACAGCACCAGCGCCGGCGCTATGCCGTTGACCTTAATCTGCGGGGCGAAGCGTGTGGCAAACGATAGGGTGAGGTTTTCCAGTCCGGCTTTGCTGGCGCTGTAGGCGATATGTTTAGCGCTGCCGGTGCGCGCCACGTCATCGCTGATATGCACGATGTCAGCTGGCTGTGAGGCCTGCAGCAGGCTCTGGCAATGTAGGTTAATCAGATAGGGCGCAAGCATATGTACGTTAATCATTTGGCTAAACAGCGCTGCGTCTGGCTCGTCACCCTCGGCCAACCAGTCGGAGGCGTTGTGCACGATGGCACGCAGGCAGTCGGTTTGGCTGTGCAGATGCTCGATAAAATTAAGGATGCCGGCCTCGCTGGCAAAGTCCGCCGGTAAGCACAGGGCGCCTCGCTCGCGCAGCAGCGTTAGACCTTCACGCTCGGTACGGTAGCTAACGATCACCCGGTGGCCGTCGTCGAGCAAACGCAGCGCACAGTGCAGGCCAACCCGCTGGCTGGCGCCAGTGAGCAGAATCGGGGCGGATAACGGGCCCATGGCAACCTCGCAAACGGTAGTGAAAAATGCTGCTCATTATGCGGGTATAAAGCTATACATAAAATAATTATTGTACAAGTAATCTCGATGCTTGCTCTGCGCTATCGGCTTGCAGTGTCGAGAGAGCCCACCATGTGGTGCTAGGGGTGGGTTAATCTGCGGCTATGTACATATGTTGTATAGAAAATTGCATGCTGTGCTGTTGTACAATACCCACAATATAATTGAGCCCAACCGCCATGCCTGAACGTGCTGCTGTAGCCCTCGCCTCGATGGCGCTCAAGCAAGAGGAGTTGTTTCCCATCCGCGAAGTGTCGCGTCTTACCGGGGTTAATCCGGTGACGCTGCGGGCTTGGGAGCGACGTTATGGGCTGATCCAGCCGACGCGCACCGAGAGCGGCCATCGGCTGTACTCGCAGGCCAACATTGAGGCCGTTCGCAGCATTTTGGCGTGGCTTGAGCGCGGCGTTGCGGTGAGTAAGGTCGGCAAAATCTTGCAGCGTAATGAGTTGGCGCAAACCCGTGCCGCGCCTGTTTCTCCGGCCGTCGCTAGCGGTGAGTGGGGCGAGTGGCAAGCGCAACTGCGTGACGCGCTGCATGACTTTGATCAGCTGCGATTAGAGCAACTGTACGGGCAAATCTTCTCCAATTACCCGCTGACAGTGGCGTTTCAGGATGTGCTGATGCCGTTGTGGCAGCAATTGAAGCTACGTCAACACGAGTTTGGGCGCAGCAGTGAATGGTTGTTTTACGACAGTTTCCTGCGTGCCCGCGCCTTGCAACGCCTGCAGTTTGCCCGTGGCAGCAGTGAGGTGCGGGTGGTGTTGGCCGCCATCCCGGGGCAATGCCATGAGCTGGAGTTGCTGGTCTGCGGGTTGCTGCTGGGGGATGCGGCTATTGCCCTGACCGTGCTGGCCCAAGGGCAGCCACTGGAGGAGTTAACCCTAGTCTGCGAGAAACTCCAGCCACAGTTGCTGGTGTTGTTTTCCAATCATTCGCCGAGCAATGATTTCGCCCGGCAAATGGCGCGTTTGGCCTTGAGCTTGGAATGCCCGCTGGCCCTTGCGGGTGAAGTCTCGGAGTTGGCTGACGAGCAAATGAGCGGTTCGCCAGTCGCTTGCTTGGGCAACGACGGGCTTAGCTTGCAGCAGCGCATGCAGCAATTGCTGCGCTGTCAGCTCGATACTTAACCAGCGCCCGACTACCTCCCGTTGCTTGCCGCCGCTGCCTTGGTCCTAGGCTAGCGGCATCTTTTACCCGTCTTAATTCTATCTTTTCGACTGCCCGGCAACGACCAAAGCTGGCGCTTTTGCGCCGCTCTGTCGGTGTGGTTTTTTCGTGGGGTTAAAAAAGGCTTGCATGGTGAGCGCTAAAAGCTATACAAGAGCTGTACATTAAATCTTATTGTACAGCTTTAAGGATGATTCTTATGCCCGCATACCGTGCCCCACTGCGTGACATGCAGTTCGTTTTCGATGAAGTGCTCGATGCTTATGCCACCTTGCAAACGCTGCCTAGTCAGCATGAGTTCGGTAACGATCTCGGTGGCGCCATTTTAGAGGAGGCCGCCAAGCTGGCGGAAAACGTGCTGGCACCGCTCAACGCCAGCGGCGACCAGCAAGGTTGTCAGTACGATCCGCAGACTAAAACGGTCAAGGTGCCGGATGGCTTTCGCAGTGCCTATCAACAGTTCGCTCAGGGTGGCTGGACGGCCCTGGCCTGCGAGCCTGAGTTTGGTGGGCAGGGTCTGCCCCATGTGCTGAACATGATGGTTGAGGAAGTGGTCTGCTCGGCCAACCTGTCGCTGGGCATGTATCCCGGCCTTACCCACGGGGCGATTAACGCCTTGACCGCCCACGGCACCCGCGAGCAGCAAGAGCAGTACCTGCCCAAACTGATCAGTGGCGAGTGGACCGGCACTATGTGCTTGACCGAGCCGCAGTGCGGCACCGACCTTGGGCTGATCCGCACCCGTGCGTTGCCCAATGCCGATGGCAGTTACGCCCTCAGCGGGACAAAAATCTGGATCACCGGCGGCGAGCACGATCTTGCCGACAATATCGTGCACTTGGTACTGGCCAAATTGCCCGACGCCCCAGACAACGTGAAAGGTATTTCCTTATTTTTAGTGCCCAAATTCTTGGCCTGTGGCACCCGTAACAGCGCTTTTTGCGGCGGCCTTGAGCACAAAATGGGCATCAAAGGCTCGGCCACCTGCGTGATGAACTTTGAAGGTGCGCAAGGCTGGTTGATTGGCGAGGCGAACAAGGGCATGCGCTGCATGTTTACCATGATGAACTCGGCACGCCTGATGGTCGGCATGCAGGGCTTGGGGATTGCCGAAAACGCCTATCAGATCAGCCTAGGGTTTGCCCGTGAGCGCCTGCAAGGTCGCGCTTTGTCGGGCGCTAAAATGGCCGATAAGCCGGCCGACTCGATCATGGTGCACCCTGATGTGCGGCGTAACTTGCTGCGCCAGAAGGTGATGATCGAAGGTTGCCGGGCGCTGGCGTACTTCACCGGCTTGCAGATGGATGTCGCCCATCAGCATCAAGACCCCGAAGTGCGTGAGCGCGCCGATGACCTGCTGCAACTGCTGACTCCGGTGGTTAAGTCGTTCTTAACCGACGAGGGCTTTAACTGTGCCAACGATGGCCTGCAAGTGTTGGGCGGCTCTGGCTATACGCAAGATTGGGGTATCGAGCAATTGGTGCGCGACTCGCGTATTACCCGTATTTACGAAGGCACCAACGGCATTCAGGCGCTGGACCTAGTGGGACGTAAATTGGGCTTGGGCGGTGGGCGCGCGGTGCGCAGCTTCTTTGCCTTGATCGAGGCTTGGTTGCGGGAAAATCCGCATGCGCCGCACGTTCCTGGCGTGGCGCAAGCACTTAAGCAACTGCAGCAGGCCACGCTGTGGGTCGCCAGCCAAGGCCTGCAAGACCCCGAGCAGGCTGCTGCTGCGGCAACCCCCTACCTGCGCTTGTTTGCCTTGGTTAGCTTGGCGTGGTTCTGGTCGCGGATGGCCGCAGTGGCGCAACAGCAACTCGCAGCCGGTAGCAGTGAAACGGCGTTTTACTCGGCCAAGGTTAAGTCCGCCGACTTCTATATGACCCGCGTATTGAGCGAAACCAGCGGCTTGCTGGCCGAGGTGACGGCCGGTAAGGCCAGCTTAATGGCCTTCAGTGATGAGGAATTTGACGCTTAACCGACCCTAGCCATGCCTGCTACGACAGGCTTGGTATTTCTCGCGTTTTGCGCTCTCCGACAGCTGGGTATTTGGCTGTCGGATTTTTTTTGCCCGGGCGCTGCGTCGTGTTTACGCGCGCTGTTGCAGTTGCGGATGTTGCAGACGGTGCTGCTGGAAGATGAAGTGGCGCAAACGCTCGCCATGACTGACGGGCAGTAGGTCGAGGCGAAAGGCGCTCAGCTCGGGGTTTATCCGGCGCACATAGTTACCGCGCAGCTTGATCGGTTCCTGACCCGGCAACGGCAACCAAAGGGTGAAAGTCTCGGGTGTGTTGAGGCTGCCGGTGGCCTCAATCAGTACCCCTGATGGCGATATTTCATGCACACACAGCTCGCTTAGGGCGCCGTCTTGGTCCAGCAAAAACAGCGGTTGCTCAAGGTTGAGGCGCCATGAGCGCTGCACATCACCGTGCTGAAAGATTTTCGGTGCGCCCAGTTCTAGGTGCAACGCATGGAATTCATCTTCGACCAGTTGCAGGGGGAAACGCAGATGCTGATCGCCAAGTTGGGCGTCTAGGTGCAGCTCGGCATGTTTGCCAAGGCTGGCCAAAACAGCATTTGCCGCCGCGCCGCCATCGACCCGAAAGCTCGGCGCAGCTAAGCCGCTAATCGCCAAGCTATTGCCGAGGATTTGTTGGATGTAATCCAGTTCCTCGTGGTTGAGGAGGCTTTTTTTGCTCATGACAATCGTTTAACTCGGGTTGCGATATTTAGATCTTGCAAGGTTTGGGCCTTTAAATCTCAACTAAGTTCGATTTTTTACCTTGGCCAGTTCCGCGCGCAGTTCGCTTAGTTCGGCTTCCAGCTCGCCAATGCGCTGCTCGGCGGCAACCTGAGCGCTGACATCTTTTTGGATTCCAATGAAATAAGTCAGTTGGTCGGCCTCGTTAAATGCTGGGGTGATCGACAGTTCATTCCAAAATACGCTGCCGTCTTTGCGGTAATTGCGGATCACTTGCCGACAGGGACGCTTTTCTTTGGCGGCCTCGCGGATGGCGTCGATCCCGGCTTGTTGCCGGTCGCCGGCCTGCAGAAAGCGGCAATCCTGATACAGGATGTCATCGGCGCTATAACCGGTAAGGCGCTCGAATGCTGGGTTGGCATAAATCAGGATGTTATCGTCGCCCTCTTGCTCGGCGACCACAATGCCGTCATTGGAGGCATTGATGACCAGTTGCAGTAGTTTGGCGTTAATCATCAGTGGCTCCAGAGCGTGCGGGTAAGGCGCAGTTTAAAACATCCGGGGTTACTCTGTACTGCGGCATAATGTTGTTTATTGTTGCCTGTTACTTGGAGTTGTAATGAAAATCGCCATACTTTCCGGCTCTGTTTACGGCACCGCCGAAGAAGTTGCTCACCACGCCGAAAAACTGCTGAAAGCTGCAGGTTTAAACGCTTGGCATAACCCGCGGGCGCAATTAGCGGATATTCAAGCCTTTGCCCCCGAGGCGTTTTTAGTGGTGACCTCAACCACCGGCATGGGCGAGCTACCGGACAACCTGCAACCGCTGTATTACGCCATTCGCGACCATTTGCCGGCGTGGCATGGTTTGCCGGGGGCGGTGTTGGCGCTGGGCGACTCCAGCTATGGGGAGACTTTTTGCGGCGGCGGCGAGCAGGTGCGCGAGTTGTATGCCGAGTTGGGCATTCGTGAGGTGCTGCCGATGCTGCGTTTGGATGCCAGCGAAACCGCCAGCCCCGAGCTGGATGCCGAGCCTTGGCTGGCCGAGTTAATTACGGCGTTAAGCGCTTAATGCAGGCCCGCGTTGCGCAGTTAATCGAGCAACTGCAATTGCAGCCACACCCGGAAGGCGGCTATTACCGGCGATTATTTGAGTCGGCTTTACGCTTGCCAAATGGCCGCTTAGCTTCTTCTGCAATCGTGTTTTTATTGCCGGCCGGGCAAGTCAGCCGTTGGCACCGGGTGGATGCCGATGAACTCTGGCACTTCTATGAAGGTGAGCCGCTGGAGTTGCTGATCTCCGAGTCGCCGACCAGCATTGCGCGCCAAGTGCTCGGACCGTTAGCGGGCGACTGCATGCCGCAGCGCGCAGTGCCGGCACATGCCTGGCAAGCGGCGCGGCCGTTAGGTGCTTACAGTTTGGTTGGTTGCACCTTGGCCCCGGCGTTTGAGTTCAGCGGTTTTTGCCTGCTCAGCGATGCGCCGCAAGTGCAGCTCGACTGGCCGCTGCTGGCGGCCGACTACCCCGCGCTGCTGTGACTCCTGCAGGCCGCTAGGGTCAGTCGCTTGGCTGGCAAGGCGACTGTCGTGATTTGAATCTCTCGCTAGACTGCTAGGCACTCCCTGACGCGACCTGCGCAGCGCCTAACAATAACAGCGAGGTGATTTTGATGAATGCTCCTGCCGCCATTACCAGCGTGAAAACCCAAGTCAGCGCCGCCGAGTGGCAAACGCGCGTCGATCTGGCCGCCTGTTACCGGCTGATTGCCCTGCATGGCTGGGATGACCTGATCTTCACCCATATCTCCGCCAAGGTGCCGGGCACCGAAGATTTCCTGATCAACCCCTATGGGCTGATGTTTCATGAAATCAGCGCCTCCAGCCTGATCAAAGTCGATTTGGCCGGCACTAAGCAGATGGACAGCCCGTTCGAGATTAATCCGGCTGGCTACACCATCCACAGCGCCGTGCATGAAGTGCGGCATGACGTGAACTGCGTGTTGCACACCCACACCGCCGCTGGCGTGGCGGTGGCCGCACAACAGGCCGGGGTGTTGCCGTTGTCGCAGCAATCGTTATTCGTGTTGTCCAGCCTGTCCCATCACGACTATGAAGGGGTGGCGCTTAACCATGAGGAAAAAGCCCGTCTGCAGGCCGATCTGGGTAATACCAACTTCATGCTGCTGCGTAACCACGGTTTGATGACCTGCGCCGGCAGCATCGCCGATGCCTTCCTGATGATGTTTATCTTCCAGCGCACTTGCGAGATTCAAGTCATGGCGCAAAGCGGCGGGGCGCCGCTGGTGCATATCCCGCAAACTATTCTCGACGGCGCCCGGGCCATGCTTAGCGGCGTGATGCGCAGTCCCACGGGCATGGGCGGGGCGCTGCCGTGGCCGGCCCTGCTGCGCAAATTGGAGCAGCAAAATCCCGGTTACGACCAGTAATGCGCCTGCCCGGCATAGCGTTGGCGGACTGGCGGGGGCAGAGCCACGAATTTAATTTTAAGGGTTTTCCCATCCGTTATTGGACCGCCGGGCCACAGCCGCGCGCAGGTGTTGCAGCGGCCGAGCCTTTGTTGCTGATTCATGGTTTTCCGACCGCGTCCTGGGACTGGCATTACCTGTGGCAACCTTTAAGTGAACGCTATCAGCTGATCGCCTGCGACATGCTCGGCTTTGGCGACTCGGCTAAACCGCGCTCGCATGCTTACAGCTTGTTAGAACAAGCCGATGTGCAGCAGGCCTTGCTCGCGCATTTGGGCATCGCCGCGCCTGTGCATGTGTTGGCCCATGACTACGGCGACAGCGTCGCCCAAGAGCTATTGGCCCGCCACTACGAGGCGCGCATAGCCCTTGCAAGCTGTGTGTTTCTCAATGGCGGCTTGTTTCCCGAAACGCACCGACCGTTGCTGGCGCAGCGGTTGCTGTTGAGCCCGCTGGGGCCGCTGTTGGGCAGGCTGTTTAATCGGCAGAAACTGGCGCGTAATTTCAGTCGAATCTTCGGCCCAGAGACGCAAGCCAGCGCCGCCGAGTTGGATGATTTTTGGTCGTTGATTGCCAGGAATAATGGCCCGGCGGTGTTGCATTTATTGATCCGCTATATACCCGAACGGCGTGTGCAGCGTGACCGTTGGTTGGCGGCGATGCAGCGCGGCGAGCTGCCCTTACGACTGATCGTTGGTGCTGTTGACCCGATTTCTGGCGCGCATATGCTGATGCGCTATCGTGAACTGTTACCGAACGCCGATTACGTTTTATTGAACACTATAGGCCACTACCCGCAGACAGAAGCACCAGCTGAGGTGTTGCAGCACTATCTGCAATTTCGGCAAGCAGCAGATCCCTAACACTGTTTCTACAACAACAATAATAATAGGAGGCTAAGTATGCAGCGTCGTCATTTCCTTCAACTCGCCGCTCTCACCGGCGTGGCGGCCCTCGGCGCTGGATACTGGAGCTTGCCAGCCGGTGCTAGGCCGGCGGCCTTGAGCATCGAAGGCGCGCTGCAATCACTTGATCGGCTGGTGGCCAAGCAACTGATTAGCCTGCAGGGCTGGAGTCCGGCGCAGGTGTTTAACCACTGCGCCCAGAGTGTCGACTACTCCATTGATGGTTATCCCGAATTGAAAGCGGCCTGGTTTCGCCATTCACTGGGGCTGGCGGCCTTCAGCGTATTTGCCAGTCGCGGCGCCATGCGCCATCCCTTGACGCAGCCGATCCCCGGCGCCCCGGTGCTTGATGCCCCGAGCGATCCGACCTTGGCGCTGCAGCGCTTGCAGGCCTCACTGGTGCGTTTCGCCGCGCACACCGGCAAGTTGCAGCCGCACTTCGCCTATGGCGCCCTGACTCACGCCGAGTATGCGCAGGCCCATGTGCTGCATCTGTATAACCACCTGAGCCTGATCACCCCGGTCGGCTAGGCGTCCATCGCGGGCTGTTATTACGCGGCATTCAGCGGCGCGACTGTGGTTGTGGCGGCTGCCGATCTGGCTGACACTCAAGGCATTATCAATACGCGCCGTGAGCTGAATAAATGAGCAACTCCATACGTTTTGACGACAAAGTTGTGATTGTCACCGGCGCCGGTGGCGGCCTTGGGCGTGCCCATGCGCTGCTGTTCGCCAAGCATGGCGCGCGGGTGGTAGTGAATGACCTGGGCGGTAGCAGTCACGGCGAAGGCGCCAATGCCTCGGCGGCCGACTTGGTGGTGGCCGAAATTCGCGCCGCCGGCGGCACGGCAGTGGCCAATCACGACTCGGTCACCGATGGCGGCAAAATCGTGCAGAACGCCCTGGACAGCTTTGGTCGCGTCGATGTGCTGGTCAATAACGCCGGCATCCTGCGCGACAAGAGCTTCCACAAGATGGAAGACGCCGACTGGGACCTGGTCTACAAGGTCCATGTTGAAGGCGCCTACAAAGTTACCCGCGCCGCCTGGCCGCACATGCGCGAGAAAAATTTTGGTCGGGTAATCTTCACCGCCTCAACCTCGGGCATTTACGGCAACTTTGGCCAGAGCAACTACGGCATGGCCAAGCTGGGCCTCTATGGCCTGACCCGTACCCTGGCGCTGGAAGGACGTAAAAACAACATTCTGGTTAATGCCATCGCCCCCACTGGCGGCACGCGGATGACCGAAGGTCTGATCCCTCCGCAGGTGTTCGAGCAACTCAAGCCTGAGCTGATCAGCCCGCTGGTGGTCTATCTGGGCAGTGAGGCATGCGCAGAAACGGCCGGCCTGTTCGAAGTCGGTGGCGGCTGGATCGGCAAGGTTCGTTGGGAGCGCAGTCTGGGTGCAGGCTTTGATCCGCAGGCCGGTTTCGACGCCGAAGACGTGGCTGCCCAGTGGCAGCAGATTTGCGACTTTACCGGCGCCGCCCATCCCCGCGACAACCTCGAAGCGATGAAAGAGATGATGGCCAATTTGCAGAAGTTTGCCGGCTGAGGTCAGTCAGTTAAACCCCAAAAACTCCGAGGCCGGCATTTGCCGGCCTCGGAGTTTTTGGCTATTGGTGCAAGGTTTAGCGGGTGACTTCCTTGAAGTTATCGTCGGAAGGCTCTTTGGTATAAGCGCCCTGATCATGCTGCAGCTTCTTGCTGCCATTCATCAATGTGTTAATTCGGCTGTCGACAGTTTTGGCTGAGGCGGCCTGATTGCTGGTGCCGGTAATCAATGGCGGGTTGTAACTGAATGACCAGAGATAGTGCCAAGCTGCTGCATTGTGCTTTTCCGTCAGTTGCGTGGCGTTGAAGTACCAAGGTTTGAGCTCGCTGAAAGCGGTCATGTTCATCAGCCCAGTGTTGCTGTCGCCAATAAAGCCGCTGCTGGACGCTGCCGATGTGCGGTAGGCCTCGAACATCACACCTTTTCCCTTGAGTTCGCTGACATAGGTGCGGCACACCTCACCGACCCACTTGTTGTCGAGAAAGCTCTTGGGGTCCTTTGAATAGAAGGGGTCGAGTAATGCTACGCGCTTGGGTAGTAGCTTGCTGTTGACGCTGCCCGCGGTAACGGCATCGCTGATTTTTTTGGTCAAGACGATGGCCATCTGGTTGCCTAGGGAATGCCCAAGTAGGCGGATGTTGCTACCGCTGTAGCCCGCTAGGTTGTCTTTGTAACTGGTGAACATGAGGTCTGCTGCCGACTGGCTTGGACCATTGGCATAGACGCCGCTGCTGTTGCGCCAGCGCATGGTCTTCGGGCCGCTGGCGGTCCATATTTTGGCTTCGGCGTCTTTGACCTCGCCTTCATCGGCAAACTGGTTCCAGTACAAAATGCCGACGTTATAGCCTGCTTGTCGCCAGGCATACGCCAGATCCAGGTCCGGGCCGCCGGCATCCTTGCGGTTGAAACTTTCGCGATTTTTGTTCTGGCTGGAGCCGTTTTGCCAGCCATGCACATAAATCACCGTGGGTTTGCTGGCGCCGTAGTAGGCATTGGTTTGGCCGGGGATGGCTTTCTGCCAAGTGTCGCCAGTGCCAAACCAGTACAGGCCGTAGTCGAGGTTTTGGAAGGTACTGTCGGGGAATACGCCAACGGCGGCGTTGAGTGTTGTTGATATGCATAACAAGCAAAACAGCAGTATTTTTCGCATTAAACAGACCCTTTTTATTGTTTTATGGGAGGCAGGAGGCTAACTCATTTTTTTGCCCTACAACCAGACTATTTGTGGGTTGTTTTTAGGTCTTTTGTGGGTTTTCACTTTGCTTTCAACTGCCGTAACTGCGGCATGAAAATGGTGCTGGCATCCACGGGACTTGATGGTTTTTGCACGCACGGCCTAACCTTGGTCCAGTTATGTAGCTTTATGTGGGCTGCGAACATCGAAATCATTAATTCATTATCGGTCGGGTGCTCAGTATGTCTTCAGTGGTTCGCGGTGGCTTTTTCTTGGCAGGCTTGCTTACGTTGCTGCCCTTGTCACTGCAGGCTGCGCAGCCGCAAGCGTTGCTGGCCAGCGTGAACGCGCAGCGATTGCAGAGTTATCAATTGCAGATGCAATTTCACTTGCTCAGTTTGGAGGACGTCGACCCTCGTGTGGCCACCCAAATGCAGTCCACCGCCGCGCAGTTTGCCGAGCAGACCGAGCAGTTAGATGAGTTGAGTGCCGGTCTTGCACTGGACGCTGAGGTGCTGGCCCTGCAGACCCAAGCACGGGATTTTCAGCAGCAGGTACTGGCTAATGAGGTGCTTACCCAAGGCTGGGTGAGTGTTAACACCCTGAATACCATGTCCGCCAGCGGCGCCACGCTAAATCAGGCATACAGCAATGTTCTGAATAAACTGCGTGCTCAAGGGGTTGCCGATGAGCCACTGTTGGAACAGGCCATTTTGATGCAGCAGATTGCCGCCGGTTATGTGCGCGAAACCAGCAGCCTTGATGGCGGCGGTTCAATTTATGACAAGGCCCGTGATTTAGAGTTGCCGGTCGATCAACTGGCAGTGCAGTTTCGTCAACAATTGACTCTGTTGCAGCAGCAATTTGCACAAGTCCCGGCGACTGAGCAGCGCTTACAGCGAGTTGCCACGACGTGGAAATACATCGAAAAATCGCTGCTTAATTACAAAGAAAAGGCGGTGCCGGCGACCGTCGTGCGCAACAGCGAGAAAATCATCAGTGAGCTACTCAAACCCGCCGTCGTTGCTACCGCGCAACGCTAATGTCAGCCGCTACGGGATACTGAGTCGCTTGCCGCGCGAGCCCGATATTTGCCGTCGTTGGTCGAATTAGCCCGAGCGTGCTGACGCTAATTCGTGCGCCTGCCTATACTCCCAGTAACTACTAGGGGAGGGCGCGCGGATGTTTGCCACCATGCAAGCGAACGGGCTGCAAGCGCTGCACTTGGCCCAAGATCCACGCACGGGCCTGCAGGCCATCATTGCCGTGCACAACACTCACTTAGGGCCGGCGTTGGGCGGTTGTCGCTACCTGCTGTATCCCGACACGGCCAGTGCGGTGGCCGATGCGGCGCGCTTGGCTAAAGGCATGAGTTACAAGGCGGCATTAGCCGGCCTCCCTTTTGGCGGCGGCAAGGCCGTGCTGATTCGTCCAGCCCATGTGCCGAACCGGGCGGCGCTCTTCGAGGCCTTTGGCGGCTTTATCGAAACCCTTAAAGGCGGCTATATCACCGCCGTTGACAGCGGCACTTCGGCCGCCGACATGGACTGCATCGCCCAGCGTACCCAGCATGTGACCAGCACCAGCCGCGCCGGTGATCCCTCGCCGCACACCGCCATGGGCGTATTTGCCGGGATTCGCGCCAGCGCCATGGCGCGTTTGGGCAGTGATGACTTACAAGGTTTACGCATCGCCGTGCAGGGCCTTGGCCATGTCGGCTATGCGCTGGCCGAACAACTGGTGGCGGCCGGTGCTGAGCTGCTGGTCAGCGACTTGGACGCGGGGCGTTTGCAGTTGGCGGTGCAGCAGTTGGGTGTGCAGCCAGTGAGCAGCGAGGCATTGGCCAGCAGCCCCTGCGATATCTTTGTGCCCTGCGGTTTGGGTGGTGTGCTCAACCAGCAAACGGTGGCGCAACTGCATTGCGCGGTGGTGGCCGGGGCGGCCAACAATCAATTGGCCAGCCCGGAAATTGCCGAGTTATTAGAGGCTCGCGGGATTCTCTATGCGCCCGATTATGTGATCAATTCGGGCGGCCTGATTTACGTCGCACGCACCCATCAAGGTGCCAGTTTGACGGAAATTACCACTAATCTGGCGCAGATCGGCCAACGGCTGACCGAGGTCTACGCCCATGCTCAAGCGGAAAATCGTTCGCCGGCGCGGATTGCCGATCAGCTGGCCGAGCGTCTGCTAGAACCCGCCTAGCGCTGCCGAAGCGGGCGCCGTGCCGGCGCGTTGAATTGCTGCGAGCCGCTAGCGCGTTCTGGCGGCGTGTTAAGGAGTACGCCCATGCTCAAGCCCATCGAACTGCCCTACACCCGCTACCTAAATCCAGAGGGCGTGCCGATTAGCGCGTTACCGGGGTGGGCTGCGGATATACCTCTGCTGGTGCAGCTCTATCGGCAGATGCAACTCACGCGTTTATTCGATTTAAAAGTGGTGGCTCTGCAACGCACCGGGCGCATCGGCACCTACGCGCCCAGTCTCGGGCAAGAAGCCATAGGTGTGGCCATCGGCAGCCTGATGCGCGGCGAAGACGTGCTGGTGCCTTATTACCGCGACACCGCCGCGCAGTTGCTACGCGGGGTGAGCATGCAAGAGATTTTGCAGTTTTGGGGCGGTGATGAGCGCGGTAACGCCTACGGTAATTCGGCGGCGGCTGAGGATTTCCCGCTCTGTGTGCCGATTGCCACCCAGGCCTTACACGCCTGCGGGGTGGCCAGCGCGTTTAAAATTCGTGGCCAGCAGCGGGTGGTGGTCACCACCTGTGGCGACGGTGCTACCAGTAAAGGCGACTTTCTTGAGGCGCTGAATCTAGCCGGTGCTTGGCAGTTGCCGGTGGTTTTTGTGGTCAATAACAATCAATGGGCCATCTCCGTGCCGCGACGTTTACAGTGCGGTGCGCCGACGCTGGCGCAAAAGGCCATTGGCGCCGGTTTTGCCGGTGAGCAGGTGGACGGTAATGACGTGCTGGCGTTGTACGATCGCCTGCAAGTGGCCCTCGACCACGCCCGCCACGGCAAAGGCCCGGTGCTGTTGGAGTGTTTAACCTATCGGCTGGGCGATCACACCACCGCCGACGATGCGACTCGCTATCGCCCCAGCGAGGAAGTTAAGCAGGCGTGGCAGGAAGAGCCGATCAAGCGCCTGCAAAGTTACTTGGCGGCCCACGGGCAATGGGATGAGGCGCGTGAGCAGGCGCTGGTCGCCGCCTGTCAGGCGCAGATCCAAGACGCGGTGGCGGCCTACGAGGCGCTGTCGGTGCAGCCCGCGCAGGCGGCCATGGACTATGTGTATGCGCAGTGGCCGCAGGCCTTGGCCGAACAGCGTGAGTGGCTGCTGGAGCGCGCGGCACGCAGCGCTGGCGCGCTGCCGGGAGGTGCTCAGCATGAGCGATAAAAGCGTAGTCAGTGCCAAACTGACCTTGCTCGAAGCGGTGAATTTGGCTCTGCATCGGGCCATGCTCGAAGACCCTAATGTGCTGGTGCTCGGCGAGGACGTTGGGGTTAATGGTGGGGTGTTTCGCGCCACTCAAGGGCTGCGTGAGCGCTTCGGTTTTAAGCGGGTGCTCGACACCCCGCTGGCCGAGGCGATGATCGCCGGCGTGGCGGTAGGCATGGCCGCGCAAGGGCTAAAACCGGTGATGGAAATCCAGTTTCTCGGCTTTATCTATGCCGCCATGGAGCAACTGGTGTCGCATGCCAGTCGTCTGCGCAATCGCACCCGAGGCCGGCTCAGTTGTCCGCTGGTGGTGCGCAGCCCGATGGGCGCCGGGATTCGTGCGCCCGAGCATCACAGTGAAAGTACCGAGGCCTTGTTCGCGCATATTCCGGGGTTGCGCGTGGTGATTCCGTCCTCGCCGGCGCGCGCCTATGGCTTGCTGCTGGCGGCCATCGATGACCCCGATCCGGTGATTTTTCTTGAGCCGACGCGCCTGTATCGAATGAATCCGCAAGTGCTGCTGGACGACGGTAAACGTCTGCCATTGGACAGTTGTTTCACCTTGCGCGAGGGCAGTGATCTGACCCTGATTAGCTGGGGCGCGAGCATTCACGAAAGCCTGCAAGCGGCCGCCGAGTTGGCCGGGCAAGGCGTCTCGGTGGAGGTGATCGATGTGGCCTGTATCAAACCGCTGGACCTCGATACCTTGGAAGCCTCAGTGGCAAAAACCGGGCGGGCGGTCATAGTGCACGAAGCGCCGCGCTCATGTGGGGTCGGGGCGGAGATCGCCGCCAGCCTGTATGAGCGGCTCTGGTGTGATCTGTACGCGCCCATTTTGCGGGTTACCGCGCCGGATATTCCGCCGCCGCTGTACCGCCTGGAACAACTGTATATCCCCTCGGTGGCGGATATAGTCGCCGCCTGCAACAGCAGCCTGAATTACCGTTAGGGAGGAGTTCATGAAGTATTTTAAATTGCCGGATTTGGGCGAGGGCCTGCAAGAGGCAGAAGTGGTCGAATGGCATGTGCAGGCTGGCGATACGGTTAAGGCCGATCAGCTGCTGGTGTCGGTGGAAACCGCCAAAGCGATTGTTGATATTCCCGCGCCTTACGATGGCTTGGTGGTCAAGATTTTCTGCGCGGCCGGTGGCATTTTGCATGTCGGCGAACCCTTGCTGGCCTATGAAGGCGAGGAAACCGGCACCGTGGTCGGCCGCTTGGATGTGGGCAGTGGCACCGCCGAGGACAGTTTTTGCGTGGGTGCAGCCGCCTCCAGTCGCGCCCATCTAGGCCCGCGAGCCGCGCCGGCGGTGCGCCAATTGGCCACCCAGTTGGGGGTTGAATTGAGCGGCTTGAGCGGCTCCGGCGCGGGCGGCACGCTGACGCGGGCGGACGTTGAGGCAGCGGCGCAAGCGGCGCTGGACAAGTTTGGCGGCGAGAAACTGCGCGGGGTGCGCCGCAGCATGGCGATCAATATGGCCAAGTCACATGCCGAGGTGGTGCCCGTCACCCTGTATGGCGATGCC
The DNA here is from genome assembly GCA_044354115.1 of Pseudomonas sp. Classification (GTDB taxonomy): domain Bacteria; phylum Pseudomonadota; class Gammaproteobacteria; order Pseudomonadales; family Pseudomonadaceae; genus Aquipseudomonas. The sequence continues at coordinate 2,454 of JBILAR010000039.1, read as the reverse complement.
GACCTGCACCGCTGGGGCAGCGCCCGCGATCCATTAATCCGCCTCGGTCAGGCGATTGCCGTGGCCTGTAAAGCCGAACCGCTACTGAATGCCTGGTTCGATGGTAAAACCCTGGCGCTGAAACTCTGCCCGCAACTGGACTTAGGCATCGCCGTGGACACCCCGGATGGCTTGTTTGTGCCGGTGCTGCGCGATGTGGCCGGGCGCACCAAAGCCGATCTTAAAGCCGGCATGCAGCGCCTGCGCGCCGACGCCAAGGCCCGCACCATACCGCCGCAAGAGATGCTCGGGGCGACCATTACCCTGTCCAACTTCGGCACCTTATTCGGCCGCTACGCCAACCCCATAGTGGTGCCGCCGCAGGTGGCGATTATCGGTTCTGGTGGTATTCGCGATGAGCCGGTGGCGTGGCAGGGACAGGTGGTGATTCATCCAATGCTGCCGCTGTCGCTGACCTTCGATCATCGGGTGGTTACCGGCGGTGAGGCTGCGCGCTTTATGCAGGTGCTGGTGACTGCCCTAGAGCTGCCCGAGACCGAGGATTGAGAACCGGCGCGGCAATAAAAAGCTCTGTACCCGTTACCTGTTGAAGACCGAATCGTAGGGTGAACTCAGGAGCGCAGCGAACAGTCCGCCAAATAGTCCGAGTTAGCGGTTGGCTTCGCTTGTGGGTGTGTTAGGAGCAACGCGGCGTAACGCACCAACGGATAAGGCAAGATTCAAGCGGCCAGTAGGGTGTCGCAAAAATGCTGCGGTTCGCAGGCTCACCGGCACCCTACGAGGCCAAAGCGCTTTCAACCACTAACGCACACATAGCCAACAAAAAGCCCCTGAGGCGCTACGCGTCAGGGGCTTTTTTTGTAGCTGAAGGGCAACTCGATGCTTAAGCCTCGGCCGACTCGGCCGGGGCAAACAACTCGCTTAAGGCCTCGGGCTGGTTCTTAAAGGCCTTGGCAAACACATCGCGGTTTTTCGCCATGAAAATACCCAGTTCTTCACCCTGTTGCTCACTCAGCGAAGGCGCGGCCTTCTGCAGTACATCAGTAAGCAGTTCAGCCAGTTCGAGCATTTTGTCATGACGGTCAGCTTCAGCTTTATCCATGAATAAGCGCTCCAAATCGCGGCTGCTGCGGTATACCACTTCGACGGCCATTCACCACCTCACATGCCATTACGGTTATTAAATCTACAAATACTGTTTATGCGTACAGTCTAAAGATCTATGCTGCGCTTGGATAGCGCTGCGTGGCAGTTATTTTGGCTGTGTTTATGGCCGACGAGTCTAAGCGCACTGGCAACGGTACTGACAACGATGCTTGCGCGTGCGTTTAGGCAGTGACCGATAGCGATGTATCCGTTATGTATTGAAACGTGCGAGCCGGCTAGGCGATGCCTGCGGCCCCACCTTACACAAACAGCTTCTGGATCGCGGAAAAATCCAGCTTGCCTTGGTCACGCTTGAGCAACATTCGATACAACTGCAAGGCCAGCGCGCCCATTGGTGTGCTGCTGGCGGTGGCTTGCGCGGCTTGCTGGGCCAGACCTAGGTCTTTGGCCATCAGCTCGGCCATAAAGCCGCCGCTGTAGTCGCGGGACGCCGGGGCGGCGGGCATTACGCCGGGCCAAGGGTTGTATTTTTCCAGCGCCCAGTTGCCGCCCGAGCTCTGGCGCATGATCTCGGCCAATACCTTAGGCTCCAAGCCATTGGCCACGCCGAGGGCCATGGCCTCGGCGGTGCCGATCATTAGCACGGCCAGCAGTTGGTTATTGCAAACCTTGGCCACCTGGCCGGCGCCGTCTGCGCCGGCATGCAAAATAGTGCTGCCCATGGCCGCCAGTATTGGCCGGGCTTGCTCTAGGGTTGCTGCGCTGCCGCCGACCATAAAGGTCAGTGTGCCGGCTGCCGCACCGGCGGTGCCGCCCGACACAGGAGCGTCGAGCATGGCCAAGCCGAGGCTGGCGGCGGCTAGATGGACCTTGCGGGCAGATTCTGGAGCTATGGTCGAGCACTCCAGAATCAAGCTGCCGGGGGTAATCTGCTTGAGCAGGCCTGAATCGCCCAGATATAGGCTTTCGACATGCTGGCTGGCCGGCAACATGCTGATCACCACGCTGGCATCCTTGACTGCATCGGCGGCGCTGCTGGCAGCACGGGCGCCTTCGCTGGCTAGCTCGGCGACGGCGCTGGCAACTAGGTCAAATACGCTAACGACAAAGCCGGCCTTGAGCAGGTTGCGGGCCATCGGCAAACCCATGTGGCCGAGACCGATAAAGGCGATTTTTGTCATTGTTGTTCTCCTTTTGTGGGTGATGGGTAATTGGGAGGTTCGTGGGCGGGCAAAAAAATCACCAGAGGTCTATTTCTGCATGCGCCTAACCGACCCTACGAATCTAAGGAGTTACAAGTCCGCCAGCGGATGGGTGCCATCCCAAGCGGGTTGGAAGTGCGCGGCG
>JBILAR010000185.1:0-3429 GCA_044354115.1 Pseudomonas sp. | reverse complement strand
AGCTCAATAATTGGTGGAGATAAACGGGATCGAACCGTTGACCTCTTGCATGCCATGCAAGCGCTCTCCCAGCTGAGCTATACCCCCAGATTTAACGTCTCTCGACCCGCAACGCCTAAACTCTGCGGTTTACAAATGGCGTCCCCTAGGGGACTCGAACCCCTGTTACCGCCGTGAAAGGGCGGTGTCCTAGGCCACTAGACGAAGGGGACAAAACCTTCTACTTACAACAACCTAACGCCGAGGTGGCCAGCATTAGGTTCAAGAATTGGTGGAGATAAACGGGATCGAACCGTTGACCTCTTGCATGCCATGCAAGCGCTCTCCCAGCTGAGCTATACCCCCATTCAAGGACGGGGCGCATGTTAAGCGCGGCCCTCACCCCTGTCAACACTATTTTAGCTTAACAGACTTTATTTATGCTGCCAGAACAACCACTTAAGCCCCGACCGCCGGCATACACCGGCGATCGGATGGCGATTAACCGACGATTGCAGCGAAAAGTTTTTCCCACTCTTTAACTTCTTTTTTCGACGCACCGCCAAGCAACTCTAGGGCCTGACGCAAGCGGAAACGAGTCATGTCCGGGCCGATAATCTCCATCGCATCGAGCACCGACACCGAACTGGCATGCCCGGTAATAGCGGCAAACATCAGCGGCATAGCGTCACGCAACTTCAACTCCAGCGACTCAACCACCGCCTGAATGCAGCCGGTGATGCGCTCTTTATCCCACTGCCTGAGTGCTTCGAGCTTCCACAGAATCAACTGCATCAGCTGGCGGACCTGTTCTGGCGCAAGCTTTTTGTGCTCAAACAGCTTGGCGTTCAGCGGCACTGAGCCCGCGAAGAAAAACCCGGCCAGCGGGGCAATTTGACTGAAGGTTTCGACCCGGCCCTGCACATGCGGGGCGATCTGCATCAGATACTCAGGGTTAAATGCCCACTTCTGCACTTCGGCGGCAAAGGTCTCGACGCTCAGCTCACGCAGCCACTGGCCGTTTAGCCACGACAGCTTCTCCATGTCGAAGATCGGCCCGCCAAGGGACACGCGCTGAATATCGAAGTGCTCGATCATCTCAGCCAGCGAGAACTTCTCACTCTCATCGGGCATCGACCAACCCATGCGCCCGAGATAGTTGAGCATTGCCTGCGGCAAGAAGCCCATACGCTCGTAGAAAGTCACCGAGGTCGGGTTTTTGCGCTTGGACAGCTTGCTCTTATCTGGATTACGCAGCAGCGGCATGTAGCACAGCATCGGTTGCTCCCAACCGAAGTACTCATACAACTTGATCAGTTTCGGCGCCGAGGGTAGCCACTCTTCGCCACGCAACACGTGGGTGATGCCCATCAAATGGTCATCGACCACGTTGGCGAGAAAGTAGGTCGGCAGACCGTCGGTCTTCATCAGAACCTGCATGTCCATGCGATCCCACGGGATCTCGACCGTACCGCGAAGCATGTCGGGCACCTCGCAAACGCCTGCAGTCGGCACTTGCATACGCACCACGTGGGCTTCGCCAGCGGCAATGCGCTGCTGCGCAACCGCCGAATCCAGATGCAGGCAGTGTCCGTCGTAGCGTGGGGTTTCTTTATTGGCCATCTGTACGGCGCGCACTTGATCCAAGCGCTCAGAGGAGCAGAAGCACGGGAACGCATGCCCCTTGGCAACTAACTCATCGGAGTACTTTTTGTAGATTTCGCCACGTTCGCTTTGCCGATACGGGCCGTGCGGACCACCGATATCCGGACCCTCGTCCCACTCGATGCCCAACCAGCGCAACGAATCAAAAATCTGCTGTTCGGATTCGCGTGTGGAGCGCACCTGATCGGTGTCTTCAATGCGCAAAATAAACTGGCCGCCGTGCTGGCGAGCAAAGCACAGGTTGAACAACGCAATATAGGCGGTGCCAACGTGTGGATCGCCAGTCGGCGATGGCGCGATACGGGTACGAACAATGGTCATGGAAACTCTCAGCTCTTGGCTTTCAATAGCGCAGTTAAAACATCGGGCAATCTTACAGGCTCGCCACTCAAGGCTCCAGTAACGGCCCTACCTGCGCGCTTAGGTTAGCCAACAAAAAGTCTAAAAAGGCTTTCACTTTCATGGTTTGAAAGCGCCTAGACGGGTACACCGCATACAGCTCACTGCTAGGCAGTTGCGCCTCTGGCAAGACTTCAATGAGCCGACCACTGGCCACTTCTTCACGGCTAATCATCAGTGGCAACCCGGCAATTCCAGCTCCTGCCAACGCCGCCTCGCGGGCAAAGGTGATGTTATTGCACGACAACACCCGCTGACAGGCGATCGCCTGCCCCAGCAACGGCCAGTAACGCGGCGAGTCTGCCGGCAGCAAAATCGCTCGATGCTCACTCAACTGCAGCACCGCTTGTGGCGTGCCATGCTGCTGCAAATAAGCCGGGCTGGCACACAAACTGCGAGCACTCATCAGCAATGGCCGGGCAATCAGGGTCGAGTCCAACGGCTGGCCGACCAACATGGCGATATCCACGCCCTCCTCGACCGGATCGACTCTGCGCGAAGTCAACTCCACCTCGGCGGTAATCTCCGGGTATTCGCGCATAAAGGCTCCCAGCACCCGACCTAAAAACAGCTGACCGAACTCAATCGGCGCGGTAATGCGCAACAACCCCGAGGGGCGCAATTGCAATTGCATCACGGCCTGCTCGGCCTCGGCAAAATCCAGCATGATTTGCCGGCAGCGCTCGTAATAGGCCAGTCCCACCTCGGTGAGGCGTAACTTGCGCGTGGTGCGATTGAGCAAACGCACGCCCAAACGCTCCTCCAGCAAGGCAATCCGCCGACTCACCGTCGACTTCTGCATGCTTAAACCCAGCGCAGCTTGGGTAAAGCTATGACACTCGACCACTCGAGTGAAGATCAAGGCGTCATCCAACCCCATGATTGTTTCCTATAAGCAACAAAGTTTCCGAATTCTACCGACTACAAGCACGCAAGGAACACTGCTAGATTTGCCGGTATTCTGCCAATCGTCAGTCGAGTCTTTTCATGTCTGCCCACTTGCAACGTCGTCTATTCATTTTTCTAGCGTTGCTGACCCTAGTCGTCGGCGGTTTCTTTGCCCACTGGCTGCTGATTGGGCGCTTTATCGAAAGCACCGACAACGCCTACGTGCAGGGTGAGATCACCCGCGTCTCGAGCCAATTAAGCGCCCGCGTCGCCAAGGTTTTAGTCGCTGACAACCAACACGTCGAACAAGGCGATTTGCTCTTGGAGTTAGAGCCCGAAGACTTTCGCCTGGCGATCGAGCGCGCTCAGGCCGCACTTGCCAGCCGCGAGGCGGAGTTACTGCAAGCGCGCAGCAAACTTACCCAGCAAGGCAGCCTGATTGATGCCGGCCAAGCCGACGTGGGCGCCTCTGAGGCCACCCTTGGCCGCACCCAAATT
>JBILAR010000156.1:0-5159 GCA_044354115.1 Pseudomonas sp. | reverse complement strand
GCCGCCGACAGCCGCGTCGCCCGAGCCTTAGTGAGCAAGGCACAAGCCGACTTGCAAGCCCAGCGCCAGCAAGTGGCGGCGCTGAATGCCGAGATCAAACGCCTCGAAGCGCAAATCAGCAATGCTCACGCCGAATTGGCGCAAGCCGAACTCAACCTCAGTCGCACGCAAATTCATGCGCCGATTAGCGGGATTATCGGTCAGCGCGCCGCCCGCAACGGCCAATATGTGCAAACCGGCGCCTACCTGATGTCAGTGGTGCCCGATCAGAACATCTGGATTCAAGCCAACTTCAAAGAAACGCAAATCGGCAAGATGCATGAGGGTCAAAGCGCCGAATTGATCTTCGATGCCTGCCCAGATCAACCCATCCAAGCCACCCTCGACAGCCTGTTTGCCGCCTCGGGCGCGCAGTTCAGCCTGCTGCCGCCGGACAATGCCACCGGCAATTTCACCAAGGTGGTGCAGCGCATCCCGGTGAAACTGACCTTCGCTGCCGACAATCCGCTTAAAGGCAAAATCCGCCCGGGCATGTCGGTGCTGGTCAAGGTCTCGATCAAGGCCGCCGACAGTGGCAGCTGATGAGCTAATCCGCCCGATCGGCGAACCGACTCGGCGCGATTGGATTGCGGTCATGAGCGTGATGCTCGGCGCCTTTATGGCGGTGCTCGACATCCAAATCACCAATGCATCACTGAAAGACATTCAGGGCGCGCTGTCGGCCACCCTCGAAGAAGGCTCGTGGATTTCCACCTCCTATCTGGTTGCCGAAATCATCATGATTCCGCTCAGCGCCTGGCTGGTGCAGGTGTTCGGCGCGCGGCGGATGGCAGTGTGGGTGTCGGCGCTGTTTCTGCTCGCCTCGCTGCTCTGCTCTACCGCCTGGAACTTAGAAAGCATGATCGTCTTTCGCGCCTTCCAGGGCTTCACCGGCGGCGCATTGATTCCGCTGGCGTTCACCATGACGCTGATCAAACTGCCCGAACATCACCGCGCCAAAGGCATGGCCTTGTTTGCCGTAACCGCCACCTTCGCCCCCGCCATCGGCCCAACCTTGGGCGGCTGGCTGACCGAGAGTTTTGGCTGGCAATATATTTTCTACATCAACGTGCCACCCGGCCTGCTGATGATTGCCGGGCTGCTGTACAGCCTGGATAAAAAACCCACCCAATGGAGCCTGCTCAACAGCGCCGACTACCCCGGCATCCTGACCATGGCCTTGGGGCTGGGCACTCTGCAGGTGTTTCTGGAAGAAGGTCACCGCAACAACTGGCTGGAGTCCGACTTTATTGTCGGCCTCGGCTCTACCGCCCTGATCAGCCTGATTCTGTTTGTGATCCTGCAGTTCTCACGCGACAACCCACTGATCAACTTGCGCATTCTCGGCAACCGTAACTTTGGCTTATCCAGTATTTCCAGCGTCGGCTTAGGCGTTGGCCTGTACGGCTCGGTGTATGCGCTGCCGCTGTATTTGGCGCAAATCCAAGGCTACAACGCCATGCAAATCGGCGAAGTAATCATGTGGATGGGCGCGCCACAGTTGCTGATCATCCCGCTGGTGCCGCTGATCATGAAGCGCATCTCACCCAAGTGGCTGTGCGCCTTTGGCTTTGCCATGTTTGGCTTTGCCAACTTCGCCTCCGGGGTGCTCAACCCGGACTTTGCCGGCGATCAGCTCAATCAAATCCAAATTCTACGCGCCATCGGCCTGCCCTTTGTGATGGTCACGCTGTCCTTAATTGCCACCGTATCCTTGCGCGCAGAGGATGCAGGCTCCGCCGGCAGTCTGTTCAATATTTTGCGCAACTTAGGCGGCGCCATCGGTATTGCGCTGATCGCCACGCTGATCGATAACCGCGCCAAAACCTACTTCGACTACTTGCGCGAAGCCTTGGTGCCGAGCAACCCGCAGGTCGCCGAGCGCCTGAGCTTCTGGGCCGACAAACTCGGCAGCGAGCAGGCCGCGCTAGCCAAACTCAGTGAAATGGCCCACCAGCAGGCCGCTATCATGGCCTACAATGACGCCTTCCATTTTATCGGCATTGCCTTGGCCATTAGCATGCTGGCGGTGCTGTTCACCCGCCATCTACCGGCCGGCGCCACCAGTGGCACCAGCGCGGCGCACTAACAACCGCTCAATATTTGCCACACTACAGAGCATCTCGCCTGTAGGACTGGCTTCAGCCCACCACAGCGCGAAACCAAGATATTGGTGGGCTAAAGCCCACCCTACGCACCCCGCCTCACGCAAGCCAGTCAGGTTCTTATGCCCACCGCCCGCACTCGTACGCTGTTAATCGTCACCGCCTTCGCCGTTATTTATATCGGCTGGGGCACAACTTATCTGGCCAATCACTTCCTGCTCCGCGAACTGCCACCCTTTGTGCTGGGCACCTTGCGTTTTCTACTGGCCGGTGGACTGGCACTGGCCTGGGCCTTGAGCCGCCCGCGCGTCAAGATGCAGCGCAGCGACTGGGGCAGCGCCCTGATTGGCGGGGTTTTGCTGATTGCCATCGGCCAGGGCGCGCTGATTTACGCCAACCAATTTCTGCCCACCGGCTTGCTGGCGATGCTCTATACCACCCTGCCCCTTTGGAGCGTGGCGCTCGAATGGGTATTGGGCGAGCGCCCGGCCGCCTGGGTGATATTCGGTCTACTGATCGCCAGCGCCGGCATAGTGCTGTTGATGAGCAACAGCCTCGGCAGCAGCGCCACCGCCGAGCAATGGTTTGCCGGCAGTCTTGTAGTGCTAGCGACCTTGCTCTGGGCCTGCGGTGCTTGGCTGCTGCGCCAGCGCCCGCCGTTCAGCTCCAGTTGGCTGGGCCTGAGTTTGCAAATGCTGATCGGTGCCGCGGTACTGGCACTGCTCGGGCTTTGGCATGGTGACTGGCAAGGCTTTACCCTCGCGCAACTCAGCCAAGACTCATGGTGGTGGATGCTGTACTTGGTGCTGCCGGTCAGCCTCGGCGTGTACCCCGCGTACTTCTGGCTGCTGCGCGAAGTGCCACCGAGCTTGGTATCGACCTTCGCCTTCGTCAATCCGGTGGTAGCCTTGCTGCTGGGCTATCTGCTGCTCAACGAACAACTCAGCCTGATCGCCGGCCTAGCCTGCCTAGCCACCTTGGGCGGCGTGTCACTGATGATTTTTGGCCGACGCCGCGCGTAGGGCGGGTGCAACCCGCATGATTGATGATCAATACGGATTATTACCCAAGAATATTGCAGTGGAAGATGCGGGCTTCACCCGCCCTACAAGGCTCAGCAAGCTCGGCATACTCGAATAGTGAAGAATTAGTCATTAATTTACTTCCTTGCCAATTTTCATAAATCTTTCTAGAAGAGTCATGTAACCGCCATCCCCAGAATCACATAACTGCCCTCCCACCCAAAACTTTAACGTTGCAAATCCTGATTTTCTAGCAAGTCGTGAATACCCAGAAACCACTGCAACATTACGAACCATAATCTTTCCGTTAGCTGTATCGGTCAAATATTCGACTGAAATATTGATCGGCAAAAAACTGACCCCTTCAACTCGATATGAGCTAATAAATCGCTCATTCAGATAAATATCCTTACCCCACTCACCAACTTTTTTAATGGATAAATTATCTCGCCATGTCAATGTTTCTGCTATCCCTGGATTTTCCTGCTTCCATTGCTCAGGCGTCTTATAGACCGTAAGCCCCGCCTGAGTCGTGCAATAATGTTCAGTTACTAAATGCGTAGGAATCTGATCCCACGCCACCAGCAGGTACATAAACACCCCGGCCGCCGTACACCAAGGCCAGCGCCGCCGCCCACGTTTCTTCGCCCATTTAGCCGCTAAGACGATAACGCCTAAAGTTAGCGTCAGGTACAGCGACAAACACACCATTGCTACTAACCAAATCATCCCTTGCTCCTTGCTATATCCATGTAATTATTTTATAGCGAATACAGCCCGCATTACTATTTCGACTGACCGCACTCATGCAGTATTAATCAATACGACAGGTGACACTGGCCTCACTTTCTTTCCCAAACTGTTACCCACAATTAATTGCTGATAACTATTTAATCCTTGCTTCAGCGAGAACTGCTGCGCACTGCGCCAAGCGCTTTGCGGGCAAACACTCAAGCCCGATTTATTATTCTGTGCAGTGATTAACGTCTCACTCAACTTGGCTGAATCAAAGAAATTCACCAGCTCAAAGGTTCGCACATAGGGGTGCGTGCCGGCGTTAGCCGGGCGATGCGATTTATAGCGCAACAACCGCACACCCAGCAGCGCTGTCGCGGCCGATGGCCAGTACCTCGAAACCCGGTTGCTGGGCCAGATGTTTGAACTGCCCGGGGAAGTTCTGGTGGATAAACAGCACTTTCATCAGGAGGCTTCCTGCTTCCTTGTGGTTCGGTTTTATCGTCGCGTGGCGTTTTGGCTGTTTGGTGGGTTACGCCGCGGCACGGCTACCCCCCCCTACCGACTTTAATAGTTATTGCGAAACCTAGGGTGCAACCCGCATCAGCCACCGCAGCAATCAAACATGCAACAACCGCTCGCGCAGCTTGTGGATTTCGTCGCGCAGTTGCGCGGCGGCTTCGAACTCCAGATCGCGGGCCAATTGGTACATTTTCTCCTCCATCAGCTTGATGCGCTTGCCGATCTCGCCCGGCGTGCGCAGCTCGCTTTCGTAACGGGCGCTCTCCTCGGCTGCCTTGGCCATTCCACGGCGCTTATTGCTGCGTGAGCCAGGCACCACAGCGCCTTCGAGAATATCTTGCACGTCCTTGAAGATCCCTTGCGGGATGATGCCATTGGCTAGGTTAAAAGCGATTTGCTTGTCGCGGCGCCGTTCGGTTTCGCCAATCGCCCGCTCCATCGAACCGGTCATGCGGTCGGCGTACAGAATCGCCCGGCCATTCAGGTTACGGGCGGCGCGGCCGATGGTCTGGATCAGCGAGCGTTCTGAGCGCAAGAAGCCTTCTTTGTCGGCATCCAAAATCGCCACCAGCGAAACCTCCGGCATATCCAAACCTTCGCGCAGCAAGTTGATGCCGACCAGTACATCGAACACACCGATGCGCAGATCGCGAATAATTTCCACCCGCTCAACCGTATCGATGTCCGAGTGCAGATAGCGCACCTTGACGCCGTGATCGCCGAGGTAATCGGTCAA
>JBILAR010000018.1:0-38222 GCA_044354115.1 Pseudomonas sp. | reverse complement strand
GCCCGCAACAGATCGAAGAAGCGCTAATGAGCGGCACCACCAGCATGATCGGCGGCGGCACCGGCCCGGCCACCGGCACCTACGCCACCACCGTCACGCCAGGCCCGTGGCACATGGCCAATATGCTCAAGGCCGCCGACGCCTTCCCGATGAACATCGGCTTCACCGGCAAGGGCAATGTGTCGCTGCCGCAGCCGTTGATCGAGCAGATCGAAGCCGGTGCCATCGGCCTGAAGCTGCATGAAGACTGGGGCACCACCCCGGCGGCCATCGACAACTGCCTGAGCGTGGCCGACCAGTACGACATCCAGGTGGCGATCCACACCGACACCCTGAATGAGTCCGGCTTCGTCGAGACCACCCTGGGCGCCTTCAAGGGCCGCACCATCCACACCTACCATACCGAAGGGGCCGGTGGCGGCCATGCGCCGGACATCATCAAGGCCTGCGGCTTGCCCAACGTGCTGCCCAGCTCGACCAACCCGACCCGGCCGTTCACCAAGAACACCATCGACGAACACTTGGACATGCTGATGGTCTGCCATCACCTCGACCCGAGCATCGCCGAGGACGTGGCCTTCGCCGAAAGCCGCATCCGCCGCGAAACCATCGCCGCCGAAGACATCCTGCATGACCTCGGCGCCTTCAGCATGATCAGCTCCGACAGCCAGGCCATGGGCCGGGTCGGCGAGGTGATCATGCGCACTTGGCAGACCGCCGACAAGATGAAGCAGCAGCGCGGCCCACTGCCTGAAGACGCACCGGGTAACGACAACTTTCGGGTCAAACGCTACATCGCCAAGTACACCATCAACCCGGCCATCACCCACGGCATCAGCCATGAAGTGGGCTCCATCGAAGTGGGCAAATTCGCCGATCTGGTGCTCTGGCGGCCGGCGTTTTTCGGCGTTAAGCCGACCTTTATTCTGAAAGGTGGAGCGATTGCCGCCAGCCTGATGGGCGACGCCAACGCTTCTATTCCGACGCCGCAGCCAGTGCACTACCGGCCAATGTTCGGCAGCTACGCCGGCATGTTGCACGCCACCAGCCTGACCTTTATCAGCCAAGCGGCATTCGACCTTGGCGTGCCGCAGCGGTTAGGCCTGAAGAAGCAAATCGCGGTGGTCAAAGGTTGCCGCACGGTGCAAAAGAGCGACCTAATTCACAACCACTACCTGCCCAACATCGAGGTCGACCCGCAGAACTATCAGGTCAAGGCCGACGGCCAGTTGCTCTGGTGCGAACCGGCCGAGGTGCTGCCCATGGCCCAGCGTTACTTTTTGTTTTGAGCGAAATCTTGTTGCGGGCCAGGCTAAAGCCAAGCTGAAGGACGCTGTAAATCTTTAGCGGCCCCCAGCAAGACTGCCGACTTCAGGCTGCCCCAGCAAAGACCTAAGCCCGACTAACCAGACGTTAATATTCCGCTACAACAAGCGTTGTGGCGCAACCTCTAAGTGCAATTCCTCAACCTGAAAAACGGCATTACTGAGCAGCTGATCGGCTAATACAGGGCCCAAGAACTCGCACAAGCCAATGTAGATGAGGCTTAGCAGTTGGCGCAGATGCTCAAGCTCAAGTGCAATCTGCGGCAAGGCGCCACCTTGCTCCAGCCAACCGCGCAAGCGTAAACGCAACGACCCCTCAATCGACATATTGCGCAAATTACCGCTGGTGAAACGGCGAAAGGCGGGGACTTGATTAGCCGGCACACCACTAAATAACTTCTCGATAAGCGCCTCAAAGGTCGCGCGCGCATTAGCGTCAGGGCCGAGCTGCTTACTCGCCACCCGAGCAATAACTTTTTTCGCACTTTCGAGCGGTTCCCCAGGGTCCGGCAACAGAGCAGAGCGTGACCCGCTGATGACTCTAATTAATTCGCGATACAACACGGTTTCCTGAATTTTAAGTTCAGTGCGATTAACCACTTCACAGATAAATTCGTTCAACGCCAGCGAAGACTGAGCGGCATAGTCACGCTCCCAGAGTGCTAAAAATGAGGTTAACTCTTCACCACTAAAGTAAGTCGCCAGTGCGGTATACACAGCGCGACGGCGCGTGATCAAGCTCATATTAAGACCTCCGTGTCAGTTCGCTGGCATCAAAGGTGAGTGTTTTTACGAACTCTGGATAACCTGTTTCAGCATGCTCGGAAAAATCTAAACCGCGCTGCTCGTGCTGCACTGACACCCGTAAACCTATGGTCTTAGCCAGTATGAAGTACATCAACAGTGCCACCGGAAAGACCCATAGAAATGCCGCGACCACACCGAGTAGCTGAATCGCCACCCGCGAGCTATTGAACATGTCGGCACTGAAAAAAAGCCCCGCAGCCACAGTGCCCCAAACACCGCAAAAACCGTGTACTGGCACCGCGCCGACCACATCATCCAAGCACAGTTTATTCATCAGAAACATGCCATAAATCACCACAAAGCCCGCCACCAATCCGGTCAAGATGGCAAACCCCGGCGCCATAGTGGCGCAGCCGGCAGTGATCCCGACCAGCCCACCCAAAGCACCATTAACAGTGCTAGTCAGTAGAATCGGGCTCGAACTGCTACGCAGCGCTAATACCGCTCCAAGTGCGCCAGACGCGGCAGCCAAATGGGTATTCAGGGCAATTAAACCAAGGCTAACGTCAACTTTAAGGGTGCTACCCGCATTAAAGCCAAACCAGCCGACCCACAAAATAAATGCCCCCAAGGTCACCAGGCTAAGGTTATGCCCGGGAATGAGCCGAGGCGTGCCGTCTTGCGCAAAACGCCCAAGCCGTGGCCCGAGCACCAAAATACCGGCCAAGGCACACCAAGCCCCAACACTGTGCACCACCGTTGAACCGGCAAAGTCGATAAAGCCCAGTTTGGCTAACCAACCCTGGCCACCGTAAGTACCGCCCCAAGCCCAACTACCAAAAATGGGATAAATAATCCCGCTGATCAACACCGCTCCGGCTAAATAAGCTCCATAGCGCGTGCGCTCAGCCATAGCCCCACTGGCAATAGTCGCCGCGGTCGCAGCAAACATCATCTGAAATAGCAGAAAGGTGTAATCCCAGGGCTCGCCACTATTAGGTGCGAAGTGAGTCATACCGAACCAACCGGTAGCATTCGCACCGAACATCAATCCAAAGCCCAGTAACCAAAAAACAACGCTGCCAACACAGCAGTCCATAAAGTTTTTCATCATTACATTGACGGCGTTCTTGGCCCGCGACATCCCGCTTTCCAGCAAGGCAAAGCCGGCTTGCATAAAGAACACCAGGGAACTGGCCAGCACCACCCATGCAGTATTAATCGCCTCGTTACTCGCCGCATGAGCTATGGGAGTCACGCTCATCAAGCCCAACAATAAAAGCTGCTTATTCATGGCCTACCCCAGTAATTGGTGATTACTGGGGGGAGTACGCAACTAATATGCCAGTAGGTCCACGCACATCAAGGCACCGCCGTTAACCTGGAAAATTTATCAAGGCCAAGGAACGTGCGTAGAGCACAAATTCGGCGTGTCATCCGGCCATGAAAAAAACTCCAATTTGGCTAGATTCGCCTCGCTGACGGCAACAATTTCCAAGGCTGCGCGCGATAACTAACGCACTCATACCCGAGCCAGGCAATAACACCAAGAAGCACCAAATAAGCGCATCAGAAATTCCTGCGCACCAAATTAACCTGCCCAGTAAGACAATTTTAATCACAGCCAAAACCGGCACCGCAAAATCCCTCGCTTGCAGCGTTTTGGCACCCCGCTTGCTATGCAAGTTGTATTCAATTTTGCGGAAACCGCCATGCTGGTCATCCAACACCGTATCGCGCTCAGTGCGCACTGGGACGCCGAGCTGCTGCTGAACTTCGAAGCGCGCAGCAAGAGTCGTCTGCGCTGCTTTACCACTCAGGGCGAAGATGTCGGGCTGTTTCTCGAGCGCGGTCAACCACCGCTGCAAGACGGCGATTGCTTGCAAGCGCAAGACGGACGCATCGTGCGGATCTGTGCGCGACCGGAGACCCTGCTGCATGTGACCTGCGCTAATCCCTTCGAGTTGACTCGCGCGGCCTATCACCTCGGCAACCGCCATGTGGCCCTGCAACTGGGCGATGGCTGGCTGCGGCTGCCCGATGACTACGTGCTCAAGGGCATGCTTGAACAACTCGGTGCTCACGTTGAGTTGATCGAGGCGCCCTATCAGCCCGAGCACGGCGCCTATGGCGGCGGCCAGCACCATTCACATGCTGGGGATGCCGAGTTCAGTTATCCGGCACGTCTGCATCAGTTTGGCGCACGCCCGTGAAGGCCGCGCCGCACTCAGCAAAGCGCACAGCGACGGTATGAATGCCAATGTCTGGGCCTTGCTGCGCCTCGCCAGCCCGCAATTGCCGATTGGTGGCTACAGCTATTCCCAGGGCTTAGAACTGGCGGTCGAGCAAGGCCTGGTGTATGACTCGTCCAGCGCGCAACAGTGGCTGAGCGATCAGTTGCTGCTCAACCTCGCGCGCTTCGATGCCCCGCTGCTGCTGGCCCATTGCGTGGCCGCCAACAGTGCCGATTGGGATGAGTTACTGAGCCTCGCCGAACGCCAACGAGCCAGCCGTGAAAGCCGTGAACTGCAGCAAGAGAGCCGACAAATGGGCTACTCGCTGCAGCAATTGCTTGAGCACTTACCCGAATTAGATCCACCCAGCCGCGCCTGCCTGAGCCGCCTTGCACAGCCCAGCCTGATGCTCGCTTGGGCGCTAGCCGCCCGCGCGTGGGGCATTAGCCCGGCCGATGCGCTGAGCGCCTGGCTGTGGAGCTGGCTGGAAAACCAACTGGCGGTGTTGATGAAAAGCCTGCCGCTCGGCCAGCAAGCCGCCCAGCGCTTAACCTCGCAACTATTACCGCACTTAAGCGCCGCCCAACAGCATGCCAGCCAGCTACCGCAGGCCCAATGGGGCAGCGCCACCTTTGGCCTCAGCCTTGCCAGCATGGCGCACGAGCGGCAGTACAGCCGCTTATTCCGCTCTTAATCAGGAGATTTACAGATGCACAGCCAACCCCTGCGAATCGGTATCGGCGGCCCCGTCGGCTCCGGCAAAACCGCCCTGACTCTGGCCTTATGCTTGGCCCTGCGCGAGCGCTACAACCTCGCGGTGGTCACCAACGATATCTACACCCAAGAGGATGCGCAGTTTCTGGTGCGCAACGCCGCCCTCGCCCCCGAGCGGATTATCGGGGTGGAGACCGGTGGCTGCCCACACACCGCCATTCGTGAAGATGCCTCGATTAATCTGGAGGCGATTGACCAGCTAAATCGACGTTTTCCGGGCCTAGACTTGATCATTGTCGAGTCCGGTGGCGACAACTTATCGGCCACCTTTAGCCCGGAACTGTCGGATTTAACCCTGTATGTGATTGACGTGTCGGCCGGCGACAAACTGCCACGCAAAGGCGGGCCGGGCATCTGCAAGTCGGACCTGTTGGTCATCAACAAAATCGACTTAGCACCTTTAGTGGGTGCATCGCTGGAGTTGATGGACAGCGACACGCGGCGCATGCGCGGCGACAAACCCTTCGTTTTTAGCAACCAAAAAACCGGTCAGGGGTTAGCCCAGATCATCGAGTTTATCGAACGTCACGGCATGCTCAACGCCGCCTAACAACCTGCAATCTAACTGATCATCAGGAGCATCCTATGCCGCGCACTAAACTACTTATCGCCTTGGGCCTACTGCTCAGCCCAGCGGTCGCCTTCGCCCATACCGGTCACGATCACGCCGGCTTACTGGCCGGTTTGGCCCACCCACTGTTTGGCCTCGATCACTTACTGGCCATGCTGGCGGTCGGCCTATGGGCGGCGCAACAAACCGGTAGCGCACGCTGGGTATTGCCGCTCAGCTTTGTGGTGAGCATGCTGGTCGGCGGCCTGCTGGGTTTCAACGGTGTGCAATGGCCCGTATTGGAAGGCGCGATCAGCGCCTCAGTGTTGGCCCTCGGTTTGTTGGTGGCGGTAGCCGCGCGCTTGCCGATGGCCGTGGCGAGCGGCCTGTGCGCACTGTTCGCACTGAGCCACGGGGTGGCCCACGGTCTTGAACTGCCCAGCGCGGCCAGCCCCTGGGCCTATGCCGCGGGTTTTCTCGCCGCCACTGCACTGCTGCATGCCGGCGGTTATGCCCTAGTACGCTTACTGCCCACGGTCGCCGCGCCATTGGTACGCATAGCCGGTATGGGCACCGCCGGTGTCGGTGTATGGTGGTTGGCCAGTTAAGCCACTGAGCGCCGACAGTGCCGCGCTAATGCGCTGTCGGCCACTGCCCGCCTGAGAGCTCTGCATGCACGATGAGATGTATTACTACCGGCCCGCGCACGGCCATGGCCTGCCCCACGACCCGTTCAGCGCCATCGTCGGCCCGCGCCCGATCGGTTGGATCTCCTCGCAAGACCCAGACGGGCGTTTGAACCTCGCGCCCTACAGTTTCTTTAATGCCTTCAATTACCATCCGCCAATCATTGGTTTCGCCAGCGTCGGCCGTAAAGACAGCCTGAGTAACATCGAGAAAACCGGCGAATTCGGCTGGAATCTGGTGACCCGTTCGCTGGCCGAGGCGATGAATCAAAGCAGCGCGGCGGTGGCACCGGAGGTCGACGAGTTTGTCCTTAGCCAACTCACCCCAGCGCCCTCCAAACTCATTGCCACCCCGCGCGTGCTGGAAAGCCCGGTGTCCTTTGAGTGCAAGCTGACGCAAATCGTGCAGCTGCAAAGCCACGCACAAAGCCTAATTCCAACTTGGTTGATTCTGGGCGAAGTGGTGGCCGTGCATATCGCCAAGCACCTGCTTATTGACGGCATCTACGACACTGCCGCCGCCGAACCTATTCTGCGCGCTGGTGCTGCGGAGTACTTTCAAATCAGCCCGCAAGGACGGTTTAGCATGGCTCGTCCTTAATCCCCAACCTGGCCAAGGCTGCAGAGAAAACCACAGTTCGCCGACAGCGCCATCAAGGTTTGGGCAACTGCCAACTAAAATCGCGCACGTATTTATCCACCAGTGGGGCTATGGCGTTACGTTGTTTAAGGCGCTCGACCGCCGTTTGGAGTGCGACGATAGTGGCGTCATCGGCGGTTTTGCGGGAAAAATGCAAAACAAAATGTTGTTCAGAAAGCACCAGCGGGACACCCAATTGAGCTTGCTGTAAGCCCAATTGGCTGGCGCTGTAATAGATCCCGACGGTTGAGCCGATGCCCGCATCGAGGTGCTTGGCCATCAGCATCTTAAGCATCTGTTGGTAGTCTAAGACTGGGTACTTGCGAATCGCTATATCGGCGTCAAACCGTTGATCAAAGCGACCGCCGCGCATCACGCCCACCGTCTTACCGTGTAAATCCTCCAACGAGCGAAACTGGGCTGACGGCAGGCCCAGCACAATGGTCGGCAAGCTCAATACCGACGCCACCTGGATCGCCACTTCGGTTAATTCGGCGTTGCCATAACGCAAGACAAAATCGGCGCCGCCATGCTTAACTGAAATCACCGTTTGCGCGTAGGGGACGATTTGATTGGTCGCACTGAACCCGGCCTCTCGCGCAATCAGATTGCCCAGTTCATACATGATGCCGGTCGGCTGGCCGGCGGCGGTGTAAAAACCAAAGGGCGCCACCGCAATAGTGTCGATGCGCAACTCCCGAGCAAACGCGCTCATCCCTGCCAGGTACAGGGCCAGCACGCCAACGGCGAGTTGCTGCAACACCCGTGATTGCGGATAACGACTCATCAGCCTGCATACCTGCGTGCGAACAATAAAACATCAGCTGCCGGCGCTAACACGGCAGCTCTCGCTAGTAGCTTAGTCAGCGTCTCGCGGCGCTTGCTCGAACGCGACAAGCGGCTGCCGCACAGCTGCAACCCGCCTTGAGAATTACCTGCAGGCAAAAAACACTTATCATTCAGCCGCCTACCTTATGCTGGATGAAAGTGTCGAATGCTCTCTGCCGCCTTGCGTTACAAGCTGCAACTGACTGCGGCCTTGACGCGTTACTTTCCGCGCACCAGTGCGTATTTACGCGCCGAGGGGCAGGCGGCACTACTGCACGGTAAGTCTCGGCCACCCGCGGTAGTCAATAACGACCCTGCCAGTAAGGCTCGCGCGACCAAACAGTCCGCCAAACCGCGCGCTAAATCCAGCAAACCGGGCAACGCCAAAAGCGCGGCCATCTACGGCCCGGCGCTAATGGCCGTGGATGCCACGCAGATTGCCGCCATGCGCTTGCGCGTCAGCCAGGCGGTGGCGGCCGGGATTGTCAGCGCGCCCTCGGATGAGCAATGGGCGATGATCCTTGAGCGCAATCCGCTGACTCGGGTGTTTGCTGCGGCCGGCTCGGGCAAGTCGAGCACCTTGCTGCTGCGCTTGGTGTTTATGCTCTGTCACTTGCGTATCGACCCGCAGCAGCTAACGGTGATTTCCTTCACCAACGCCTCCTGCGCGCAATTGCGCGAACAACTGCTGAAGATTTTGCGCTTTTGGCAATATCCGTTCGACGCCGCACAAGCCCGGCAATCCGTACGCACCTTCCACTCGGCCATGGGCGTGCTGGCCAAAGAGGCGCTGCACAGCCCGCGCTGGTTCGAGCAATTAGCCAGCAACAGCGCCAACAGCGAATTGGACAACCCACTGAGCAACAGTCGCCTGGGTCCGGCGCAGTTGGCCTTGCTCAAGCAGGCCTACCAGCAGTGCTATGCCGAACACCCGGAATTTCGCCAATTGGTGCATGGCCTGCTCGGTTTGTCCGCGCCCGCGCCCGTCCCCGGCAACGCCAGTGGCAAAGCACCACTGGATGGCTATCTGCTGGCCGGTGAATTTACCCCGGCGCCGTTGTTTGCCGTGTTTTATCAGCAGGCCGGGTTTATCCACAGCATCGGCCTGCGCATCGAACACCTGCAAGCACGCACACTGCTCTGCGCCGCGCCAGAGCGCAATTTCATTGAGGCGCTGGTGCTGTTCTGGCCATGCTTTACCCAGTTGCTGCACACGCAAGGCTTACAGACTTTCGACGGCGCCTTTGCGCAACTCACCGACCGCCTTAACGCGGGCAACAGTGGCTTATCCGCCGCAGCTTTGGCGCCCTTTAGCCATCTGTTGATTGATGAGTTTCAAGACATCTCGCCGCAGATCGTGCTCTGGCTGAATGCCGTGCAGCGCACGCTGGCCGGCCAAGGCACGGCCGTTAGTTTGATGGCCATCGGCGACGATTGGCAGTCGATCTATGGCTGGCGCGGCAGCTCGCCGGAGTTGTTTATCAATTTCGACCAACACTTTGCCGGTAGCGGGAAAGCGCGGTGCAGCGCACTGCTGCAGCTGCAAAATAACTATCGTTCGATCGAACCGATCATTCGCGATGGCGAGGCGCTGCTCAGCGCGGTACGGCACAAACACAGCAAAACCAGCCACGCCATGCGCGCCACCCGAGCCGGCGAGCACGGCGTTAAGCTAATCAGTCAGTTTGACCTCAAGCTACGGCTGCCCGAGCTGCTCAGCCAGATCCAAGCACAGTGTGCGCAGGTGGCCGCCAGCGACGCGGACGAGCGCACCGGGGTACTGGTCATGAGCCGCCGCAACGCGCCGCTGCAATTGCTGCGGGCCCAACTGGATAAAAAACTGCCGGTCAAACTCTGCACCATCCACAGCGCCAAAGGCTTGCAAGCACAGGTGGCGATTATCCTCGACGACTGCCCGCCGCCGCCCGCCCATCCGCTGCGCGACGCGTTCTATGCCCATTCAGGATTCTTCCCCAACAGCTACGCGCAAGCCATGCAGGATGAGAGCTTGCGCCTGGCCTATGTGGCCATCACCCGTGGCGTTAGCCGGGTATTTTGGTACTGCAACACGCCGCAAGGAGCGACCCAGATGTTGCAGCAGCGCGGTCGTTGATTAGCCAGCCGCACAGGGGGCTTTATTTAGACTGTGTCCCAGTTATGTGTTGCACACAGCTTTTGTAGGGTGGGTTAGTGGCGCACGACAAGGTTTGAAAATCCACTGCTCAATGTGTGCGCCACGTAACCCACCATGGCGCTTGACCGGCGAACCGCAAGGTGGGTTACGCGCCGCCCAGCTTGTGCGGCGCTGCAAACAATCACCGTCCGCGCCGCTAACCCACCCTACGAATTACCGCGCACCCGACATCGCCTAACCGACCCGCACGCTTCAACACATAACGGCTACAGAGCCTTTATTTACCCCCATAAACAAGTAAGGCGACCCTCGGGTCGCCTTACTTGTTTATGCGCTTGTTGATTAGCTGTTCTTAGCTTCGTGCGCTTGTTTGTCCGCATGATATGAAGAACGTACCAGCGGGCCGGAGGCGACGTTTTTGAAGCCCATTTTCAGGCCTTCCTCGGCAAACCAAGCGAAGGTGTCCGGGTGTACATAACGCTGCACCGCCAAGTGGCTGCGGGTCGGCTGTAGATACTGGCCTAGGGTGAGCATGTCGATGTCGTGCTCGCGCATGCGCTGCATGACTTCGATGACTTCCTCGTCGGTTTCGCCCAAGCCGAGCATCAGGCCGGATTTAGTCGGCACATTCGGCACCAGCTTTTTGAAGTTTTGCAGCAGGTCCAGCGACCATTCAAAGTCCGAACCCGGACGCGCGGCCTTGTACAGGCGCGGCACGGTTTCCAGATTGTGGTTAAACACATCCGGCGGCTCGGCAGCGGTAATCGCCAAGGCGATGTCCATCCGGCCACGGTAGTCGGGCACCAGGGTTTCTAGTTGCACGCCGGGCGACAGCAGGCGTATTTCACGCAGGCAATCGGCAAAGTGCTGGGCACCGCCATCACGCAGGTCATCGCGATCGACCGAGGTGATTACCACGTACTTCAAGCGCAGGTCGGCGATGGCCACGGCGAGGTTTTTCGGCTCGTCGGCATCCAAAGCTTTCGGCCGGCCGTGGCCAACGTCGCAGAACGGGCAACGCCGCGTGCAGATGTCGCCCATGATCATAAAGGTCGCGGTGCCGCCGGAGAAACACTCGCCCAAGTTCGGGCAGGAGGCCTCTTCACAAACGCTGTGTAGTTTGTGTTTGCGCAGTAACTGTTTGATGTTGTCGACTTCCGGCGACAGCGGAATGCGCACGCGAATCCAGTCGGGCTTGCGCAAGAACTCGTCGGTTGGAATGATTTTCACCGGAATGCGCGCGACCTTTTCGGCGCCGCGCAACTTGACCCCAACCTCGACTTTACTCGGGGCCTTGCCTGCCGACTCAGTGCTGCCTGTGGTTTCACTGCTCATAATATTTGGGTTCCGCCCGTGAGGGTCGTCTGTTCGCCCGTCAGGGTCGTTTGCTCAAGGTAGCCGAGGTGTTTGACCAACTCTGCGCGCAAGCGGTCACTGACTTCATCGATCGCCAGCGGACCGATCAGCTCGCGCATCTGGGTCATGCGTAGACCCGCATAACCACAGGGATTGATCCGCGCAAACGGCTCAAGGTCCATGTCCACGTTCAAGGCCAAGCCATGAAAGCAGCGACCATTGCGAATGCGCAGGCCCAGCGAGGCAATTTTAGCGCCATCCACATACACACCCGGCGCATCACTTTTGGCCGCTGCACTGATGCCGTAGCTGGCCAGCAGGTCAATCAAGCTTTGCTCGAGACGAGTGACCAGTTCACGCACGCCAAAGCCGAGCCGGCGCACATCCAATAACACATAGGCAACCAACTGGCCGGGGCCGTGATAGGTCACCTGACCGCCGCGATCGGCCTGCACCACCGGGATATTGCCGGGCAATAACAGGTGCTCGGCCTTGCCGGCCTGGCCCTGAGTGAAAACCGCCTGATGCTGCAACAGCCAGAGCTGGTCGGCGCTGTCTGGGGTGCGGTTATTGGTGAAGTCTTGCATCGCCTGCCAAACCGGCAAATACGCCTGCAAGCCCAACTCACGCACCGCCAAAACGCTCATCACAGCACCATATGCACGCGCCCAGTAGCACGCAAATCGCTATTAATGGCTTCTAACTGCAACGGGCCGGTGGCGGTAATCAACACCTGAAAGGAGTGAAAACGACCATTAGCGCTGTCGCGTCGGGTCAGGGTGCTGGGGTCGAAGTCCGGCGCGTGGCGCTGCATGACTTCGACGACCATTTCGGCAAAGCCCTCGCCGGCATCGCCAATCACCTTGATCGGATAACGCGGGCAAGGAAACTCAATCACCGGTGGGGGGAGATCATTCTTATTCATAGCAGCAGCCTCATGAGCCGTACGGCGGGCGCGCCGGGTAGGCACGCGCAGCAGTCTGATTTAGTTAAAAAGGCCGAAGAAGAACAACCGCAGGCTGTCCCACATGCGGCGCAAGAAGCCCGCCTCTTCGACAGCGTGCATGGCGACTAAGTCGGCGCTGTGGATAATTTTACCGTCCAGTGTCACCTCAACTTTACCGATCACCGCACCGGCCGCAATAGGTGCCGTTAGTAGCGGCAGAAAGGTCATGCTGGCTTGCAGGTTTTTCGCCTGATCCTTGGGCACGGTGAGGGTCAAGTCTGCGGTCAGGCCGGCGCTGACTTCGCGCTCCAAGCCTTTCCAGACCGGTGCTTTAGCCAACTCTGCGCCCTTTTGATAGAAGGTCTTGGTTTCGAAGAAGCGAAAACCATAGGTCAGCAGCTTCTGGGTTTCCGCCGCGCGGGCCGACTCGCTGACGGTACCGAACACCGCCGTGATCATCCGCGCGCCTTCGCGCACCGCCGAGGACACCAAGCAGTAACCAGCCTCTTCGGTGTGGCCGGTCTTCAGGCCATCGACGGTCTTGTCACGCCACAGCAGCAGGTTGCGATTGCCCTGTTTGATGTTGTTCCAGAAGAACTCTTTTTGCGAGTAGATGGCGTAGTGCGCCGGGTCTTCGTTGATGATGGCGCGGGCCAGAATGGCCATGTCATGGGCACTGGAGTAGTGCTCAGGATCGGGCAAGCCAGTGGCGTTCATAAAGTGCGAGTTTTTCATGCCCAGACGCTCGGCAGTCTCGTTCATCATGTCGGCGAAACCATCCTCAGTACCGGCGATGTATTCGGCCAGCGCGATGCTGGCGTCGTTGCCCGACTGAATGATGATGCCGTGCAGCAGATCATCGACCTTCACTTGACTGTTCAGCGGCAGAAACATAGTGGAACCGCCAGACGCCGCGCCACCCGCACGCCAAGCGTGCTCGCTGACAGGCACCATGTCTTGCTCGCCAATTTTGCCCTTGCGGATTTCCACAGTCGCGATGTAAGCGGTCATCAACTTGGTCAGGCTGGCCGGTGGCAGGCGCTGATCGCTGTTATTTTCGACCAACACATTGCCGCTGGCGGCGTCCAGCAGCACATAGGATTTAGCCGCCAACTGCGGCGGTGCCGGCATCGCTTGCGCCGCAGACAGAGAGGCGACAGGCGCGGTAACCAGCAGGGCTAGTAGGGATAGTCGTTGTGCAAAGCGGGTGATATTCATCAGTCTCTCTGAATTTACGGTTCTAGGATTAGTGCGCGGTAAGCGCTCCCGGTGATCTGGCTAAGGCGTTGAGTTTGGACAGCGCTGGCGCCGTCGACCACTATGGCGCGCGGACTAAACTCGGCTGGCCCAAATTGGCCTGCCGTATGGATTCTTGTACCTGCTCAACCTCGGTCTGCGTGCTGATCGGTCCCAGCCGTACTCGGTGCAGGGTCTGCTGATTGAGCGCCACCGAGCTGATAAACACCGGGGCAGTCACCGCTTGGCTCAGCTTGGCTTTGAGGAGCTCGGCAGCGTCCGGGTTGGCGAAGGCGCCCACTTGGAGATACAGCCCAGCGACTGGTACTGAAGCGTTTTTTTTTACCTCTACAGGCACAGGTAGCACGACCTCGGCATGCTGGTTAACCGGCGGCGAATACTCTTCAATCGGCGCGGCCATGGCCACGACCAAGGGCTCCTGCGGCGCCTGCGCGACCTTTTGCGGCCCGGCCAATACTAAGGGCACTGGTCGCCCTTGCTGGGCCCACCACTCGTGCGGATCAATACCTTCAACCCGCACACGGGCAGTGCCAGCTTCGGCATAACCCAGCTTCTTGGCGGCGGCAAACGACAGGTCAATCACTCGATCAGAATAAAACGGGCCACGGTCGTTAACCCGCACTATCACGCTTTTGCCGTTATCCAGATTGCTCACCCGCACGTAGCTGGGCAGCGGCAAGGTCTTGTGCGCGGCAGTCATGCCGTACAGGTCGTATTTCTCGCCGATGGCCGTGGCCTCGCCGTGAAACATGGTGCCGTACCACGAGGCCAAACCAATCGCCTGATAACGTTCGGCGTTGCGTTGCGGGTAATAGGTAACACCTCGCACCGTGTAGGGATTGGCCTTGACCGGGCCGTAGTGCGGCATCGGCACGGCATCGGCAATCCGCGACACATCCACGTCCCACCACGGCGCGCCATCGCGGTGCGGTTTAACATAGTTACCCGGCCCACTGATCGGCCCAGTCGGCGGCAACGGCTTGGGCGCACGGTTGTGCGAACAACTGACCAGCACTAAAGCCAAGGCCGCGCTCGCGCCAAGTTTTAACGCCTGCATGGGTTTCATTTAGCGCCCCGCGCTTGCACTAGCTTTTCGGAGAGTTGATGCACGGCCATGGCGTACATGGCGCTGCGGTTATAACGGGTAATGGCATAAAAATTTGACAGCCCCAGCCAATATTCAGGCCCCTCGGCACCGTCGAAACGAAAGGCGGTAACCGGCAAGTCGGCGCGTAACGCATCGTGACTCGACCAGCCCAAGGTGCGCAACTCGCCGACAGTTTTAACTGGCTCAATGCCCACTGTTAAGCCCTTATCAACTTGATCACCACGCACCTCGGCGCGACTGACCACTAAACCACCGGCGGTCCAACCATGCTGCTTGAAGTAGCTGGCGACACTACCGATGGCATCGGCTGGATCGGTCCAAATATTGATTTTGCCATCACCGCTCAGGTCGACCGCAAAAGCCCGGTAACTGCTCGGCATAAACTGCGGCAAGCCCATCGCGCCGGCATAGGAGCCTTTAACGCTGAGCGGATCAACTTGCTGTTCGCGGGTTAACAATAAAAATTCTTTCAGCTGTTGGCGAAAAAACGGCGCGCGCGCAGGGTAGTCAAACGTCAGGGTAGATAAGGCATCCAGCACCCGATAGTTACCGGTATTGCCACCGTAGAAGGTTTCGACCCCAATAATCGCCACTATCACCTGAGGTTCAACGCCGTACTCTTGTTGTGCGCGCAGCAAGGCCGCTTCATTTTGCCGCCAAAAGTCCACACCCCGGGAGATACGCGCCTCGGTGATGAAAATTGGCCGGTAGTCACTCCAGGGCTTCACTTTTTCGGCCGGGCGCGAAATGGCATCGAGAATCGACTGCTTGCGCTCGGCCTGAGCGAACAAAGCGGTTAACTGCTCAGCAGGGAAACCATGGGCGGTGGTCATTTCGCTAATAAAACTGGCCACTTCAGGCGAGTTATCGTAGTCCAATGCCTGCGCCATGGGCAGCACGCACAGACTCGCGAGCATGCCGTAGCAGCCCTTAATCGCTCGGCGGCGCAAGCGTGGCAGGGTGGTAGTAACAAACGTTTTCATAGCACTTAAACCTTGGCGATCCATTTACGATGGGTGTGGACTGACATCAAAACCCCAAACCCAGTCATCAGCGTCACCATTGAGGTACCGCCATAGCTAATAAAAGGTAACGGCACGCCAACCACTGGCAACAAGCCACTGACCATGCCGATATTGACGAACACATAAACAAAAAAGGTCATGGTCAAGCTGCCGGCCACCAGCTTACCGAAGAGTGTCTGCGCTTGGGCAGTAATCACCAAGCCGCGAGCCACTAGCAGCAGGTAAATCAGCAGCAGCACACAGATGCCGACCAAGCCAAACTCCTCACCGAGCACCGCGATAATAAAGTCGGTATGACTTTCCGGCAAAAAATCCAAGTGCGACTGAGTGCCCTGCAACCAACCTTTACCGAATACTCCACCAGAGCCAATCGCGGCTTTGGACTGAATAATATTCCATCCAGTTCCCAGCGGATCACTCTCGGGGTCAAGAAAGGTCAGCACTCGCTGCTTTTGATACTGCAGCAAGACGAAATACCACATACCTATCGCCACCGGCACTACGGTGGCCACGGCGGCCAAAATCCAGCGCCAGCGCAACCCCGCCATAAACATTACAAATACGCCCGAGACCAAGATCAGCAACGCGGTACCCAAGTCGGGCTGGCGCACCACCAAGGCAAAGGGTACGCCAATCAAAACCAAACCACCCAACACATGCTGGATTTTCGGCGGCAAACTGCGTTTGGCCAAATACCAGGCAATGGTCGCCGGCATGATTATTTTCATAAATTCAGACGGCTGAAAACGAATCACCCCGGGGATATTGATCCAGCGCGTGGCCCCCATGGCGTTATGGCCCATCACGTCCACGGCCACCAGCAGCAGCACGCCGCCCACATACGCCAAGATTACCCAGCGAGCGATAAAACGCGGATCCAGCTGCGCCACCAGAAACATCGCCACCAGGCCGATAGAAAAAGAGCCGGCTTGTTTAAGCAGCAGTCCCCAGTCTTTACCGCTGGCGGAGTACAACACAAACAAACCGCCGGCGATCAGAATCAGTAACAACAGCAACAGTTGGCCGTCGATATGCAAACGCTGCAGCAAGGTTGCACGGCGACGTAACACGTCATCGCCGGACATATTGCGATCGAAACTGCTGCTCATAGTGGCGGCGTCATGGTTGTTGGCTCACAGGCTTAGCGCTGAGTTCGGCGGGGCTGCGAAACTCTGGTTTAAGCTGCCCGTCGGGGCCGAGCAGCCAGGCATCAGTGACTTTCTTGACGATGGGCGCGGCAACGCCCGAGCCCGATTCGCCGTTTTCGATCATTACCGCCACGGCAATCTTGGGGTTATCGGCGGGTGCAAAAGCGATAAACAGGGCGTGGTCACGGTGGCGCTCTTGAACTTTAGAGCGGTCATATTTTTCGCCCTGCTTGATTGCTACCACCTGCGCCGTGCCGCTCTTGCCCGCCATCCGATAAACCGCCGAATCGCCGACCTTGCGCGCCGTACCGCGCGGATTGTGCATCACTTGCTGCATACCATTGCTGACCTGTTGCCAGATTTTCGGGTCGCGCAAAATGATGTCGGGCATCGGCGCCGGTAATTGCGACTCGGGGGGGCGAATCAAGTCTTGTGGCGCCACACCCTCAATGTCTTTGGCCAAATGTGGGCGATGCCACTTACCTTTATTGGCGATCAAGGCCGTAACCTGCGCCAACTGCAGCGGCGTAGTTTGCATATAGCCTTGGCCGATGCCCAAAATTAGCGTTTCCCCCGGATACCAAGCTTGCCGATAGCGCGCACGCTTCCATTCGCGCGATGGCATCAAGCCCGCCGACTCCTCAAACATATCCAAGGAAACTTTCTGACCAATACCGAACCGACCCATGTAGTCGCCTAAACGATCGATCCCCAACTTGTGCGCCAAGGTGTAAAAGTAGGTGTCGTTGGAACGCATGATGGCCATTTCCATGTCTACCGAACCATCTCCGGTGCGATTCCAATTGCGGTATTTGTGCTCGTAATTAGGCAGCTGGAAAAAACCCGGATCAAACACCCGGGTCTGGGCCGTGAACACCCCACTGTCCAGCCCCGCCACCGCCACCGCCGGTTTGATCGTTGAGCCCGGCGGATACAGACCGCGCAACACACGATTAAACAGCGGCCGGTCAATCGAGTCGCGCAAATCGGCATAGGCCTTCGAGCCAATGCCGGTAACAAATAAGTTGGGATCGAAACTGGGCAGGCTGACCATCGCCAGCACGTCGCCATTGGCCGGATCCAGCGCCACTATTGCGCCACGCCTACCGGCCAAGGCCTCTTCAGCGGCTGCTTGCAGCTTTACATCCATGCTCAAATGAATGTCTTTACCCGGCTGGGGCTCGGTGCGTTTAAGCACTCGTGAGATGCGCCCACGGGCATTGGTTTCGACCTCTTCATAGCCGACCGAACCGTGCAACTCGGCCTCATAAAAGCGCTCGATGCCGGTTTTACCGATATGGTGGGTGCCGCTGTAATTGACCGGATCGAGTTTTTTCAGCTCGGCCTCGTTAATCCGCCCGACATAACCGACCGAGTGGGCAAAGTGCTCGCCTAGCGGGTAATGCCGTACCAACTGCGCCGTAACCTCGACGCCCGGCAGGCGAAACTGATTGACCGCGATCAGGGCGATTTGCTCCTCACTCAGCTCGAACAGAATCGGCACCGGCTCAAAGGGGCGACGACCTTGGCGCATCCGCCGCTCGAACAAGCGCCGATCTTCGGGGGTCAGCGCCAGCACCTCGACGACCACATCGAGCAACTGCAACCACTCTTTACCGGCCCGTTCTCGGGTCATGCTCAGGCTAAAGCTTGGCCGGTTATCGGCGATGATCACCCCGTTACGGTCGAAAATCAGCCCACGGCTCGGCGGAATCGGCTGCACATGCACGCGATTGTTTTCCGACAGGGTCGAGTGATATTCGTACTGTATTACCTGCAGGTAATACAGCCGGGCAATCAGCACGCCGACCAACAAAACAATCGCCACGGCACCGACCACCACCCGCTTGCGTACCAGGCGGGCGTCTCGTTCGTGGTCCTTAAGGCGGATCGGCTGCGGCATTCTTAGTCAATCGCCATCATTGATGATAAGGATTTGGCGTGAGGGCAAACAGGCGGCTATCAAGGACGGCACTCTTAGTCAGTCGTAATCACTTGTGATACGGGTGCCCGGACAAGACGGTCCAAGCACGATAAATCTGCTCACCGATCAAGATCCGCACCAGTGGATGCGGCAAGGTCAAAGGCGACAACGACCAGCGCTGTTCACTGCGCGCACACACTTGCGGAGCCAAGCCCTCGGGACCACCAACCATCAAGTTGACGGTGCGTGCATCCAAGCGCCAGCGATCCAACTCCGCCGCCAACTGCTCGGTACTCCAAGGCTTACCCTCAACTTCGAGGGTCACCACCCGCTCACCCGGCAATACCTTGGCCAGCATGGCATCGCCCTCCTGACGAATCAGGCGGGCCACGTCGGCATTTTTGCCGCGGGTATTGAGCGGAATCTCCACCAGCTCGAGGGCCAATTCGGACGGCAAACGCTTGGCATATTCCTGCCAGCCGTCTTCCACCCATTTAGGCATCCGCGAACCCACGGCGATCAGGCGCAAGCGCATAACGCGAGCTTATTCGTGTTCTGGCTTATGTTCGCTGGCGATGAACTGCTCGTGGCTGTGCTGCATACGGCTTTGCTCGGTGCCCTGCCAGAGTTTCTCTAGGTCGTAGAACTGGCGAGTGCTTGGCTGCATCACGTGGACTACCACATCGCCCAAGTCGAGCAAGGCCCACTCGCCGCTGTCCAGACCTTCGCTGCCCAGTGGCCGCACGCCCTGCTCTTTAACTTTTTCCAGGACGTTGTCGACCAGCGACTTAACGTGACGGCTGGAGGTGCCGCTGGCGATCACCATGTAGTCGGTGATGCTGGTTTTCTCACGCACGTTAATGCTGAGGACGTCTTGCGCCTTGAGGTCTTCAAGGGCGGCGACGGCCAGCTTGACGATTTCGTCGCTGCTCAGTTGGTTTTTTTGCTTGCTCATAGATAACTCACTTGTCTCATGTTCAGTTCGACGCAGGGTAAAGTCCGTGCGCGTGGATATAGGCCAGTACCGCATCAGGCACTAAAAAGCGTGCTGACTTGCCGCTGCCGAGCAGCTGGCGAATGTGGCTAGCGGACACCGCCAACGGCGTCTGCTGAATTAGTACGATTTGCCCGCCGGGCCCGCTCAGGGCCGTGACGTCCGCGACCTGCTGGGCAGCCAACAAGGCCAGCAACTCGGGCACTAAGGGTGTAGCGGCATCCGGCCGCTGCAGCACCACAAAATGGCAATGACTTAACAACTGCTGCCAACGCTGCCAACTCGGCAAGCCGGCAAAGGCATCCCAACCCAGCAGCAAAAACACTTGATCGTCCGCCGCCAGCTCACTGCGTAACGACTCCAAGGTGTCGATACTGTAAGACGGCTGCAAACGCTGTAACTCTCGGCCATCGGCCAGCAACGGCGGCGAATCAGCCACCGCCAACTCAACCATAGCCAACCGCTGCGGCGCCGCAACACTCGGCGTACTACGATGCGGTGGCCGCGCACTGGGGATTAAACGCAACTCATCCAAGCCCAGTAACTCGGCAACTTCGATGGCGCCGCGTAAGTGACCAATATGAATAGGGTCAAAGGTGCCGCCAAGGATACCGACTTTTTTAGCCACGCAACTGACCGTCACCGATCACCACGTATTTCTCGCAGGTCAGTCCCTCTAGGCCAACCGGGCCACGGGCATGCAATTTATCGGTGGAAATGCCGATCTCCGCGCCCAAGCCATACTCGAAACCGTCGGCAAAACAGGTCGGCGCATTGAGCATTACCGAGCTGGAGTCGACCTCGGCGATAAAACGCCGGGCCTGACCCTGATGCTCGGTGACGATCGAATCGGTGTGATGCGAGCCGTAATGATTGATGTGCTCGATGGCTTGATCCAGCCCATCGACGATGCGAATCGACAGAATCGCCGCCAGATACTCGGTGTGCCAATCGTCTTCAGTGGCCGGCACCGCCTCGATTAGCGCACAGGTACGGGCGCAACCGCGCAGCTCCACGCCCTTGGCGCGAAATTGGGCGGCCATGGCCGGCAAAAATTCGGCCGCCACGCTTTGATCGACCAGCAAGGTCTCCATCGCGCCGCAAATACCATAACGGTAGGTCTTGGCATTGAAGGCAATTTGCTGCGCCTTAGGCAGATCGGCGTGGGCCGCCACATACACGTGGCAGATGCCATCCAGATGCTTGATCACCGGCACCCGGGCATCCCGACTGATACGCTCGATCAGGCCTTTGCCGCCACGCGGCACTATCACATCGACGAATTCTGGCATGCTGATCAGCGCGCCAACCGCCTCGCGATCGGTGGTTTCCACCACCTGCACGGCAGCGGCGGGCAACTCGGCAGCGGCTAAACCGCGCTGAATGCACAGGGCAATGGCGCGATTGGAATGAATGGCTTCCGAGCCGCCGCGCAAAATAGTCGCGTTGCCGGATTTCAAGCACAGGCTGGCGGCATCGATGGTCACGTTCGGGCGCGACTCATAAATGATACCTATCACCCCAAGGGGCACGCGCATCTTGCCGACCTGAATGCCGGACGGGCGATAACTCATGTCGCGAATGGCACCGACCGGGTCCGGCAGTGCCGCGACTTGGCGCAAGCCGACGATCATCCCGTCGATACGCGCCGGGGTTAGCTCTAAGCGTTCCAGTAACGCTGGCTCTAAACCACTGGCGCGGCCAGCAGCAAGGTCCAACTCATTGGCTGCAGCCAGCTCGGCGCGGGCGTCATCGAGGGCCTGCGCGGCGGCCAACAAGGCGCGATTTTTTTGCCCGGTGCTGGCGTGGGCGATCAAACGCGAAGCGGCGCGGGCGGCGCGACCCAGGCGGGTCATGTAGTCGAGCACTGACTCAGTCATGGTCTGCTTGATCAAAAGGAAGTAAAGCCGCTGATTATAGCTGCCGCGCCGCCGCAAGCCCAGCAGCGTCGGGCAGATGGTAAACATTGCCGCCCGCTGCATCCTCGCGCGCCCGGCAAAGCGCCGCAGCACGGGGCCACAGAGGAAACGGTGACACCCAGCCAAGGCCGACCCAGCCCAGCCATTCAAAGGATAGGTAAACAAAAACCGGGCAAATGTTTACCTTGCCAGCATGACCCAGCGCCGCAGTACCTGCCGAGCGCGAAGCACAAGAGGCGGATCACCGCCGGAGCACTCGCCATGCGCTATTCCACTGATTACAGCCCTACCGCACTGGCCGGCAGCCCCGAGCTTGTCGAAATCGGCCCATGGCGCCTGCAGTATTTGGCCTTTAGCCAAACTCAAGACGACCCGCGCAGCCCGGTACTATTGCTCGGCGGGGCGTTCCAAAGCTTTCGCTCGTTTGCCGCAGATATTCCGCAGTTACTCGCCGAGCATCCGGTGATTTTGCTCGATCTACCTAGCCAGGGCAGCAACCTGCAACTAGCACCCGAGCTGTCATTGGCGCAGCTGGCCGATCTGATTGCCGCCTTTGCCGAGCAATTGCAGCTACCGCCACTGATGCCGATTGGCCTGTCTTACGGCTCAGCCCTGGCCGCGTTATTTGCCGCGCGCCATCCACAACATTGCGCACGTTTACTGCTGTCGGGCATCACCGCACTGGCCCGCCAAGGCGCACGCGAGTTACTGCAAGAGGGCTTGCACTTGCTCGCCGAAGGCCGTGGCGCAGCCTTTGGCCAAGCCGCCCTGACCGGCCTACTGAACCCGCTGCAACAACACGACACTGGAGTTTCGCCGGCTTTTCGCAAAGCCCTGCTACGGCAGATGCAACGGCTAAATCCGGCAGAGATTGAGCGCTATCAGCAAAACACCCAGCGGCTGTTGAATTTTAGCGGCTTCGCGCGCTACCCGAGTTGCCCAACCCTGCTGCTGGCCGGTGAGCACGACCACTTTACTCAGCCGTGGGAACACGCACGTTTTGCCGCGGCCTGCGCCAATGCCGACTGCGCGATCATTCATCACGCCGATCACCTCGCCCAATTTGAACAACCCGAGGCCTGCGCACGGCTGTATCTGCCATTTTTGCGCGGCGATACCTTGCCATTCGCCAGCACAGGCGCCACACGTCTAGCGCGCCATCAGCTGAGCCAGCTGAACAAACGCCACGAACCCCGCGCAGCGGCATTTATGACCCACGCCAGCCTTTGGCATGCCGAGGTGGGTGAGTGGCCGGTAAAGGTCGCCGAACTGGGATTTTTCGGTGGTTTACTGCAAGGCAATCTGCCGACCAGCAACGCCCGCGGCTGGCAGCTACGTTTCGGCGCGCACGGCGCGCACGCCATACTGCCGCTGCGGCATGACGCTCACGGGATGGCCTTTGTCTTTGTGCATAGCGACGCCAGCGCCAGCGACGCACTGGCAGAATTACTGCGGCCACTGCCAATGCCCAGCGCCGCCTGCGCCTAAGCGGGAAAATCGCTAGCAGCGCGCCTCTATCACCCGCACCAAGCCGGGCACCTGTGGCAGCGGCAAACCCAAGGCCTGCGCGTGCTGGTCGGGGTCGAGCACGGTGGCGGTGCTAAAACCGCAGCGAGTAAAACCGGCAACGATTTCAGCCGAGTTACGGTAATGCAGCGGATAGCTACCACGGGTCAACCGCCCCACCAACTGCACACCCCAACGCAACTGACGATAACGCGGATGCTCGTGCAGGTCGGGATACAGCTCGGTCAAATAAGTGCCCTGCGGGAACCCTTTGAGCTGCAGCGCCAAGCGCGCCCAAAAATCCTCAATCACCGGCAGTTCAAAGTAATTCACCAGCCCTTCGGTAATCACCAGCACTGGCTGACTGTGATCCAGCCCGGCAAACAAATTTGCCAAGCTATCGGCGCCGGCACTGGCGAGAATATCCACCGCCTTGACCTGATGCTGCGCCGTTAGCCAACCCTGACTCTGCAACAGCAAACGCTTGCGCGCCGCCATCACCGACAGATCGGCCTCGATATAGCGCAGGGCTGGGTAGCGTGCGGTAAACCTTCGGCCGCGGGGCGATAATCCGCAGGCAATTTCGACCACCTGAGTGACACCGCCACGCTCAATCGCATCGGTTAAGCGTGCATCTATTAATAGATGACGCTGCAGTAACAGGTTTTCTAAATCGATGCCAAAGCCGACGCGTGCGCCCCAAGTAATAGGCCTGAGCAGCGCATGCACCCAGCGACCAAAGTCGCTGACAAAAGCCGGCTCGGCGAGCCGATGGCGATACCAGACATAACCGGTGTAATGCGCACTCGGCGAAATATGGGCACTGCTGGTACGCGCGCGTTCAGCCATGATTCAGACTCTTATTGTTATGCTGGCCGCCAGACTATGCCGCGCCACCCGCCGACGCCAACCCGCAAGCGGTGAACCCACCCTTAGTTGGTCGCAAGCGCTGCCTACGGCCTAAGCTGACAGCCTTTATCTACCCAGCACCGCGAGAATATTCAGCATGTTGCACTGGTTCGACAATCTCAACAGTTGGCTCGGCGCTAATCCTGAATGGCTTGGGCTGGCGGTTTTTTTACTGGCCTGCGGCGAGTGCTTGGCCTTGGTCGGCATTTTAGTTCCTGGCACTATTTTACTGTTTGGCGTGGCCGTACTGGCCGGTAGCGGCATTCTTGGCCTAGGCGAAACATTGCTTCTAGCCTACAGCGGCGGCTTGCTCGGCGATGCACTCTCATATGCGTTTGGCCGGCACTTCCAGCAGGGCATCCGGCGCCTGCCATTGCTGCGCAGCCACCCAGAATGGTTGGGCAGAGCCGAAAATTACATGCAGCGCTTCGGCGTTAGCAGCTTATTAGTCGGGCGCTTCATTGGCCCGTTACGGCCGTTTTTGCCAATGGTCGCCGGCATGCTAAAAATGCCCGTGCCGCGCTTCGCCGGGGTCAGCCTACTGGCCGGTCTCGGCTGGTCAGTGGCTTATTTAGTGCCCGGCTGGGCCACCGGCGCGGCGCTGCGCCTGCCGCTGAGCGAACACTTTTGGACCCAAGCGGGGATCATCGCCGCGCCCTTGGCGGCGTTTATCCTGCTCAGCATGCACCTGTGCCTGCGCCAGCAACCGCGCGCCGCCGCCTTTATTGGCGGGCTCGGCAGCGTCTGCCTACTCGCCCTACTCCTGACGTGGCGCCATTTCAGCGACTTCGATCAGGGCCTGATGAGCTTGCTACAAGCCCAACGCAGCCCAAGCATGGACGGCCTGATGGTGGTACTGACCAAGCTCGGTGACTGGCAAACACAACTGGCGGCCGCCGTGCTGCTGGGCGTGCTGTTAATGCTGATGCGCAAATGGCACGCGGCGCTGTTCGCCTGCGCCACCCTGCTCGGCACCGCGCTGGCCAATACCGGCCTAAAGCACCTACTGGCGCGAGTTCGCCCAGACGTATTACTCGAACCCCTACACAGCTACAGCCTACCCAGCGGCCATAGCTCGGCGGCGTTTGCCTATTGCCTAGTGCTCGGGGTGCTGGCCGGGCGCGGGCAACCGCCACGCTGGCAATTAACCTGGATGCTGATCGCCAGCCTACCCGCCAGCGCCATTGCCTTATCGCGGGTGTATCTGGGCGTGCACTGGCCCACCGACATACTCGCGGGGGCCTTACTGGCCAGCACGGTCTGCGCGCTCTGTTTAGGTCTGAGTGAGCGCCGCCAGCGCCTCGGCGAGATTGCCAAGCCAGTGTGGTGGCTAATCATCCCCCTCAGCGCGCTGTTATTTACCGCCTTTGCCAGCAGCGCTTTACCGGCCGCCATGTTGCATTACCGTTACTAAGCGAACATTTCGCCCTGCAACTGCGCGAGCCAACGCTGGATCAACTGCAGGCTCGTGTGCGGCTCATTCACGCCGAGCAACTCAAGCTTTTGCGCTAGGCTAAACGGCAGTAAATAGCCCAGCTGATTGGCCAACTGCCACTGCCCACTCACCACGCCATCCAGCCCCATGGCGGTAATCCGCGGATGCCCAGCCAAGGCCAGCAGCAAGGCTTGCAGATCGTCTTGGCTGGCATCCAGCGCCAACTCGACGGGTTCAGGCAGCCAGCTAACGCTAGCCACCGTCAGTTGGTCAGGCTGCACCTGCGCTTGCTCAACACGAAAACGCCGTGCGCCTTCGACACGAATCCCGAGCATGCCGTTGGGCCGCTGCTGCCAGTCGATAATCCGCGCCTCGCAGCCAATATCGGCAAAGCGTGCCGGGGCCGCGCCCACCTCATGCCCCTCAAGAATCGCCACCACGCCAAAACCCGTGCCTTGCTTCAGGCAACGACTGAGCATGCTCAAATAACGCGGCTCGAACAGTTGTAAATCCAGCGGACAACCGGGAAACAACACGTTATCCAATGGCAATAACGGTAACTGCATAACCCCACTCCATTAACCCAGCACCTACACCCGTAACCTAAGCCAATAGCAACGACTTAAGCCAACACTGACACCAGCAACG
Organism: Pseudomonas sp.; assembly: GCA_044354115.1. GTDB lineage: Bacteria > Pseudomonadota > Gammaproteobacteria > Pseudomonadales > Pseudomonadaceae > Aquipseudomonas. Next base: position 12,129 of record JBILAR010000018.1, on the reverse strand, counting down.
GCAAGAATACCGCCGTGGCCACGCCCATTAAGCTCATGGCCAGCGCAGCAAAGGCACCGCTTTCTTCATCCTCTTGCAGCGCCCGCGCCGTGCCCACCGCGTGCGCCGTCAAGCCCAAGGCCATGCCCACCGCAGCAGGGTGACGCACGCCAATCAGGCGTAACAATTCCGGCCCGCACATGCCGCCCAGCACCCCGGTAATCAGCACAAACACCGCCGCCAGCGCCGCCACGCCGCCAATTTGCTCTGCCACCAACATGGCAATCGGCGAAGTCACCGACTTGGGGGCGATGGTCATTAACATCATCCGCTCGGCGCCAAACAACCACGCCAGCAACACCCCCAACGCGGTGGCCAGCACGCCAGCGAACAGCAGCGTCAGCAGGGTTGGCCAAAATAATTGACGAATCCGCCGTAAATTCACATACAACGGCACCGCCAACGCCACTGTGGCCGGGCCGAGCAGGACGATCAGCAATTGCGTGCTGTGCTGATACTCGGCATAACTCAAACCGCAGGCCAGCAATACCGCTATCACCGCCAGCATCGACAGCAATACTGGTTGTAAGAACACCCAACGGGTTTTCTCATAGGCCGCTAACGCCAGCTGATAGGCGGCCAAGGTAAGTCCAACGCCAAACAACGGGTGATGAATCACTGCCTGCCAAGCAGCCATCATGACTCACCGCCGCGGCGCGCTTGGCGCTCGATAAGCTTTTGCATCAACCAGCCGGCAAAGGCCAGCGACAGCAATAGCGACAGCGACAACGCACCAATAATCGCCCAAAAATCAGCCGCCAATGCTTGCATATAAACCATCACGCCCACCGCCGCCGGCACCAACAACAGCGGCAGATAACGCAGCAAGCCGGTGGCCGCCACCGACAAGGGCTCACCGACTTCACCGCGCAGCAGTAAACAGCCAAACAGCAGCAACATGCCGATGATAGGCCCCGGCAACATCGGCAAAAACCAGCTATTCAAGGCCGTGCCGCACAATTGCAACAGCACCAGCCAGGTCAGACCACGTAACAACATAACCGTCTCCACAAGGATCGCGCCGCCATTATAGGCCCGCGTGCATATCCGCTATAACTTAGTCTCGCCAACGCTTATCACGGGTTGACCAAATGCGCTGTGCATGATGTTCTAGAGCCTTGGAGCAGCACCCCCTAAAAACAAAAACACCCGTTTAATTAAGGATAATTTATGTCTCTCGTACCCGTAGCAGAACTCAAAGACTATATCGGCAAAGAACTCGGCCGCTCCGCCTGGCTGAACATCGACCAAGAGCGCATCAACCAGTTTGCCGAGTGCACCGGCGATCATCAGTTCATTCACGTAGACCCGGAAAAAGCCAAGCTCACCCCATTCGGCGGCACCATCGCCCACGGCTTTTTGTCGTTGTCGTTAGCACCCAAGCTGATGGAAGGCATCATGCTGATGCCACAGGGCTTAAAGATGGCGGTCAACTACGGCCTCGACAGCGTGCGCTTTATTCAACCGGTAAAAGTCAATTCCAACGTGCGCTTGGTCCTGACCCTGCTCGACGCCAGCGAGAAAAAACCCGGCCAATGGCTGCTCAAAGCCCAAGCCGTGCTGGAAATTGAAGGCAGTGACAAACCGGCTTACATCGCCGAACAACTGACCCTCTACTTTGTTTAAAGCGCTGCACCACTGTCCAACGGCGCATTAACACAACGATACAACGCAAGTTACAACGGGGCGCCTTGAGCGCCCCGTTGGCGTTTAAAGCGCCAACAAACAAGGTGTTACACCCTGCAGAGCAACCGGCGAATAAAGCCTGGCAGCGTCTGCCAGAATGCCCGCCTAGCCGCTGCGCGCCACCATCAGTAGCGTTTAAAACGCCAACAACTACCCAGGCACCCGCACGGCTTTACGCCATACTGCAGCTACTGCCTACTCGACTCGGAAGTCTTTGATGCGCGCGCCACTCGCCCCGCTGTGCCTTGCCTTGCTGCTGACTGCGTGCGGTCAGGGCGAGCCGTTAACCCCGGCCAATGCCACCCTGCCCGACGGCGGACGCTATCGCGGCGAGATCGTTAACGGCCTACTGCAAGGCCCCGGCCGGGTGGATTACCGCAATGGCAGCTGGTACGCCGGACAGTTCCAGGACGGCCAAGCGCAAGGTACCGGTGAATGGCAAGGAGGCCACGGCGAACACTATGTGGGCGAGTTTCGCCTAGGCGAATTCGACGGCCAAGGCCGCCTCAGTCGCAGCGACGGCAGCGTCTATCAGGGTCATTTCAAACTCGGCCAGATGGACGGCGAAGGCCATTATCAACAAGGCAAACTGAGCTATCGCGGCGAGTTTAAAGCCGATCAATATCACGGCCTAGGCCACCTTGAGCTAGCCGACGGCGCTAGCCACCAAGGTCAGTTCAAGCAGGGCGAACCTCACGGCCAAGGTGTGCGTAAAGATGCCGACGGCAATCTGCTAAGCGGCACCTTCAAGCACGGCCAGCTCGAAGGCGAAGGCAGCTACAACGGCGCCGATGGCGAGCAATACGTGGGCGGTTTTAAAGGCGACAGTTTTGCCGGCAAGGGCCGTTATACCAGCAGCGAGGGCGATGTCTGGCTCGGCCAGTTCAAACGCGGCGCGCTCACCGGCAGCGGCGAATTTATCGGCGCCGATGGCCGTCACTATCAAGGGCAACTGCGCAATTGGCGCTTCCACGGCCAAGGCCAGTTGCAACTGGCGGACGGCAGCCGTTACAGCGGCGCATTCGCCGATGACGACTATCACGGCCTTGGCCAACTGACCCAAGCCGACGGCAGCATCAGCGCCGGCCAATGGCAGCACGGTCGCCGGGTGCGTGATGCGCAGGCGCAGCGTATTAGCGATCCGCTGGAGCTGGGATTGCTGGCCCAAGGGCAACTGCTTGAACAGGCTTTGGCCGCCATCCCGGCGTCCACGCCAGCCATCGAACTGTATAGCCTGACGCTGGCCGGCGACGGCTCGCAGGGGGTGTTTCTGCGCGAGGCCGATTACGCCAATAAGCTGCTGCGCGAGCGCTTTGCCGCCCACGGGCAGATCAGCCTGATCAACCACCGCGAGCACTTAACCGACCGGCCGCTGGCCACCCGGGAAAACCTGCGCCGTGCGGTGCAAACCCTCAGCGAGCGCAGCGGCAAAGAAGACCTGGTGTTTATCTACCTCACCAGCCATGGCTCGCACGACCATCAACTGTCACTCAACCAACCGCGCCTGCAACTGAGCGACCTGTCCAAGCATGAACTGGCCGAACTGCTGCGCCCGCTGAAAGATCGCAACAAGGTAGTGGTGATTGCCGCCTGTTACGCCGGCGGTTTTATCCCGCCACTGCAAGACCAAAAAACCTTAGTGATGACCGCCGCCCGAGCCGACCGGGTGTCTTTTGGCTGCTCAGATGAAGCCGACTTCACCTACTTCGGCCGCGCCCTGCTGAGTGAAGCACTGAACGAAACCGACGACCTGCAACGAGCCTTTGAACTAGCTAAAAACAAGGTCGCCGAGCGGGAAAAAGCCGGCGATTTCCAAGCCTCAGAGCCACAAATATGGGCCCCCAAAGGCGTGCTCGCGCAATGGCAGAAGCTGCGTCACAATCAAGCAGCACAAGCCCTTAGCAGAACCAGCACCAGCAACGCCAGCACAGCAGCCCAATAACCCCGGAGCATCGCCCATGTACCTAACCCCACAACGTATTTTGCTCGCTGGAGCGACGGGTTTGACCGGCGAACACCTGCTCGATCGGCTGCTCAACGAGCCGACCGTGGCGCAAGTATTAGCACCCAGCCGCCGCCCGCTGGCCGGCCATCCGCACCTGCTCAACCCAATCGGCGAGCTCGCCAGCGTGCTGCCACAACTGAGCGGTAATTTCGACACGGCCTTTTGTTGTTTGGGCACCACGATCAAGCAAGCCGGCTCGCAAGCGGCCTTTCGCGCCGTCGATTATGACTTGGTGCTGGCCTTTGCCGAACGCGCCCGCGCCCTCGGCGCCCGGCATTTAGTCGTGATCAGCGCCCTCGGCGCCGACGCCCAATCCAGCGTGTTCTACAACAGGGTCAAGGGTGAAATGGAAGCAGCGCTGCAGGCACAAAACTGGCCACAACTGACCATCGCCCGCCCCTCGTTATTGCTCGGCGAGCGCCGCGAATTTCGCCTCGGCGAACGCCTGATGGCGCCTTGGGCGCGTTGGATTCCGGGCAAATACCGCGGCATCCAAGCCTGCACCCTAGCGCGCGCCCTCTGGCGTTTAGCGCTGGAAGAGCAAGACGGCATGCGCATTATCGAATCGGCGCAGTTGCGCCATCTGGGACGTTAAGCCGCTGATGAATTGGTACGACCGGCACATCCTGCCGCACCTGATCGACATCGCCTGCGGCATGGGCGCGGTGATGAAAACCCGGGCGCAGGTGGTTCCATTAGCCGAGGGTCGGGTACTGGAAATCGGCATCGGCAGCGGCCTGAATCTGAGTTTTTACGACCCAGCCAAAGTCAGCGCCATTGTAGGCGTAGACCCCTCAGCCGAGATGCAAAAGCTCGCCCAGCAACGCGCCGCGCAGATCAGCATTCCCGTCGAGATGATCGCCTTAGAGCTGGGGCAAATTCGAGCCGCCGACGCCAGCTTTGACAGCATCGTCTGTACCTTCACCCTGTGCACCATCCCTGACGCTCACGCGGCACTCAAAGAAATGCGCCGAGTGCTAAAACCCGGCGGCAAGCTGCTGTTTAGCGAGCATGGCCTGGCCCCTGACTTGCCGGTAGTGCGCTGGCAAAATCGCCTCACGCCGATCTGGAAGCCGCTGGCCGGCGGCTGTCATTTAAACCGCGACATCCCCGCATTGCTGCGCGCCAGCGGCTTTCATATCGAGCAGATAGAAAGCCGCTACCTGCAAGGCCCACGGCCAATGACTTGGGTTTCCTGCGGCTGGGCGGTTTAACGCCGGGCGGGCCTAGGCCTGATCGAGACGAATCAGCACCTTGCCAAAATGCTCAGCAGCGGCCAAATAGGCAAACGCTTGCGGCACCTCGGCAAAGCTAAACTCGCGATCGATAATCGGCTTGAGCTGATGCGTACTCATAAAGGCTGCCAAGGCGCTTAATTGCTCGGCAGAGCCGACGCACACACCGTTGATGCTGGCATTCATAAAGAGTATCGACTGCACATTTGGGCTCGCACCAAAGCCACTGAGTACGCCAATTTGGGCAATCCGCCCACCGGCAGCTAAGGCGGCGATTGAGCGTTCAAACGTCTCTAGACCGCCCAATTCCAGCACATGATCCACCCCCTCGCCGCCGGTTAGCTCGCGCGCCAGTTCATGCCAGTTCGGGTGCGTGCGGTAATTGATAGTCTGCCAGGCGCCCAAAGCTTTGGCCCGCTGCAACTTGGCATCTGAGCTTGAAGTCACTATCACCCGCGCTCCTTGCGCCACGGCCAACTGCAAGGCGAACAGCGCCACGCCGCCCGTACCCTGCACCAGCACGGTCTCACCGGCGCGCAGTTGGCCGCGGGTAAACAGACCATTCCAGGCGGTTAACCCGGCGCACGGCAAAGTCGCCGCCTCGGCCAACGACAGGTGCGCCGGCACCGCCACCAAGGCGTGCTGCTCAAACACCACCTGTTCAGCCAGCACTCCCGGAGTTTGTCCACCGCCTAAAGCCGCGCCCAGATAGCTCTGTTTGAATGGCCCGCTGTGCCAATCGCGAAAGAAACTCGACATCACCCGGTCGCCGACTTGCCAGCGGGTGACCGCCGAACCCACAGCGCAGACGATACCGGCCGCATCGGAAAGCGGCACCAACTGGTCGGCAAAGTCGCCGTTTTGCCCGCGCAGAGTTAATAGATCGCGGTAGTTCAGGCTGGCCGCCACCACCTGCACCAACACCTGCTGCGGCCCCGGCACTGGCGCGGCCAACATCACCGCGCGGAGTTCAATGGCTGCGCCTGCCTGATTTAATTGATACGCCTTAATGATCGCCGACATGCTCACATCTTCTATTTAATTAGTAGTCACTATAGAATAGCCGAGACCTAAACCCGCTCGTCAAGAGTTATTTATCGATCACTATGGAAATAGAACAGAAACGCGGCCGCGGTCGTCCACGCAATTTTGATCGCGATAGCGCATTGCACGCGGCGCTGTTGTTGTTTTGGCAGCACGGTTATGAGGGCACCTCGATTGCCCAACTGAGCGCGGCAATGGCGGTCAATGCACCGAGTTTGTACGCCGCCTTTGGCGCAAAGGAGCAGCTGTATGCTGAAGCCCTAGAGCTGTATGCCAAGCAATATGGCGCTTTGCTGAGTCAGCCGTTAACGACTGCCGGCACGGCGCGCGAGGCGTTACGAGAAACTTTGCACGCCGCCGCACGCAACTTTAGCGCCAGCGCGACGCCCCTCGGCTGCCCGCTAGCCAGCGGCATGCTGCACTGCGCCAGCGAACACCAAGGCGCCGCGCAGCTATCCTCAGCAATGCGCTTGGCCGCGCAGCAGGCTTTTGCCGAGCGAATCGAACAGGGTATTAGCGCCGGCGACGTCAGCCCAGACTGCAATGTCGCGGCCTTGGCCGGATTATTTGCCGCCGTAATTCAGGGCCTGTCGGTGCAAGCCATCGACGGCGCCAGCCAGGCGCAATTGTTAGCGGTGGCCGAGGCGGCGATGCAGGCTTGGCCGACACACAACTAAAGCCCGCCGCGCACCCCAACGCCAATACCCAGCTCGGCCGCCACGGTAAAGGGCAGCACTAGGGTATCCAGCAGCAGGCTAAAGGGCAGATCGATGCCCGGATAGCTCGGCGCCACGCTGCCGTAGCGCGGTTCGGGGCAGCAACCGCCGTGCAAGGCGTACCAATCTAAGCGGGTGCCGGAGTAAATAATCGGCAGGTCCGTTTTTGCCCCATTTAGGGTGCTGACGCTGGCGCAACCGTGCAGCAGCGAGGCCAGCGCCAAGCCGGCCAATAGCCGTGCGAGCCGCTTATTCATCGCCGCTGCTGTGATGATGCTCGCCCCAGCGCGGCAGCATGTCTTGTGGAATGTTCAGGCAATTGAGGATGCGCGCGACGACAAAGTCGACCAGGTCATCGATGGTTTGCGGCTGGTGATAAAAGCCCGGCGAGGCCGGCAAAATGGTCACGCCCAGATTCGACAGCTTGAGCATATTTTCCAGATGAATGCTCGAATACGGCGCCTCACGCGGCACCAGAATCAGCTGGCGACGCTCCTTGATGGCCACGTCGGCGGCGCGCTCGATGAGGTTATTGCAGGCGCCACTGGCAATCGCCGAGAGGGCTCCAGTCGAGCACGGCACCACCACCATGGCGGTCGGTGCGCCAGAGCCGGAGGCTGCTGGAGCCATCCAATCTTCTTTGCCGTAGACGCGAATTTGCCCGGCGCTGGCACCGGTGTACTCGGTCAAGAACGCCTGCATCGCCTGCGCCTTGGCCGGTAAGCGCACATCGGTTTCGGTGGCCAACACCAACTGCGCGGCCTTGGAGATTAAAAAATGCACCTCGCGCTCTTCGCGCACCAAGCAGTCGAGCAGGCGCAAGGCATATTGCGCGCCCGACGCGCCGGTCATGGCCAGGGTAATACGTTCAGGACCGCTCATAAATTCACTCTCAACGCTGTTGCGCTTGCTTATGCTGCGTTGAAAGCCAGCTCGAAATGCTCATTTACAGCTGTAAACTCCGCTTTCTCGCAGGCTTTCGCCTTACCTAAACTGCGCTCACGACGCTTTGAGCGCGAATTTCCACTGTCTATTGCGCTAGCGCCTCGGCCAGCTTGCCGTGCAAGCCACCGAAGCCGCCGTTGCTCATCACCACCACTTGGGTGCCGGGCGCGGCCAGGGCTTTCACCCCGGCGATAATTTGCTCCAGCGAATCGCACACCTGAGTCGGCACCGTGCTGCTAGCGACCGTGGCGGCTAAGTCCCAGCCCAAGTTGGCCGGGGCGTACCAGAACACCTGATCGGCTTGCGCGACAGATTCCGGCAAACCATCGCGATGGGCACCGAGCTTCATCGAGTTGGAGCGCGGCTCGATGATGGCAATCAGTTGCGCCGCGCCGATGTTTTTACGCAGGCCATCGAGGGTTGTGGCGATCGCCGTCGGGTGGTGGGCAAAGTCATCATAGATGGTCACCCCCGCCACTTCGGCGACCTTGTCCATCCGCCGTTTAACGTTTTTAAAGCTGCTCAACCCGGCGATGCCCAACTCGGGCACCACGCCCACATGCCGCGCCGCGGCTAGGCAAACCAAGGCATTGGCGACGTTGTGCTGGCCGGTTAACGACCAGTCGACCACGCCCTGCAAGGCGCCGGCAAACCACACCTCAAAACGTGAGCCGTCGTCGCTGAGCAACTTGGCCTGCCATTGACCGCCGTCACCTGTGGTGGCCAGCGGCGTCCAGCAACCCATCTCGATGACCCGCTGCAAGGCCGCTTCGGCTTGCGGATAGATGATCAAGCCTTCACTGGGAATGGTGCGCACCAAGTGATGGAATTGCCGCTCGATAGCGGCTAAATCCGGGAAAATGTCGGCGTGATCGAACTCCAGATTATTCAAAATCGCGGTGCGCGGGTGGTAGTGAACAAACTTGCTGCGTTTGTCGAAGAAGGCGCTGTCGTACTCGTCGGCTTCAATCACAAAAAACGGCGTATCACCCAAGCGCGCCGAGATGCCGAAGTTGTGCGGTACACCGCCGATCAAAAAGCCCGGGCTCATGCCGGCATGTTCCAACACCCAAGCGAGCATGCTGCTGGTGGTGGTTTTGCCGTGGGTGCCGGCCACCGCGAGTACCCAGCGACCTTGCAGCACATGCTCGGCCAACCACTGCGGGCCAGAAACATACGGCAGACCCTTATTCAGCACGTATTCCACCGCCGGATTACCGCGCGACAGGGCGTTGCCGATTACCACTAAATCTGGCGCCGGTTCGAACTGCTCGGGGTCATAGCCTTGGGTCAACTGGATGCCCTGAGCTTCTAACTGAGTGCTCATGGGCGGATAAACATTGGCGTCGCAGCCGGTAACTCTATGGCCCAACTCTTTGGCCAACACCGCCAGCGAGCCCATAAAGGTGCCGCAAATACCGAGAATATGAATATGCATGGGTTACCTCAAAAGCGGCCAAAAAGGCGACCTCAACAAAGGTCAGCGCAGCCCGCAGAAACTAGCCCGGCAGGTTACCGCAGGCATTGATACGGGGCCAGCACGGCGCGGTGCGTTGGCAAACGCACCAACCTGTAGGAGCGGCTTTAGCCGCGATGGCGGCCGCTCGGCCGCCATCGCAACCCTAGGCTCAGCGGGGTTTCCAGCAGCGCTTCGCGGCTAAAGCCGCTCCTACAGTAATAGCTGCGACCTGCGACTCAACCCGGTTCGCTGCGTTCGATGCCATGTTTGCGTAACTTGCGGTACAGGGTGTTGCGGCTGATGCCCAGTTGTTCGGCGGCGTGGCTCATGTGCCAGCGCTGCGCCTGCAAGGTGGCGAGCAAGGCACTGCGCTCGGCATCATCCAGCGGCCCGGCGACGCTGCTGGGCACTGGCGCCGGCAAGCTCTGAGCGTGAAGCGGGGCTTGGCGGATAGACGCGGGCAAATCGCGCAAACGGATACAACCGTCTTCACAGAGTGCGGCCTGGGTGCGCAGTACATTGCGCAATTGCCGCACATTGCCCGGCCAGTGGTAATCGAGCAGTGCTTGCCGGGCTGCGGGTTCCAGCACCAGCGTCTGACCGGCGGCCTCTTGCGCCAGCAAATGCTCAAGCAATTGCGCGCGATCGCTGCGCTGGCGCAAGGCGGGCAGGTCGATCACCAGGCCATTCAGGCGATAAAACAAGTCTTCGCGAAAGCTGCCGGCCGCGACTCGCTCATCCAGCGCGCGGTGGGTAGCGCTGATGATGCGCACATCGATGGCCTGCGGCTCGCCGCCAATCGGCACCACCAAGCGGTCTTCCAGCACGCGCAGTAAACGGGTTTGCAGTGCCAGCGGCATGTCGCCGATCTCATCCAAAAACAAGGTGCCGCCATCGGCCTGCTGCAACTTGCCGCGCATGCCGTCTTTGCGCGCGCCGGTAAAGCTGCCGCCGCGATAGCCGAACAGCTCGCTCTCGATCAGATTCTCCGGGATGGCCGCGCAATTGAGCGCCACAAAGGCTTTGCCGGCCCGCGAACTGCCTTCATGCACGGCCTTGGCGAAGGCCTCTTTGCCACAACCGGTTTCGCCATTCAGCAGCAGCGGCACGTCACGCTCGAACACCCGCACGGCGCGACGAAAATCGACTTGCAAGGCTTCATCGACTAAGCAAATCGAGCTATTCAGCAGGTTGCCGGTCGGCAGCGCAGCCGGCAAGGTTACCGGGCTGCGGACCACGCCGCGCAACATGGCAAACAAGGCCCGACCGTTATGCGTACGCAGCGGCCAACTGGCACTGGGTTGCGGATTGGCGCGGCCGAGCAAATCATCCAGACGGCAATCAAAAAAACGCTCCACTGGCTGCCCGAGCAACGCCGAGCGAGTCAGCCCCAGCAGGTTCATGGCGCTCTGATTGACCGCGCTGATCCGCCCCTCGCCGTCAAAGGCCAGCAAGCCCTCGCTGAACAAACCAACGTATTCGGCCTGCAGATGGAAACGCAGTAACCATTGGCCCTCGAAGCGCCGTAAGAAGTAACAACTCTCGATCATCTTGGCCGACAGGTTGACCAAACTCATGGTGTGAAATTGGCTCTGGCGCGACATGTCTTGGCGCGTCGAAGACACATCCAGCACTGCCAACAGCTCGCCTTGAGCATCAAACACCGGGCTGGCCGAACAGGTTAAGCCGGTGTGCCGGCCGCGAAAGTGCTCATCGCGGTGGATGGTCAAGGCTTGCCGCTCAACCACGCAGGTACCGATGCCATTGGTACCCTCGCAGGCCTCACTCCAATCGGCGCCCAACCACAGGCCGGCGCGCTCGAAGGTTTTGCGCTCGGCGCCGCTGGTAATGCTGTTGAGGATTATCCCGTGGGCATCGGTGAGCAGCACCGCATGGCCGGAGCCGCTCAGTTGTTGGTGCAGGTTGCTCATTTCAGCACTGGCGATGTCCAGCACCTGCTGCAAACGCTCACACGACTCCAGCACCCGGCCATGCTCGAGCACGGTTGGCTGCCGGCTGTGGGCCGGATCGAGTTGATGCTCCTGCAAACAACGCAGCCATGAACGGGCAATCGAAGCGTCCGCCGCCGGCCCGGCCGATTGCGCGATGCCCTGCCCGAGGGTGAGCACCTGTTGGGTGTGCTGACTAAGATGATGCGCCGGCATTGTTATTGTTCTCCGCCTTGGGCTTTGCCGCCTTTAAGGCGATCAATACCCGCCAGCATTACCCAGCCTTTAGGGCTTTGCAATGCGCAGCTGACTGGCCGGTCATCGCCCCGCTCCGACCTGTGACAATTTGTCACCCTGCACGTATCGAGGTCGATACAAACACCTCAATGCACGCACAGGGCGAATCGTCAGCAACGCTCTATATCAGCCGTCTTGCAACCTTGGCCCAAGCCTTGCTCTGTGCTTACCCAGCGCCACAGAGCGCACATCCCTGCACAAATACAACAACAGCAAAATCAGGAGATTCTCAGCATGCGTTATGCCCATCCAGGTACCGAAGGCGCCCTCGTTTCCTTCAAGGCTCGTTACGGCAACTACATCGGCGGCGAGTTTGTCGCGCCGGTCAAAGGCCAGTATTTCACTAACAGCTCGCCAGTAAATGGCCAGCCGATTGCCGAATTCCCGCGCTCCACGGCCGAAGATATCGACAAGGCTCTGGACGCCGCCCACGCCGCCGCCGATGCCTGGGGCCAGACCTCGGTGCAGGCGCGCTCCGGAGTGCTGCTGAAAATTGCCGACCGCATCGAGGCCAACCTAGAGCTACTGGCCATCACCGAAACCTGGGACAACGGCAAGGCGGTACGGGAAACCCTGAACGCCGACATTCCGCTGGCCGCCGATCACTTTCGCTACTTTGCCGGCTGCCTGCGCGCCCAAGAAGGCAGTGCCGCAGAGATCGATGGCAACACCGTGGCTTATCACATCCATGAACCGCTGGGCGTGGTCGGGCAGATTATCCCGTGGAACTTCCCGCTGCTGATGGCCGCTTGGA
>JBILAR010000045.1:0-25027 GCA_044354115.1 Pseudomonas sp. | reverse complement strand
CCCCACATCGGGCGATTCTGGCCGGCGGCGTGATCGGCATCGCGGCCATCTACAGCGACAGCTTGATCAATCTGCAGGGCATGGGCCTGACCGCCGCGATGATCACCATGGCGGTGTTCGGCGCCATCGTGATGTACATCATGAGCATGCTTAGCCTGTTCAAACTACGCCAAAGCGAACCCAACATGGAGCGCAGTTTCCGCGCACCGGGCTACCCGATTGTGCCGGGCATTGCCTTGGCATTGGCCGTGGTGTGTTTGGTGGCGATGGTTTGGTTTAATGCCATGATCAGCCTGGTGTTTCTCGGCTTTATGGCCGTGGGTTTTACCTACTTCCTGCTGACCGGCCACCACCGCGACGCCGCTCCGGCGGATGCGATGTTGAGCGGGGTCGAAACAGTGGTTTGACCGACATCAGGGTGTAACGGCTGTAGGAGCCAGCGTGCTGGCGATGCTCTTGCGCGGCGCGGATCGCCAGCAAGCTGGCTCCTACAGCGCCCTAGGTTAGCCGTGTAGCAGCGTAACTCAGTAACAATGCCAACCGCGTAGGTCGGGTTAGCGCAGCGTAACCCGACATTGCTGCCTACCACCTCAGCCATCACCTGCCGGCGCCCTAGGGCGCTATCCTCAACAGCTAATCGACACAGCGTTTTTATACCCGCTAACGAGCCGTATCAGGAGTAACCCCATGGCCCGTTTTACCCATTCGGTTGGGGTGGAAACTTTCCACTTCGACAGCCTCAAAGACGTTCTGGCCAAAGCCAGCCCGGCGCGCTCCGGCGACTATCTGGCCGGTGTCGCCGCCAGCAACGCCGGCGAGCGAGTGGCCGCGCAGATGGCGCTGGCCAATATTCCGCTCAAGCATTTTCTCGATGAGGCACTGATCCCCTACGAGGAGGACGAAGTCACCCGGCTGATTATCGACAGCCACGACGCGGCAGCCTTCGCTGTAGTCAGCCATCTGACCGTCGGCGGCCTGCGTGACTGGCTGCTTAGCGATTTAGCCGATGAGACCAGCTTGCGCGCCCTCGCCCCCGGCCTCACTCCAGAGATGGCCGCGGCGGTGTCCAAGTTAATGCGCGTGCAAGACTTGGTGTTGGTCGCGCAAAAAATCCGCGTAGTCAGCCGTTTTCGCAATACCGTTGGCCTGCGCGGGCGCATGTCCACCCGCCTGCAACCCAATCACCCGACCGACGAGCCGGCCGGCATCGCCGCCAGCATTCTCGACGGCCTGCTGTATGGCAACGGCGACGCCATGATCGGCATCAACCCAGCCACCGACAACCTCGCCTCCATCAGCACCATGCTGCAGATGCTCGATGCGGTGATCCAGCGCTACGAAATCCCCACCCAAGCCTGCGTGCTCACCCACGTGACCACCTCAATTGAGGCAATCAACCGTGGCATCCCGCTGGACTTAGTGTTCCAGTCGATTGCCGGCACTCAGGCAGCCAACGCCAGTTTCGGCATCAACCTCAACCTGCTGCAAGAAGGTTACGACGCTGGTCTCAGCCAGCAGCGCGGCACTGTCGGCAACAACCTGATGTACTTTGAAACCGGCCAAGGCAGCGCGCTGTCGGCCAATGCTCACCATGGCCTCGACCAGCAAACCTGCGAGACCCGCGCTTACGCGGTGGCCCGGCATTTCAAACCGTTTCTGGTGAATACCGTGGTCGGCTTTATCGGCCCGGAGTACCTGTACAACGGCAAGCAGATTATCCGCGCCGGGCTGGAAGACCACTTCTGCGGCAAGCTGCTGGGCCTGCCGATGGGCTGCGACATCTGCTACACCAACCACGCCGAAGCCGATCAGGACGACATGGATGTGTTGCTCACGCTGCTGGGCGTGGCCGGGATCAACTTCATCATGGGCATCCCGGGCTCCGACGACATCATGCTCAACTACCAAACCACCTCCTTCCACGACGCCCTCTATGCCCGGCAAACGCTGGGGCTGAAACCGGCGCCGGAGTTCGAGGCGTGGCTGCAACGCATGGGCATTTTCAGCCAAGCCGATGGCCGAGTGCGCTTAGCCAACCAGCTACCGCCGGCGTTTCGCCAAGCACTGGCGCAACTCAATTGAAGCCCCAGAGAATTTGCCATGCCCGATGATCAAGCACTCACCGACCCGCTGTTGGCGCTGCGCAGCCTGACCTCGGCACGCATCGCGCTGGGGCGCACCGGCATCAGCCTGCCGACAGCGGCGCAGTTGGACTTTCAATACGCCCACGCACAAGCCCGCGACGCCGTGCATCTGCCCTTCGATCACGCCGGTTTACGCGCGCAACTTAGCGCCCAAGGCCGCGCCAGCCTGCTGTTGCACAGCGCCGCCAGTGATAGAAACTGCTACCTGCAGCGCCCGGATTTAGGCCGTCGTTTGCACAGCGACTCCGCCCAGCAATTGCGCGACTATGCCACCGCCAATCCCGGTGGCCTCGATCTGGCCATCGTCATCGCCGACGGTCTCTCGGCACTGGCCGTACACCGGCATAGCCTGGCGCTGCTGACCCGCATCGAGGAACACGCCAGTAGCGAGGGCTGGTCACTGGCACCGGTGCTGCTGGTGGAGCAAGGCCGGGTGGCGGTGGCCGATGAAGTCGGCGAGCTGCTGGCGGCAAAAATGGTCATCATTTTGATCGGTGAACGACCAGGGCTCAGCTCGCCGGACAGCCTCGGCCTGTACTTTACCTATGCGCCCAAGGTTGGCCTCACCGACGCCTATCGCAACTGCATTTCCAACATACGCTTAGAGGGCTTGAGTTACGCTATGGCCAGCCATCGGCTGCTGGGTTTAATGCGCGAAGCCTGGCGGCGGCAACTGTCCGGCGTCGAGCTAAAAGACCAAGCCCAAGTGCTGCCGTTAGACGGCGGTGTGGCAACCGCCGCCGCAGCTAATTTTTTATTGGCTCACAGTTCGGAGCACAGCTAAGGCCGGCCGACCCATTGGGCGCAGTAATGGACGACTATTCCCAGCTCAAGTTAAACGCTTGTTTGGATTGCACTTTCTAGCCGGATTAGGCAGCATCGGCTTCAGTTATGGCCTTATGCCTGCAAATAATTACAATTAATAAACCGAACTCGAGGTCAACTATGCGCATCGTCCAAGCCACCCTAGAGCACCTGGATATCCTGACTCCGCTATTTGTAAAATACCGCGAGTTCTACAACGCTATGCCCTACCCAGAGACCTCGCGCAGCTTTCTGGAAAAGCGCCTAGGCCGCAAAGAGTCGGTGATTTACTTGGCGCTGGCCGACAAAGACGACACCCCGCTGGGCTTTTGCCAGCTGTACCCAAGCTTCTCGTCGCTAACGCTCAAGCGCGTATGGATTCTCAACGACATCTACGTTTGTGAAGACGCCCGCCGCCAACTGGTGGCCGACGGCCTGATGCAGCAAGCGAAAAAAATGGCCCGCGAAACCAATGCCATTCGCCTGCGCGTGTCCACCAGCATCCATAACGCCGTGGCGCAAAAAGTCTACGAGTCGATTGGTTTTCGCGAAGACAGCCAGTTCAAAAACTACACCCTCGAACTCAACGACGAATAAGCCCTACACGCATGGGCCAGCCGGCAGTCCCGCGCGGCCCTGAGCGCCAATGCTGATGTTCTCATTCAAAGCTTGGCGCCAGCGCCGCATCCTGCGTAACAAGCCGATCAGCCCGGCAATCTGGGCCAAGGTGCAGCAACAACTGCCCATCCTTAACGGCTTAAACGCCGCCGAGCAGCAGCGCTTGCGCGAACGCTCGGTGCTGTTTTTACACGCCAAACACCTCACCGCCCTGCCCGGCGTAACCTTACAGGATGAAGATCGCCTGCATCTGGCGGCGCTGGCCGAACTGCCGTTGCTGCATTTGGCCGATCTGGACTGGTATCAGGGCTTTCACGAAATAGTCCTGTACCCCGACGACTTTCGCAGCCCCCAACAGCATCGCGACGCCAGCGGCGTGGTGCACCAATGGTCGGGCGAACACAGCGGCGAGGCCTGGCTGCAAGGCCCGGTGATTCTGGCCTGGCCCGGCGTGCGGCAGAGCGGTCAGTGGGACGGCTACAACTTAGTGATCCATGAGTTGGCGCACAAACTCGACATGCTCAACGGCTCGGCCAATGGCCTACCGCCGCTGCACGCCGACATGCGCCAAAGCGACTGGGCGCAGGTGATGCAGACAGCCTTCGACCACTTGAATGCGCAACTCGATCAGCACCCCCACGCAGAGCCACCGATCGATGCCTATGCCGGCGAAAACCCAGCGGAGTTCTTTGCCGTGTGCAGCGAATACTTCTTCAGCGCCCCCGACCTGCTGCACACGGCTTACCCGCAGGTGTATGCACAACTGCGGCTGTTTTACCGGCAAGACCCACTCATACGCTGGCAGCAACTAGCTGCCGAGCAACAAGCACTCGTCACGCGACCAAAGGCTTAGACCGCCCGAGTAGCAACGACCGACGAATATGCCTATAATCCGGCCACTTTTTTGGCCCACCCGGGAGTCACCTATGAGCTACAGCAAGGTTCCAGCAGGTAAAGACCTGCCAAACGACATCTACGTTGTTGTCGAAATCCCGGCCAACCACGCGCCGATCAAATACGAAATCGACAAAGACACCGACTGCCTGTTCGTCGACCGCTTCATGGCCACGCCGATGTTCTACCCGGCCAACTATGGCTACATCCCTAACACCCTGGCCGACGACGGCGATGCCCTCGACGTATTGGTAGTGACTCCCTACCCAGTAGCCCCAGGCTCAGTGGTACGCGCCCGCCCAATCGGCGTGCTGCACATGACCGACGAAGCCGGTGGCGACGCCAAGCTGATCGCCGTACCGCACGACAAACTGTCGCAACTGTATGTCGACATCAAGGAATACACCGACCTGCCAGCCCTGCTGCTGGAGCAAATCAAGCACTTCTTCGAGAACTACAAAGACCTCGAGAAAGGCAAATGGGTCAAAGTTGAAGGCTGGGGCAATGCCGAAGCAGCCCGCAGCGAGATTTTAAAGGCGGCAGCGGCTTACCAAAAATAAGCCAAACCCACCCCCTAAAAGCCGGCCACAAGCCGGCTTTTTTATTGCCTGTGAAACAATAGCTTCCGCGCCAAAAGATCAGTTGCAAGCGGATTGAAACGTTGCCCAATTTGCCCGCGCAGCGCCGCTCTGCTAGTGTCGCGCCCGTTCTAGCCAGCCGAGAGAGCTACCATGGCCCGCAAAAAAGCCGCCGCCGATTTCGAACATTCCTTAGCCGACCTGCAAGCACTGGTTGAGCGCCTGGAGAACGGCGAGTTATCGCTGGAGGACTCGTTAAGTTCGTTCGAGCAGGGCATTCGCCTGACCCGCGACTGCCAAGCCGCGCTGACCCAAGCCGAACAGAAAGTGCAAATGCTGCTGGAGCGCGACGGCGAGTTGCAGCAGGTCGACTTCGAAGCTGAGCCGCAGGCATGATTGCCACTTATCAAGCGCAATGCCAAACGCGCGCCGATGCTGCGCTGACCGCGCTGTTGGTTGCGCCCATCTGCGAGCTCGAACGCCTGTACGCCGCCATGCGTTACAGCGTGGTCAACGGTGGCAAACGGATTCGCCCACTCTTGGTGTATGCCGCCTGCGAAGCCCTCGGTGGCACTGCCGCACAAGCGGATGGCGCGGCCTGCGCGGTGGAGTTGATCCACGCCTACTCCTTGGTGCATGACGACTTACCGGCGATGGACGACGATGACTTACGTCGCGGCCTGCCCACCACCCATATTGCCTTTGACCAAGCCACGGCGATTCTGGCCGGCGATGGCTTGCAGACGCTCGCTTTTGAAGTGTTGGCCGATGGCAGCCGCAATCCGCAGGATGCCGACACCCGCTTACTGATGATCCGTGCGCTCACTCATGCGGCAGGGCCGGCCGGCATGGTTGGCGGGCAGGCGATTGATCTGGGCTCAGTCGGGCACAAACTCGATCAAACCGCGCTCGAATTAATGCACAGACACAAAACCGGCGCGCTGATCGAGGCCAGCGTCAGCCTCGGCGCACTGGCCAGCGGCCAAGCCGATGCCCAAGCGCTGGCGGCTTTGGCAGCTTATGCGCAGGCGATTGGCTTGGCGTTTCAGGTGCAGGACGACATTCTCGATGTCGAGAGCGACACCGCCACCTTGGGTAAACGCCAAGGCGCCGACATCGCCCGCGACAAACCGACGTACCCGGCGCTGCTCGGCCTAGAGGCAGCCAAGGCCTACGCCCTAGAATTGCGCGACCAAGCACTGACGGCCCTGCAAACCTTCGACAGCCGCGCCGAACCGCTGCGTGCCCTCGCCCGCTTTATCGTCGAACGGCGCAGCTAAAATCGCACCGACACCGCCTCACCGCAGCCTAGGCAGGCTGGGTAGACCGGGTAGACCGGGTAGACCGGGTAGACCGGATTAGCGCAGCGTAATCCGGGGAATAAAGCCTAATCCGGGGAATAAGGAGAAGGGCAATAAGAGACGAGTCACGGTTCTCTTAAACGGTGCAAGCGCCTGCGGCGATTGCACCCTACAAGTCTAATGCTCAGCGCCACTCGATACTGCGGCGCACCACGAGCAAATGCGCACTAATCAACAGCCACGGCAGCAGCAGCCCGACAAACAAACCCATCACCAACCCGCGCACGCCTTGCCACAGCAACGGCTCAAGGCCAAGCAGCGGTTCAAGTTGTTTCAACCCAAGCTGCACAGCGATAAACGCTAGCGAACCTATCAATGCCACCACCGCACGCTGCCAGAGCAAAACCGGTGTGGCGAAGGGCAGCTGCGCGTTGCCCAGCAGCACGCCAATCAACATGCCCGCGAGCAGCGGGATGTAACTCGGCGGCGTGCCCGGCCACGTGAGGAAACTCAGCAGCGCCACCGCCGCAATCAAGCCCAGATGCCACGGCAGATAGCGCGCCGACCAGCAGTGCCAGTCCTTAATCTGTGCAAACAACAGCAACATGGCGGCGCCGATCAGGCCACCACCGAGCACGTCTTCCAGATCGTGCGCGGCCAGATACAGGCGACTGAACATAATCGCCAGCACAATAAAACCGCACAGCCACCACGCCCAGGTGCGGCGCAGCTCATAGGCCAGCCAGAGCCAGAGCACCACCGCCACCTGCGAATGCCCTGAGGGCAAGCCGTAACTGGCGCCGACCAAATCATCCAAACGCATGGCCAGCGGCGGACGCGGGTCTTGCCAGAGGTCTTTGAGGTAGGCATTCAGCAGCGCGTTGACCGACACCAAGATAAACAAGCGCAAAAACAACGGTCGCTGCCAGGCCCAATAACCCAGCGGCAGGAAGAACAAAATAAACTTCTCGTAACCGAGCAAACTAACGCCGTGCATCAATACCGTCAGCCAGTCGCTGCGCAGCGGCAGCACCCAGTCGAGGTTATGCAAAAGGTGCTGCAAGTAGTCAGGCATAGCAAACCTTGGCGGAGGAACCGCTCTTATTAAAAATCAGCGCCTTTATTAAGCTATTGCCCAAGCGCAAGCAAGCCGCCGGACTAAAAGCCGCGCGAAAATAAACCCTCGTTAGCAGCACCTGCCCAATGCATTGCTTGGGCTGGCTGCCGCGCTTCGGGTAAACTTGCTGATCTTTTGCTCCCCTTTCCGCCCAATAACGCGATGCGCCCGATGCCGACGACCTTTCACCACATCCCCCGTGAGCGCCCTGTAACGCCGCTGCTGGACCGCGCGAGCACGCCGGACGGCTTGCGCCGCTTGGCCGAGGCCGAGCTCGACGGTCTGGCAGACGAGTTACGCCAGTACCTGCTGTACACGGTTGGGCAGACTGGCGGGCACTTTGGCGCAGGCCTTGGGGTGATCGAACTGACTATTGCCCTGCATTATGTGTTCGACACCCCCGACGACAAATTAGTCTGGGACGTTGGCCATCAGGCCTATCCGCATAAAATCCTCACCGGCCGCCGCGAGCAGATGGGCACGCTGCGCCAGAAGGATGGCATCGCCGCCTTCCCGCGGCGCAGCGAGAGCGAGTACGACACCTTTGGCGTCGGCCACTCCAGCACCAGCATCAGCGCCGCCTTAGGCATGGCCATCGCCGCGCGCATGCAAGGCAGCAAGCGCAAAGCCGTGGCCGTGATTGGTGACGGTGCGATGACCGCCGGCATGGCCTTTGAGGCGCTTAATCACGCCTCGGATGTCGGCGCTAATATGCTGGTGGTGCTCAACGACAACGACATGTCGATCTCCAACAATGTCGGCGGCCTGTCTAATTATCTGGCCAAGATCCTCTCCAGCCGCACCTATGCGAGCATGCGTGAGGGCAGCAAAAAGATCCTCTCGCGGCTGCCCGGCGCGTGGGAAATCGCGCGCAAAACCGAAGAACACGCCAAGGGCATGTTGGTCCCCGGCACGCTGTTTGAAGAGCTTGGCTGGAACTATATAGGCCCCATCGACGGCCACGACCTGCCGACCTTGCTGGCCACCCTGCGCAATATGCGCGACCTGGACGGCCCGCAGTTTCTGCATATCAGCACCAAGAAAGGCAAAGGTTTCGGCCCCGCCGAACTCGATCCTATTGGCTACCACGCCATCACCAAGCTGGAGCCGATTAACGCACCAGTCACGGCCAAACCGGTCAGCGGACCGAAGTATTGCGCCGTGTTTGGCCAGTGGTTATGCGACATGGCCGAGCAGGATGCGCGCCTGGTCGGCATTACCCCGGCGATGAAAGAGGGCTCCGATTTAGTCGCCTTCAGCCAACGCTTCCCCGAGCGTTACTTTGACGTGGCGATTGCCGAGCAGCACGCGGTAACGCTGGCGGCCGGCATGGCCTGCGACGGCGTCAAACCTGTGGTGGCGATTTATTCGACCTTTCTGCAGCGCGCTTACGATCAGCTGATTCACGATGTGGCGGTGCAAAATCTCGATGTGCTGTTTGCCATCGACCGTGCGGGATTGGTCGGTGAAGACGGCCCGACCCACGCCGGCAGCTTCGATTTATCCTTTCTGCGCTGCATCCCCGGCATGTTGATCATGACCCCCAGCGATGAAAACGAACTGCGCCAGATGCTCACCACTGGCTACCTGTTCCAAGGCCCGGCGGCGGTGCGCTACCCGCGCGGCAGCGGCCCGAATGCGGCGATCGAACAGGCGCTAACACCACTGGAAATCGGCAAGGGCGTGATCCGTCGCCAAGGGCAGAAAGTCGCCCTGCTGGTGTTCGGCGTGCAACTGCGCGAAGCCCTGATCGTTGGCGAAAGCCTCAACGCCACAGTAGTCGACATGCGCTTCGTTAAACCGCTGGATGCCGAGTTGGTACGACAACTGGCCAGCGAGCATGACCTGCTGGTGACCATCGAAGAAAACAGCATCATGGGCGGTGCCGGCAGCGCGGTCAGCGAGTTCTTGGCGGCCGAAAACCTGCTCAAATCGGTGCTGCATATCGGCCTGCCAGACAGCTATGTCGAACATGCCAAACCGACCCAGATGCTCGCCGAATGCGGGCTGGATGCCGCCGGTATCGAAGCCGCCGTGCGGGCACGACTGGCCAAACTGTAACGCCCAGCCGAGCCAATCAGCCCTGCGCCCTAACACCAAAGGGCGCAGCAGCATGAGCCTGCTGCACGTCGGCTTGCAGGGCTTTCACTTGCCCTTGCCGCCCCCGCAACCTATGGTGCACGTCGTTTTTATCGACCAAGGTGAACTGCGCGCGGATCAGGCCGTGTGAAAACGTAGCGAGCGAAGGTTAAGCAAGGCGAAAGCAGGCGAGGACGCGGAGTTTACGAGTTGTAAATGAGCAGTCCGAGCCTGTTTTTAACGCCGCATAACCGAGCGCAGTAGTTTTCACACGACCTGTAAGCGTCAGTTTTAAACGGGAAGCAGGTACCAAGCCTGCGCTGCCCCCGCAACGGTAACCGAACGCAATTCAAGCAGCGGCCAATATGGCGACGCCTTGAATTGCAACGCCTGCTTGAGACACCACTGGGTTCGCCTGGGAAGGTAAGCGGCGAGAAAGGACGCGCAGAAACGTAGCGAGCGAAGGACAGCGGCTTTTAACGCCGCATGTCCAAGCGCCCTGGTTTCTGCCGTTCTTTCAATCGGCAGCCCGGAGACCGGCCTGAGTCGATGCAACTGGTGTTGCGGAGGGCAATCACCGGCAAGCGCAGGCGGCTGCCCGAAACCTTTATCCGTGCGTAGCTGGCCTGTGTTTGTTCCTGTCCTCCTCAAAGGCTCTGCCTATTTGAGGATTATTTATGCCGTTTTATTCCACCCGCCCGGCCCTGGTCTTGGCGTTTGCCGTGCTGCCACTTAGCACTGGCGCCGCAACAACTGAACCACAACAGAGCAGCATCAGCCTGCCACCGCTGGTAATTACCCGCGCGACCCCGATCCTGCAAACCACCCCAGCCAGCGTCAAGGTGATTGATCGTCAACAGATCGACAGCAGCGGCGCCAGCGCACTGGTTGATGTGTTGCGCGGCCAGGCTGGCCTGCAGATTCGCGACACCTTGGGCGATGGCAACCGTGTCGGGGTCAGCTTGCGCGGCTTCGGCGAGAACGCGGCGAACAACACCCTGGTACTGGTCGACGGTCGCCGCCTGAACAACCCGAGCCTACAAGGGCCGGACCTCAACAGCGTGCCGCTCGCCAATATCGAGCGCATTGAGATTTTGCGCGGCGCCGGCACCGTGCTGTACGGCGACCAAGCCGTGGGCGGGGTGATCAATATCATCACCCGGCAACCCACAGACAATGAAGCTTATGTCGAAAGCAGCATCGGCAGTCATGACCTGCAAGCCATCCGCGGCCATGCCTATCAACAACTCGGCGCCGGTTTCTCAGCCTATGCCAGCGGCGAGTCGCGCAGCAGCGACGGTTACCGCGACCACAACAATGCCAGCTACGACGACGCCTTCGCCCGCTTACGCTACGAGCATGCCGACGGCCACGCACAGTACGAATACCAGAGCATCGACGACGAGCTGAAGTTTCCCGGTTACTTGACCGAGGCGCAGCGTCGCAGCGACCGCAAGGCCAGCTACGCCGCCAACAGCAACGGCTGGAATGACAGCAACACCCAGGTGCATCGCCTAGCCCTGCAGCAGGACCTAAACGACTGGATGAGCGCCGACCTCGACTACAGCCAGCGTGACACCGATGGTCAGGGCAGCTACAACAACGCCTGGGGCGACTCGCCCTTTACCCAGAACACCCGCGTGGTAACCGTCAGCCCGCGCCTGTCTGGCCACTTCGACAGCGAACTCGGCCGCAGCGACTGGCTATTGGGGCATGACCACACCCAAAGCGACTACCAATACCGATCCAGCTATGCCGGCACGCTATTTCGCCAGACCCTGCGCGACTGGTACGGCCAACTGACCCAGCCACTGAGCGGCAGTGTCAGCCTCACCGCCGGCTATCGTGCCAGCGAAGCCGAGGATCGCAACAAGAGTACCGAGAATACCCATAGCGACCGCGAAGGCAGCAGCAGCCTGGGCCTGAACTGGCAGATCACGAGCAACCTGCAGACCTTTATCAAGCGCGAGGACGTACTACGCTGGGCCAACGTCGATGAAAACGGTTTCGTCAGCCCGGGCGTCGACTTCCTCAAGCCGCAGACTGGCACCTCTTGGGAGAGCGGCCTGCAATGGCAGGGTGGCGGACAGCGTTACCAAGCAACTTTGTATCGCCTCGACCTCACCGACGAGTTGCTGTACGACCCACTAGCCACTGGCCCTTCCGGCTTCCCGGGCGCCAACATCAACCAAGACCAGACTCGCCGTGACGGCCTGCTGCTGGAGACCGAGCGGCAACTGAGCGGCCGCCTGAGCGTTGGCGGCCAGTACAGCTTCACCGATTCCGAGTACCGCAACGGCAACTATCAGGGCAATCAAGTACCCTGGGTCGCCCGCCACGGCGCCAGCGCGCATCTCAGCTACCTGCTTGCGCCGGGTCTCAAGGGCTATCTGCAATCCGAATACACCGGCGCCCGCTACTTGGCCGGCGACGATGCCCAGGTTATGCCGCGCACAGGCTCTTACACCCTGTTCAATGCAGCCCTGAGCTACGACTACCAACAGTTCACCAGCAGGCTGCGGGTCAACAACCTCACCGGCAAGCGCTATGACAGCTTCGCCAGTTACGCCAACTGGGTGCCCGGCAGCAAGGCGCTCTATGCGGCGCCCGAAGAGGATGTACAGCTGAGCGTTGGCTACCGTTTCTAACCCGACAACGCTTACTCCACGCCGACGCCGTTTTGTAGGGTGGGCTTCAGCCCTCCAAGGTCCTTGCGGCCTGATGCGGCGGGCTAAAGCCCACCCTACGAAATCGCTCGTCACCCCATAGCGAGCACAGAGCCAGCTCTAAACCTTAGTGGGCCGAGCGCAGCAACTCGCACAGCCGCTCGGTGGCCTGCAGCATCTGCAGGCTGGGGCGCTCTAGGCCACGATCGGGAATACTCCACACCTGGCCACGCTTGACCGCCTGCAGTTGCGGCCAGGCTTGCCAGGCCGCCAGCAAGCGCGGATCGCTGGTCAGAATCACCTCGGGGTCGCGCGCCAGCAAAGTTTCCAGATTGATCTGCGGGGCGGCCAGGGTTAAATCGCTAAACAGGTTTTGCGCGCCGCACACGCGCAAGGCGTCGCTGATAATTTGCGCACCACCGATGCTGTACAGCGGGCTGTCCCAGACCTGATAAAACACCCGCAGCGGCTTTTCGCGCCGATAACGCTGGCGCAATTGCGCCAGTTGCTGGCGAAACTCCTCCGCCAGTTGTTGGCCGCGCTCGGCGCGCCCCACCCGCTGGCCCAGCGCCGCCACCTGAATGGCTAACTCATCGAGGCTATGCGGCTCGACTTCATACAACGCCAGCCCGAGTTGCCGCAGTTGCTGGCGTTGCGCAGCGCTAATGCTGTCTGGCCAGAGCAGCACCAGTTGCGGTTTGAGGCTCAACAGGGTTTCGATTTGTAGCTGACCGTATTCACCCACCGAGGGCAAATCGGCTAGCGTGGCAGGCCGCTCGCGAGTCCCCAGTACGCCGACCAGTTGCTCGCCAGCACCTAATTCCACCATCAGCTCATTCAGCGCCGGAGCCAAACTCACCACTCGTTCCAGCGCGCCGACCGGCATGGCCAACAGCAGCACACACACGCCGAGCAGACGTCTCATCAGCCAAGCTGGCGCGGAATACGATAGAGGTACAGCAGCACCAAACTGGCCACAGCTAACAGCAGCAGCGGCACCGTCTCCAGCCCGGCCAATACGGCCAGTGCGGCAATCCACGCGGGCAAGCCGGCGGCGATAAACGCGCGCTGCCGGGTGCGGCCTAACGCCTGCCAGGCCGCCGCTTCGCTGTCGCTATTGAGGGCTTTTTCGGTGCTGATCAAGGCGCGCAGATAGCGCTTAAACGGCGCCAGACTGAGGAACAGCGAGCTGCAACCAAGGATAAACAGTGGCAGCGCCAGCACCGACGGAGTGCTGCGCACATCGCCAAAAAACTGCTTAAGCACCAGCAGCGGCGCCAAGGTCAGCAGCACTTGCCACCACCACGCCCAAGCTAAACGGCGGCGGGCCGTGGCGCGATTCACTGGCCGTCCTCGCCCCCGTCCTCGACCTCGGCTTGGTGCAAGCTACCGAGCATATGCCCAAGCTTACTGGCCTTGGTCGCGAGGTATTTTTGGTTGTGCATATTTTGCCCCGTTTGCAGCGGCACGCGTGAGGCCACCCGCAAACCAAAACCCTCGAGAGCCTTAACCTTGCGTGGATTATTGGTCATCAGGTTGATGGCGCTCACGCCCAGATGCGCCAGCATCGGCTGGCAAATCGAGTAGTCGCGCTGGTCAGCGCCAAAACCCAGCCGCTCATTGGCCTCGACGGTATCGGCGCCACCATCTTGCAACTCATAGGCGCGGATTTTATTCAGCAGGCCAATACCCCGGCCCTCTTGGCGCAAGTACAGCAATACGCCACGGCCAGCAGTGGCAATCGCGCGCAAAGCGGCTTCCAGTTGCGAGCCGCAATCGCAGCGTTGACTGAACAAGGCATCGCCGGTCAGGCATTCGGAGTGCAGGCGACCGAGCACCGGCGCGCCGTCATTGATGTCACCCAGCGTCAGGGCCAGATGTTCCTTGCCGGTTTCCTCATCGAGAAAACCGTGCATGGTGAACACCGCGAACGGCGTGGGCAGTTGGGAGGCGGCGACAAATACGACAGACACCGAATGCTCCTAAAAAATGAGGCTGAATCAGCAGGACCGGCATTGTACCAGCCTGCTTTACCTGCGCGGCGGCTGAATCATCCTCGATAGGCCTAGCAGCTAGAACTTCGACTCCAGCACCATCAGACCTTGATCTTCTTTCCAGCGCACTCGATTGAGAAAACTCATGCCCAGCAGCGCATCGTTAGCGCCCTCGCCCTCCAGCACAAAGGCCTCAACCCCCAGCACCTCCAGCGGGCCGACCTTGACCTGAGGTAATTTAATCCGCCAAGCCTTAGCGGTGCCGGCGGCCAGATTAACCACCATTGGCTGGCCGACCACGCGAAAATCGATCCCCAAGGTGCGCGCCTGCGACTCGTTCAGAGCAATGCTGGTGGCGCCGGTATCGACCAAAAACGCAATCGAGTGCCCGCCCACCGAGCCAACCACACGGTAATGCCCGTCGGCACCGCGAGCGATGCTGGTTTGCGCCTTGACCGGCGCACTCGCGCCGCCGCTACCGGCCTCGCGACTCAAGCTGTAGGCACGCTCCACCCCATTAACCCGCAGCACTGCGCCACGACTGTCGGCGCTGATTACCTGCACGCCGCCCGGCCCCGCCTGACCGACCTTAACCAGCTTGCGCTGGCCGTCGACATTCAGCACCGCCGCGCCAGGAAACAGCCCAACCACTTGCACTTGCTCGGCAGCCTGTAGCGGCATACCCAGTAGCAGAGCAGCCGTTGCCAGTAGTTCACGGACGCGCATGCGGAATCTCCTTCGCGGTGTCATAGGGATAGTGTTGTTGATAACGGGCGAAGACATTCAGCACCGCAGCGCCGGGAAACAGTCAGACCATTGACCCGCACTTGCTCGGCAGCCTGTAGCGGCATACCCAGTAGCAGAGCAGCCGTTGCCAGTAATTCACGGACGCGCATGCGGAATCTCCTTTATGTGGTCATAGGGATAGTGTTGTTGATAACGGGCGAAAATAGGTCGCAAAGTACCGGCTTTGATTAGTTCGCCCATGCGTTGTTCATAGATCTTCTGCAGTCGTTGGCCCTGCTCAGTTTGGGCAAAGCCCAGATACAACGGCAAGTATTGCAACGGCGTTTGCTTGAATTTCTGCGACTGTTTGCTGTCGGCAACTAAAGTAGCGATCTCTTCATCATCGTCGATGTAAAAGTCGGCGCGCCCCTGCATGAGCATCTCGGGGATGCCGTCGCGACGCTGCACTTCTTGAAAATTAGTTAAACCGGGCAACTGACTCTGATACGCATAACCACGCACCCAAATCAGACGGTAATTGTTCAAGGTCGCCACAGTCGGGGTAGGCGCACCAGCCAAACTCAAGGCCACCACGGCGTCATCGGCATACGGGTACTGAGCATAATTAACCCCCTCAACCTCATTGAGGTACAGGCCCAGCACCGCATCAACTTTACCGCGCTGCGCCAAACCGAGCGCACGGGTGTAGGGCACGCTGGTGGTTTTTAACGTCACGCCAACCGGGGCAAATACCGCACGCAATAAGTCCCAAGCCAAACCACTGCCATCCGCATTGCTGTGGCCGTCCCACACCTCGCTGGCCACGCTGATCTGCGGGGCCGGTGTGCTTTCGCGGGCCAGGGCGCTAACGCACAGCCCACTCGCCAGCCCGGCGCAGATTAATATCCCTATCCAACCAGCGCGCATACGCCCTCCGTTTAGCTTAACGCCTGAATAATCAGGTGCAGCGCCAGCCAGGCAAACACCCCGGCCAACACATCATCCAGCATGATGCCTAGTCCACCATGGACGTGCCGATCAATCCAGCGAATCGGCCAAGGTTTGACGATATCAAACAGCCGAAACAAGCCGAAGCCTAGCAGCAGCCACTGCCAACCGGCTGGCGCCAACCATAAAGTGATCCAGATGCCGACCATTTCATCCCAGACGATGCCGCCATGGTCGTGCACGCCGAGATCGCGCGCGACCTTGCCGCACAGCCACACACCGAACAGCATGGTCACTGCCAGCATCAGCCAGTAGCCCCAAGCCGGCAGCAGTTGCCACAGCGGCATAAAGGGCAATGCGACCAGCGAGCCCCAGGTACCCGGCGCTTTGGGCAAGGTGCCCGAGCCAAAACCAAAGGCTAAAAAATGCCACGGGTTACGCCATACCGATGCCGGTGCCTTGATCGAGTCAGTCACTTGAGTTCCCAAAATGTTGATAACCACGCGCACGCTGTTGAATAGTCTCGCCCTGCCCATCGAGCAATTGCACACCGCACCCGGCGACCACCTGACCAATGCGCACCAGCGGCCAACCAGCCGCCTGCAAGGCGGGCAAATACTGCGCAGGCAAGGTAAAGGCCAGCCGATAATCATCGCCGCCACTCAGGGCGCAGTCTTGCGCGGCGGGCTTATCCAGCAGCGCCAGCAAGGCCGGAGACAAGGGCAAGCGCTCCAGTTCGATCTGCAGGCCAACCCCGGAGGCCTTGGCGATATGCCCGCAATCGGCCAGCAAGCCATCGGAGATATCCAGCGCCGCCGTGGCCTTGCCGCGCAGCGCTTGGCCCAATGCTAATTGCGGCTGCGGCGACCAATAACGCGCCAGCAAGGGCGCAGCCAACTCGGCCGCCACTTGACGCTGGCCCAGTACCAGCGGCAAAGCACCGGCGGCGTCGCCCAGCGAGCCACCGACACAGAGCAAATCGCCGACCTGCGCACCGCTGCGCAGCAGTGCTTGGCCAACTGGCAGCCGGCCGAACACCGTGACGGTCAAACTCAGCGGCCCACGGGTGGTGTCACCACCGATAAGGGCCAGAGCGCAGTCTTGCGCCATTTTATTTAGGCCAGCGGCAAAGCCCTGCAGCCACTCGGCAGTGGCGGCCGGCAAACTTAAGGCGAGGGTAAAGCCCAAAGGCGTGGCGCCCATGGCCGCCAAGTCACTGGCCGCCACGGCCAAACTGCGCTGACCGAGCAGATAGGCGTCGCAGGGATCGGGGAAATGCACGCCGGCCACCAAGGTATCGGTGGAGATCGCCAGTTGTTCGCCAGCGGATAATTGCAGCAGGGCGCAGTCATCGCCAATACCCAAGGCCACACCGGCCGCTGCCTGCGCACAGGGCGCGGCAGCGAAGTACTGACGAATTAAGCCGAACTCATCCATGTCTAACGCTCAATGGCCGGGCACCTTGCGCGCCCGGGAAAACGACCTGCGCTGCCGATGCAGGCTGTTTCACGCTTGCTTAACGCTTATTGGCGCGGATTTCTTCGCCACGCAAACGCGGAGCCAGCTTGTCGAGGATACCGTTGACGAATTTGTGGCCGTCGGTGGCGCCAAAAATTTTCGCCAGCTCGATACCTTCGTTGATGACCACCCGGTACGGCACATCCGGACGGTTGCGCAGTTCATAGGTGGACAGGCGCAAGATCGCCAACTCAACCGGGTCGAGTTCTTCTAACGGACGATCGAGAAAGGGTTCAAAGCTGCTGTCGATCTCGGTTTTCTGCTTCGGCACGCCGTGCAGAATCTCGCGAAAGTACGCGCCGTCGACACCAACAAAATCGTTATCGACGCGAAACTGCGCTTCGATTTCGTTAATTGCCTGACCGGCCATGTGCCACTGATACAGCGCTTGCATGGCCAAGCTACGGGCCTGACGGCGCGCGGCAGTTTTACCCTTAGGCGCTGGCGCGGCCGGAGTCTGCTCGGGACTGTCGTCCTTATTCAGGCTCACTTGGCGTCCAACTGTGCCAGCAGGCTAACCATCTCAAGCGCCGACAACGCCGCTTCGCCACCTTTGTTGCCGGCCTTGGTGCCAGAACGTTCGATGGCTTGCTCGATCGAATCGACCGTCAGCACGCCGAAAGCTACCGGTACACCGAACTCCATCGACACTTGGGCCAAGCCCTTGGTGCACTCGCCAGCGACGTATTCAAAGTGCGGGGTGCCGCCACGAATGACCGCGCCGAGGGCGATGATGGCGGCGTATTCGCCACGCTGGGCAACTTTTTGCGCAACCAACGGAATCTCAAACGCGCCCGGGGCACGGATGATGGTGATCTGGCTTTCGCTCACGCCGTGGCGTACCAAGGTGTCAATCGCACCGCTTACGAGGCTTTCCACCACGAAGCTGTTGAAACGGCCTACCACTAGGGCGAAACGGCCTTGGGGGGCGATGAAGTTACCTTCGATGGTCTTCAGGGTCATGGGCATTCTCATATCTAATAAAGAGCGGGATTAAGCCAAGCGGACGTCCGTGGACGTCCTCAGGTTTATTCGGCGGGCAGGTATTCTACTACCTCTAGGTCGAAACCGGATATCGCATTGAACTTCATCGGCGCACTGAGCACGCGCATTTTGCGCACGCCTAGGTCGCGCAGAATTTGCGAACCGGCACCAACGGTGCTGTAGGTGGTGGGGTTGGTGACCTTCGAGTCGGCGCCCAACTGCTGCTCCAAATGCATCAACAGTTCCTGACCGCTGAGCGGATTACCCAGCAACAGCACCACGCCACTGCCGGCTTCGGCCACTTTAGCCATGGCCGCACGCAAGCTCCAACGCCCCGGTTGATTGACCATAAACAGGTCGCGCAGCGGCTCCATGTTGTGCACGCGCACCAGCGTCGGCTCGTCGGCGCAAATTTTGCCCAAGGTCAAAGCCATGTGTACGTCGCCTTCCACCGAGTCGCGGTAGGTGACCAAATTGAACGAGCCCAGCTCGCTTTCCAATGGCTGCTCGGCGATGCGCTGCACGGTACGTTCGTGGATCAGTCGGTAGTGAATCAGGTCGGCGATGGTGCCAATCTTGATGCCGTGCAGCTTGGCAAACTCTTCCAACTCTGGACGACGAGCCATGGTGCCGTCGTCATTCATGATTTCGCAGATCACCCCAGACGGTTCGAAGCCGCCCATGCGCGCCAAATCACAGGCCGCCTCGGTGTGCCCGGCACGGGCCAGTACGCCGCCCGGCTGTGCCATCAACGGGAAGATATGCCCAGGACTGACGATGTCATCGGCCTTGGCATTGCGCGCGGCGGCGGCTTGCACGGTGCAGGCACGATCGGCGGCGGAAATACCTGTGGTCACACCGACGGCGGCTTCAATCGACACGGTGAACTTGGTGCCAAAACCCGAACCGTTGCGCGGCGCCATCAGCGGCAAGTTGAGCAACTCGCAGCGCTCGCGACTCATCGGCATGCAGATCAGGCCACGGGCAAAACGCGCCATAAAGTTGATGTGTTCCGGCAGCACGCGCTCGGAGGCCATGATCAGGTCGCCTTCGTTCTCGCGGTCTTCGTCATCCATCAGAATGACCATTTTGCCTTGGCGGATGTCTTCAACCAGTTCTTCGATGCTATTGAGCGCCATGGGGCGGCTCCCTTAATTTAGATGTGCAAAAAATCGCCGCAATAGCAGTGATTCAGGATTTTAGGTAGCCGTGGGCGGCTAAAAAGCCCTCGGTAATACCCGAGGCTTGTGGCTCTGCGGCCTTGTCACCGAGCAGCAAGCGCTCGAGATAACGCGCCACTAAGTCGACTTCAAGATTGACCAAACGCCCTGGCCGGTAGTCGGCCATGATGGTTTCACCTAGGGTGTGCGGCACTATCGTCAGTTCAAACTCGGCGCCATTGACGCTATTCACCGTGAGACTGGTGCCGTCCACGGTGATCGAGCCTTTCAGCGCTATGTACTTGGCCAGTTCACGCGGGGCGCGGATTTTAAACTGTACGGCGCGAGCGTTTTCTTCGCGCGCCAGCACCTCGCCCACACCATCCACATGGCCGCTAACCAAGTGCCCACCGAGACGACTGCTGGGGGTTAAGGCTTTTTCTAAATTAACTTTGCTGCCGGTTTTTAAATCAATAAACGCACTGCAAGCCAAGGTTTCCCGGCTTACATCGGCCCAGAAGCCGTCGCTGGGCAGCTCCACGGCGGTCAAACAGACGCCGTTGACGGCAATGCTGTCGCCCAGTTTAACGTCGGCCAAATCCAGCTTGGCGGTCTTTACATAAACCCGTACATCCCCGCCCTTGGGGCTGAGGGCATGAATAGTGCCGATGGCTTCAATGATGCCGGTGAACATGCGGCCGCTCCAATTAATGCAGAAAAACGATTTAATAACGCCGACGCCAAACGCAGCGCGCGATTATACGTGCTACGCAGGCACAGGTACGGCAATGATCCGCCAGTCGTCGCCGACTGCGCGCATTTCGACAATCTTTAACGCCGGTGCATCGGCCATTTTCGCCAGCGGCCAGTCGAGCAATGGTCGAGCGCTGGAACCAAGAAATTTGGCCGCCATAAACAGCTGATATTCATCGACCAAACCCTGCCGGGCAAAGGCCCCGGCCAAACGTGGGCCAGCCTCGACCAATACTTCGTTGGCGCCGCGCGCGGCTAATTCTTGCAATAACTTACGCAAATCGACATGGCCATTAGTGCCGGGTATGGCCAGCAATTGATGCCCATCATCGAGAAAGCGCTCACGCGCCGAGGCGGCCGCGCACGTAGCTACCAGCGCCGGGCCAGCCTGATAAAAAGGCGCCGACAAGGGCACTCGCAAACGCCCATCAACCAACACCCGCAGTGGCGGGCGAGTCATGGCTAGGGCGGTTAATTCGGCATTCAGGCCCAGCTCATCCGGGCGCACGGTTAAGCGTGCAGCGTCGGCCAGCACGGTGTCGGCACCAGTCAGTACGATGCTCGAACGAGCGCGTAAGCGCTGCACCGCAGCCCGCGCCGCCGGGCCGGTGATCCATTGGCTCTCGCCGCTGGCCATGGCCGTGCGGCCGTCCAAACTCATCGCCAATTTAACCCGCACCAGCGGCAGGCCCTGCTCCATACGTTTGATAAAGCCGGCATTCAACAGCCGCGCCTCGGCTTCTAATACGCCGCACTGCACCTCGATGCCAGCCGCCTGCAAACGCGTCAAACCACTGCCGGCCACTTGCGGATTAGGGTCTTGCATGGCCACCACCACCCGCGCCACGCCGGCGTTAATCAGCGCATCGGCGCACGGCGGGGTGCGGCCGTGATGGCTGCAGGGTTCGAGGGTCACATAGGCGGTGGCGCCGCGGGCTTTAGCGCCGGCTTGGCGCAGCGCATAGACCTCGGCGTGCGGCTCACCCGCGCGGGCATGCCAACCTTCACCGACGATTTGCGCGCCCTGCACGACCACGCAGCCGACTCGCGGATTGGGATGGGTGGAGTACAGGCCGTTACGCGCTAACTCGAGGGCGCGCGCCATGTAGCGCTGATCGAGTGCTGCGGGTTGCGCCGTAGTCATTCTTTATTCGGCTCACGGGACAGGCGTTCGATCTCCACCCGGAACTCGTTTAAATCCTGAAAGCGCCGGTACACCGAGGCGAAGCGAATATAGGCGACTTCATCGAGCTTTTGCAGCTCACCCATCACCAACTCACCGAGCACCCGTGATTTGATCTCGCGCTCGCCGGCGGCGCGCAGCTTGTGCTTGATATGCACAATCGCCGCTTCCAGCCGCTCGACGCTCACTGGGCGTTTCTCCAGCGCCCGCTGCATACCGGCGCGCAGCTTGTCTTCGTCGAAAGGCTGGCGGCTGCCGTCGGTCTTAATCAGCCGTGGCATCACCAACTCGGCCGTCTCAAAGGTGGTAAAACGCTCTTCGCAGGCGAGACATTCGCGTCGACGGCGTACCTGTTCACCTTCGGCAACCAAACGCGAGTCGATTACCTTAGTGTCATTCGCTCCACAAAACGGACAATGCATGCTGGCGGACAGCCGGAAAAATGAGGGCCCTCATGGTAGCGCATCCCGCTGGCAAGACAAGCCGCAGGCTTTGCGGTATATAGGCGGCCTGTTTATAGCGCCATAGTCGCATTGGAACCCCGCCATGTTGTTGCGCCCACTTTTACCCTTGTGTGTTCTCGCCCTACTCAGCGCGTGCAGTAGCACCCCGCAGGCACCAGCCCCGCAGCCCGTCAGCGTCGTAGCAACGGCCGTCACGCCAATACACTCGCCGCTGCCCGCCGACCTGCGCGAACTCAACGGTCAACTGCTCGGCGTGCCGGCGGCCGCCGAGGTTGAAGTGGCACTGCTATTAGTCGATCAGCGCGACCGCCCCCTGCAGATGCTGGCCAGTACGCGCCTCGACGGCAATGGCGCCGCACTCCCCTTTAGCTTGCGTTTTGCCCCCAGCGCACTGGCACCCGGCATGCGCGCCGAACTGCGCGCCCGCGCCAGCCAAGACGGCGTACTCACCCAGCATCTGCCGCCGCAACAAATCAACCCTAACGCCTCGGCCGACCTAGGCCAGCTGCGCTTGGTCGCCGCACCTTGAACGCAACCAGTACCCAGCAACCACCCGCCGCCCTGCAAGCGGCACTCGGTGAATTGCTCGGTGACGCCCAGCTGGTGGTCGCCACCTTGCCCGGTACCGCGCTTAAACTCTGGTTGATCGACCCGTGCAATATGCAGCGCGCATTTAACCCAGAAGAAACC
This sequence comes from Pseudomonas sp., assembly GCA_044354115.1. Classification (GTDB taxonomy): domain Bacteria; phylum Pseudomonadota; class Gammaproteobacteria; order Pseudomonadales; family Pseudomonadaceae; genus Aquipseudomonas. The sequence continues at coordinate 2,406 of JBILAR010000045.1, read as the reverse complement.
CGGCGCATCTTAGAAGAACCGCCATATTGGTGCTTTTGCTGGGCCAGCGGTTTGGTCTTGGCGCGCTGGCTGGCCGAGCAGCCCGAGTGGGTGCGCGGCAAACGGGTGCTGGATTTCGGTAGTGGTTCTGGCGTGGCGGCGATTGCTGCGGCCAAAGCCGGCGCCCTTGAGGTGGTGGCCTGTGACCTCGACCCGTTAGCTCTGGCGGCCTGCCGAGCGAATGCCGAACTGAACAATGTGCAGTTAAGTTATTCGGCAGATTTTTTTGCCGAAGCTGACCGCTTCGACCTGATCATCGTCGCCGACGTGCTCTACGACCGAGCCAATCTGCCGCTGCTCGATCAGTTTCTCAGTCGCGGCCAACAGGCGTTGGTGGCCGACTCACGGGTACGCGATTTTCAGCATCCGCAGTACCAACGTATCGGTCTGCTGGATGCCTGCACCTGGCCGGATTTGGCCGAGCCGGCCGAGTTCCGCCTCGTCAGCCTGTATCACGCCAGCCGCGACGGCATTGCAGCCATCCCGACCGGCACAAATAATTCGTAAGGTGGATGGCGCTTTACCCATCCACCGCAGCCCATCCAACCGACGCGAGAGAACCCGCATGAGCGCCACCCCATTTATTTTTGACGTCAGCGGCGTCGGCCAGTTTGATCAACTGGTGATCGAGAACTCCTTTCACAAACCGGTGCTGGTGGATTTTTGGGCCGAATGGTGCGCGCCCTGCAAGGTGCTGCTGCCGATTCTGGCCGGGATTGCCGAGTCGTATCAGGGCGAGATGCTGCTGGCCAAGGTCAACTGCGATCTGGAGCCAGACATCGTCCAGCGCTTGGGCGTCAGCAGCCTGCCGACCGTGGTGCTGTTTAAAGATGGTCAGCCGGTGGATGGTTTTACCGGCGCGCAACCAGAGTCGGCTATTCGCACCATGCTCGCCCAGCATGTGGCCCAGCCGCCAGAGCCAGCCGCCGATCCGCTCATCACGGCGCAAACACTGTTTAACGAGGCCCAGTTTGGCGCCGCCGAAGCACTGCTCAAGCAACTCTTAACAGACGACGCCACTAACGCCGTCGCGCTGATTTTGTACGGCCGCTGCCTGGCCGAACGCGGCGAACTGGCCGAGGCCGAGGTGGCGTTGAATGCCGTCAGTGGCGATGAGCATAAGCACGCGCTGGCCGGTGCCCGCGCACAACTGACCTTCCTGCGCCAAGCCGCCGACCTGCCGGATGTGGCCGAACTGAAAAGCCGCTTGGCGCAGAACCCCGAAGACGATGAAGCCTGCCAGCAACTGGCGATCCAGCAACTGGCCCGGCAACAGTACGAGCCTGCGTTGGAAGCCTTGCTGCGCCTGTTTATCCGCAACCGTAACTATGCCGACGGCCTACCGCACAAAACCCTGCTGCAAGTGTTCGAACTGCTCGGCAATCAACATCCGCTGGCGACCCTCTACCGGCGCAAGTTGTATCAGGCGATTTACTAACAGCGCCGCGCTGTGCTGTAGCTCTTGGTAGGCGCCCGCGAGTGACCCTCATGGATGAGGGAAATGCAGTCAGCCGTAGGGAACGGCGGCGGCCTGGCGATGCTCTGGCGCGACCCGGATCGCCAGCAAGCTGGCTCCTACCGTGCTGGCCGAATCGACTTAAAGTTGTTATAACGTAACAACACTAAGTCAGCCACTCTCGCCCGGAGCTTTTTATGCGTCGCTTATTACTCGCCCTACCCTTCGCCCTATTGCCGCTGACCACCAGCCTAGCGGCAGCCGAACACGCTGATGAACACGAGCACGAAGAACACGCCAGCCTAGCCGCTCACGAACATGGCGCCGCGCAACTTAATGTTGCACTCGACGGCAACACTTTAGAACTCGTTCTAGAAAGCCCAACGATGAATATCGTCGGCTTTGAACACGCAGCCAAAAGCCCAGCCGACCAAGCCGCCGCCGCCAAAGCCAAGCAGCAATTGCAAGATCCGCTGGCCCTGTTTGGCATCGCCACCAGCGCCGGCTGCTCAGTGGTCACACAAGACGTCAGCAGCGCGCTATTTGCCGCAGCAACACCCGCCGCAACCAACACGGACGCCGAAGAGCACAGCGATGTCGACGCGAACTACCGCCTCACCTGTACTCACCCCGAAAAATTACAGGGCATCGACCTCACCGAACTGTTTAAGCGCTTCCCCGCCACGCTAAAAATCCAGGCGCAACTAATCGGCCGTAGCGGTCAACAAGGTGCTGAACTAAGCCCAGCCAGCCCGCGTCTGAGCTTTTAACTTTCTGCCGCTTGGTGCTGCTAGCATCACGGCTAGCGGCACGCCCTTCCTTCCGAGATCAGCATCCCCCATGAGCGCATTAATAGAACTGTCCGAGCTGGGCTTTGCCTGGCCCGGCCAACCGGAGCTGCTGGATATCCA
>JBILAR010000127.1:0-8620 GCA_044354115.1 Pseudomonas sp. | reverse complement strand
AAACCAATCGAGGTGTATAGCTCGGCCACCAGTTTATTGGGCATGATACGCCGCAGAAAACCGATAAATTCGGCCGGATAACCGACCCGCACCATGAAATACGAGCGGGTGAAGGAGAAGATAATCGACACCTCCGCCTCATCGGTAATCAGTGCGTCGATCTGAATGCCCTGCCCCTCGCGGTGCAGCACGGGGATCACCAGCGGCCATTGCTCATCGCGGGTGAAAATTCGCCCAACTAAATACGCGCCCTTATTGCGATACAAGCGTGAGGCATACAACTCGATGCACAGCTCTGGGTCTTTGCACACCCAATCGGGCAGGCTCTCGCGCAATTGCTTGTGCAAGCGCGCCAGATCGCGTTCTAGGTCCTCATAGGGCACTTCAAAGCGGTAGTCCTCAAACATCTGTCGCAAGGTTTGATCGAGATCACCGCGCGGGTGATAAACCCGGGTTTGCGGCGCCCGCTCATTGAGGCGCAAGGCCGGCCGGGTGGTGTGAATAAACATGCAGCCGTCATTAATCTGATCGTGATTAAACAGCTCGCAGAAAATCGAATTAAACCAAGTTTCGGCCAGCTCGTCGTCAAAGCGCAGATCAATCAGGGCGATATAAGCGCTCTTAACTAACGGCCACTGCCCCACCTCCAGCAGCACATCCGCGCTATACGCCTCGCGCAAACCGAGGCCAACCTCAGTGGCTTTCTCCTCATAGAGGTTGATGCGCTCAGCCGCCGCCTGTTGGATTTCTTGCCACTGCGCCTGTTCAAAACGCACCCGCGCGCCATTGGTGATTTGCCGAAAATGCTCTCGGTAATCGTCAAAGCCATCGAGAATAAGCGTGGCGATAGCGGCGGCGGGCCATTGCTGTGGCATGAGAAAACCTCAGAAGCGCAGAAAAGAATGCCGAGCTTAGCTATAGCCAGCCCCGAGGAAAAGCCCAAACGACTAACAAGCGTCTCGGCTTAGATAAAACGCGCCTCGATGCCGCTGACAGCGTGGCTTTGCGCCTCCCGCTCAAGCAAAGCGCGCTTGCGTTCGATGCCCCAGCGATAGCCAGACAGCCCGCCATCGTTGCGCACCACCCGGTGACACGGGATGGCGACCGCCAAGGCATTGGCCGCGCACGCCTGGGCCACGGCGCGGGCCGACTTGGGCGCACCCATTAATTGCGCCAAGCCCGAATAGCTAACAGTACTGCCCACTGGAATTTCGCCCAGCGCCTGCCAGACCCGCTGCTGAAACAGCGTGCCGCGCACATCCAACGGCAGGTTGAGACCCAGTTGCGGCGCTTCGACAAAGCCCACCACGGTGGCCACCAGCTGCTCAAACTGCTGATCGCCGCCGATCAGTTCGGCGTTGGCAAAACGCCGCTGCAAGTCATTGAGTAACTCATCCGGTGAGTCGCCCATAAGAATGGCGCACAGGCCACGTTCGCTGGCCGCGACCAGAATCGCGCCCAAGGAGCATTGGCCCACAGCAAAGCGGATCTGCACATTGGCACCCCCGGCCCGGTAACGTTTGGCCGGCATGCCCAGCACTGCATCGGCCTGCGCGTAGAAGCGGCTACTGGCCTGATAGCCGGCCGCATACAGCGCCTCGGTGATGCTGTCGGCCTGCCCCAGTTGCGCGCGCATTTTATCTGCCCGCCGAGCTGTGGCGTAGGCCTTGGGCGTCACCCCGGTGAGTGCCTTGAACAGGCGCTGCAGGTGGTAGCGGCTCATATTGGCGTGCTGCGCCAACTCGGCCAGGCTGGGCGCGGTTGCAGCGTTGTCGATCAGCCGGCAGAGATCGGCAATCAGCGCCCCGTGGCGCTCGCTCAGCGCCGGCTGCTCGGGTTTACAGCGTTGGCAAGGGCGAAAGCCGGCCTGCTCGGCGTGCGCAGGCGTTGGATAGAAGCTGACATGCTGCGCCTTGGCCGCACGTGCCCCGCACGACGGTCGGCAATACACCCCGGTGCTACTGACCGCATACACAAACTGTCCATCGGCGTGGCTATCGCGCGCCACCACGGCCGCCCAACGCGGATCGGCGCGGGTCTGGCTGGCGCGCAGCTCGGCTGTATCAGACATCTGCTGGCCCCTCTGGCCGTTTGTTTGGCCGGCAGTTTAAGCCGCGCCACAGCGACAAACACCCCGATAGTTGCGCTTGAATTGGCGCCTAAACGCCATTCTCCACCACCCGATAACAGGGCACATAGGCCGCGCCGCCGGGTATTTTCATCCGGTGCTGGGCAACAAAGGCCTGCAACAGTCGCTCTAGCGGTTGCATCACCGCCGCCTCGCCATGGATTTCGTAGCAGCCGTGCTGCTCGATCAGGCGGATGCCCTGATCTTTCACATTGCCGGCCACTATGCCGGAAAAGGCCCGGCGCAAATTGGCCGCCAATTCGTGCGGCGGCAAGTCGCGGGTCAATTGCAGCGCGGCCATATTGGCGTGGGTGGGGTCGAAGGGGCGCTGAAAGCTCTCGTCTATTTTCAACAGCCAGTTGAAGTGAAAGGCGTCGTCGCGCTCACGGCGAAAACTCTTTACCGTCTTTAAGCCTTGCGCCATGTATTGGGCCACCTGCACCGGGTCATTGATGATGATCTGGTAAAAGCCCTGAGCGGCCTCGCCCAGAGTGGCACCGACAAACTCATGCAATTGCTGCAGGTAGGCCGCCGCGCTTTTCGGCCCGGTCAACACCACGGGGAAAGGCACGCCTTGGTTATCCGGGTGCATCAAGATGCCCAGCAGATAGAGGAACTCCTCGGCCGTCCCCGCGCCACCGGGGAAGATGATGATGCCGTGGCCAACCCGCACAAACGCCTCCAAGCGCTTCTCGATATCCGGCAGAATCACCAACTCGTTGACGATCGGGTTGGGCGCTTCGGCGGCAATAATGCCCGGTTCAGTCAGGCCCAGATAACGGCCGCCGTTGTGCCGCTGTTTCGCATGGCCAATGGTCGCGCCCTTCATCGGCCCCTTCATCACCCCCGGCCCGCAACCGGTGCAAATATCCAGCTTGCGCAAGCCCAGTTCGTGGCCAACTTTCTTGGTGTATTTGTACTCCTCGGTGCTGATCGAATGGCCGCCCCAGCACACCACGATCTTCGGCTCGACACCGGCACGCAGGGTGCGGGCGTTACGCAGCAGGTGGAAGACGTAGTCGGTGATGCCCTGCGAGCTGTGCAAATCGATGCGCTGGCTGTCCAGTTCGTTCTCGGTATAAACGATGTCACGCAGGGCGCTAAACAACATCTCGCGGGTGCTGGCAATCATCTCGCCATCGACAAAGGCATCCGCCGGGGCATTGCACAGTTCTAGGCGTACGCCGCGATCCTGCTGGCGAATGCGTATTTCAAAGCTCTGGTAGGCATCGAGGATGGTCTTGGCGTTATCACTGTGCGAGCCAGTGTTAAGAATGGCCAAGGCGCACTGGCGAAACAGTTTGTAGATACCGTCCGAGCCGGCTTCGCTGAGTTGCTGCACTTCGCGGTGCGAGAGGGTTTCTAGGCTGCCCTTGGGGCTTATTTGGGCATTAATGACCGATCTTGGCGACATTCTAGGTTCCATATGATGAGGCTAACGATGAAAAAGGTTATTGCTACAGATTAGTGCTTGCCGAGCCGCTTGGCGCGCTGCCGTTAGCAGCGTCATTGAACGGCGCGGATAAACCCTTAAACCAACTGCCGAGCCTGTAAAAACTCGGCGATAAAGTCGATAAACACCTGCACCTTGCGCGTGGCGCGGCGGTGGCTGGGATAGAGCGCGAGGATCTGCGGGCCAAAGGCATCAGGCTCCAGCGGGTAGTCGACTAACAGTTGCACCAGTTGGCCGCTGGCCAGCAACGGTTGCACGCTCCACAGCGGCCCATCCATCACCCCCTGACCGGCCAAACAGGCCGCCAGCAGCAGGTCATGGTTATCGCTACTCAAACGGCCCTTAGGCGTCAGGCTAAAATGCTCGCCGGCGCGGCTAAAACGCCAACGCTGATCGAGCGCCGCATGCTGATACAGCAACGTCTGATGTTCGAGCAATTGCGCCGGTGTCTCAGGCGTACCGCAGCGCGCTAGATACGCCGGGCTGGCGCAGACCACGCTGCGGTTGGCGGCTAAGGGCCGCACGATCATGCCGGGCAAATCGCCACGGCCTTCGCGCAGAGCCAGATCGAAACCGCCCTCAAGCATGTCCACATAACTGTCGCTGAGACTGACATGTAATTTTAACTGCGGGTGCTCGGCCAAAAACGCGGCACTCACTTCATTCAAAAATGCCGGGCCAAAAGCCAGCGGCGCAGTCAGCCGCAAGATGCCACTGAGGTGGTGTTGTAACTGGCCAATTTCCTCACCCGCCTCGCGCAAGCTCTCCAGCACTTGCCGAGAGGTTTCTAGGTACAGGCTGCCTGCCTCGGTGAGGGCCAGCCGGCGGGTCGAGCGCTCAAACAGTTTGCTGCCCAACTCGGCCTCCAAATGACCGATGGCCTTGGTCAAAGCCGAGGGGGTTTTACCCAGTTGCTCAGCCGCACGGCTAAAGCTGCCGTACTCGGCGGTGGCAACAAACATACTGAGGGCGCTGAGCTTGTCCATTTGTTCCTCTTGGGCATGAAGTACACCGGCAAGATCGCAGCATATTGCTGGCAAGCCAAGCAATGCTTGCTGCGCCTTGAAAAACTATTGCCTAACAGGCACAGCTTGGCGCTTCAGTCATAACCACGCTCGTGCAAAAACGCCTGCAGAAACGCGATAAATACCTGCACTTTATGGGCAGCACGCCTATGGCTGGGGTACACCGCCAAAATATGCGGGCCGAAGGCGTCAGGGTCCAACCCATAGTCGCTCATCAGTCGCACCAAACGACCGTCGGCCAAATAGGGCGCGGCGCTCCACCACGGGGTAATTAATAACCCGGCGCCGGCCAGCGCATTGGCCAGCAGAAAATCGTAGTTATCACTGAGGATACGCGCTTGCGGTTGCTCGACCCGGAGCGCCGCGCCGGCCTGCCAAAAGGTCCAGTAATGCCGACCCAGCGCCGGGTGTTTGTACATCAGCCAGTCATGTTGCTGCAGCGTAGCCGGGCTCACCGGCAACGGCTGGCGAGCCAAGTAAGCCGGACTGGCACTCACTACCACATGGTTTTTGCCAATAGGTTTGACGATCAGCCCGGGGATGTCACACGCGCCTTCGTGCAGGATCAGGTCATGGCCGCTTTCCAGAATGAACTGGTCGTTATCACTTAAATCCACCTGCAAGCGCAGTTGCGGATGAGCCAAACAAAACTGCGCACAGGCCTCGGCCAAAAACGCTGGGCCAAAGGCTAGCGCGGCAGCGATGCGCAGTTCGCCATGCAGCCCGTGCTGCATCTGGCCGATGGCTTCGCTGGCGTGGCCCAAACAACCCAGCGCCTCGCGGGCGGCCTGCGCATACAAACGCCCAGCTTCGGTCAACTGCATGCGCCGGGTGGTGCGCTCAAACAACTTGCTGCCAAGTTCGCTTTCCAGCGCCGCGATGGCCTTGGCCACGGCCGACGGCGTTTTACCAAGCTGCTCGGCGGCGCGGCTAAAACTGTTCTGCTCGACCACGCACACCAAGGTGGCCAAGGCATTGAATTTGTCCATCATTCACTCCTGACAGGCACAAAAGTTGTGCCTGCTGGCTAGGTTCCGCTCAGCGATGCACTTGCTTAATCTCGACGCAAGACTAACAAAAACAAGAGATCTAACCATGCAACGATTTATTCCCAGCTTACTTGGCGTCGCCCTGGCTTGTGCCTCGTTGGAATCGATGGCCGCTGCTGACTTGCTGTTTACTAACGGCAAAATCTTCACCGGCGAACCGGGCCAAGCGCTGATGCAAGCGCTAGCGGTGGAACACGGCAAAATTCTAAAAGTCGGCAGCAACGCTGAGATCAACGCCTTAGCCGACGGCAAAACCCAACGCATCGACCTCGCCGGCAAGGTGCTGATGCCGGGCATGATCGACAGCCACAGCCACCCGATCATGGGCGCCATGGCCAGCATGGACGCCAACCTGCATGACGAGGTAAAGCCGCTGAATGAGCTTGAGCAGTGGATCATCGCCCAAGACCAAGCCGGCCAAGCACGCCACGCCGACGTGATCAGCATTGCCGGGGTCAGCTCGGCCTATTGGGAGCAAAGCGCAGGCCTCGGCAAGATTTTCAATCAGGGCCGCTGGAGCAACCAGCCGGTGGTTTTGAACGGCATCGACGGCCACACCGGCTGGGCCAATAACGCCATGCTGCAACGGCTCAACATCGACGCGGCAATGGTCAAGAGCCTGCCCGAGAAAGAGCAAAACTATATCGGCCACGCCGCCGACTTTACCCCCACGGGTTATCTGGCCGAAAACGGCTGGGATCGGGTGCGCAGCCAACTTCCCGAACCGAGCGCAGCCGACATGCTCAAGGCCGCCCGTGAAGCCGTGCGGGTCAACAATGCCGTCGGCGTCACCGCTTGGATGGACGCGGCGGCCAACGCCGGCAACGGCGACTCACTGTTCGAGCTGCGCCCAAGCGAACAGGATCTCGGCGTGCTACCGCTGTATCGCCAACTCGCCGAAAGCGGCGATCTCAGCGCACACGTCGCCGCCCTGCTGATCACCCACCCAAAAAGCCAACCGGCTGATCTGGAGGTGCTGGCCAAGGTCATGCAGCAATTCAAAGGCGTGCCGAACCTGAGTTTCCCCGGCATCAAAATCTTTGCCGATGGCGTCATGGAGTTTCCAGGGCAAACCGCTGCGGTCATCGACCCGTTCAAGAACAGCCTCAAGCGCGGCGAACTGCTGATCGACCCGGCCAGCTTCGGCGAGCTGGTGGTGGCCGCCGAACAACGTAACTGGATCGTGCATATGCACGCGGTCGGTGACCGCGCGGTGCGCGAATCGCTGAACGGCTTTGCCTACGCCCGCCACCTCAACCCGACCCCGGTGCCGCACAGCATCAGCCACCTGCAACTGGTCAATCCCAAGGAGTTTCCACGCTTCAAGGAACTTGGCGTGATCGCCTCCATGCAACTGCTGTGGGCCACCGCCGAGAGTTACACCGAGGAACTGGTCAAGCCGTACGTCAGCGCCATGAGCTACAGCCACCAGTATCCCGCCCAATCACTGCACAAGGCCGGCGCGACCATTGCCGGAGCCAGCGACTGGCCGGTGTCCAGCCCTAACCCGTGGAACGCCATCGCCCAGGCCAGCACCCGCAAAGGCCCGCTCGGCGTGCTGAATGCCAAGGAAAGCATCGACCGCGAAACCATGTTCTACGCCTACACCCTGAAGGCCGCCAAGGCGCTGCGTTTAGACGAGCAGATCGGCTCCTTAACGCCCGGCAAACAAGCCGACCTGATAGTGCTCGACCGCGACGTATTCAAGGTCAGCGACGCCGAGCTGTTCGAAACTCAAGTGCTGCAAACCTTCTTCGCAGGCAAGTCGGTTTACCAAGCCGAAGCTACCACCGCGGTTGCCAAGGCTGACTAAAGCCTAAGCCTCTGTTTTGTCTGCCTTCGCCCGCTGGCAATGCGCTTACCTCGCATTCCCAGCGGACGGGCGCAGCCCTGTTCGTTACCTCCATAAAAATAAGGAAAACCCGATGAAAACGCTGTCCCTCCTCGCCCTCGCAGGCTTTGCCCTGGCACCGTTCAGCAGCCACGCCATAGAACTCAGTGAGCAATTTAGCTTGGCCATAACCCCCCTCATCGCCACTGATTACCGCGCCAGCGGCATCTCGCAAACCAGCGGCGACCCGGCCGCGCAATTGGGCATAACCCTTAGCCATGTCAGCGGTGTGTATGCCGGGCTATGGACCTCCAATGTTGACTTTGGCCCTGAGGATGACGCCCGTCAGGAGCTGGAGTACTACGCCGGTTACTACTGGCAAATTAGCGACGACATCAGCCTCGACACTTGGTACACCCAATATGAATTCGCTGGTGCCAGCCAATACAACCAGAGCGATGTGCAGAGCACGCTAGACCTCTACGGCATACTGCTGGGAGGCAAATACGCCAGCAACGTCAAAGGCCCGGACTATGAAGATGAAGACGGCAACTGGCACACCGGCGCGCAAGATGAAGACTTGGCCTCGGCTTTTATCGGCTACCGCACCGTACTGCCGGCCGAGATCGGCTTCGAAGCCCGCTATGAGCATGTCGACTACAAGGACGAGGTGTTCTTCAACGCCGACTACAGCAGTAGCCGCGCCTACTACCGCAACTGGGAAGTAAAACTGAACCGCGATCTACTCGGCGTAACGTGGGGCCTGAGCTATATCGACACCGACCTGTCGAAAGCCGAGTGCACAAGCTTTATGGGCTACGACGACGTGTGCAGCGCGACCCTAGTGGCCAGCGCCAGTAAGACCTTCTAAGCAAAAAAGCTCTATACCTATGAACTGTTGAACGCAGCCTGCCTTTTAGTAGGGGCTTTAGCCGATGTGCGAAGCGAATCAAGTTGAGCGCAGCGAAACCCGGATGTCGGACGCACTTTCTCTTTGGTTACTTTCTCTTTTGCGCGAACCAACGTAGCGTAGCGAAGTAACAGCCGCAGGCTGGCCCGAAGGGCGAGCGCAGCGAGTCAAGAGAATCGGCATAGGAGGCGGCCATCTGGCCGCGCCCCTGCCACACCACCCGG
>JBILAR010000198.1:0-2683 GCA_044354115.1 Pseudomonas sp. | reverse complement strand
GTTGATCATGCCGCCCCAGCTTGGCGCCAGCAGAATCAAAGACATGGCCATGCCGAGGCTTTGTGCCCAATCTGGCAGTGCGGTGTAGTGCAGGTGGTGCGGGCCGGCCCAGATGTACACGGTGATCAGTGCCCAGAAATGCACGATCGACAGGCGATACGAGTAGATCGGCCGCTCAGCTTGCTTGGGCACGAAGTAGTACATCATCCCCAAGAAGCCGGCAGTCAGGAAGAAACCTACTGCGTTATGGCCGTACCACCACTGGATCATTGCATCGGTCGCGCCGGCATACACCGAGTAGGACTTGAACAGGCTGACCGGCAACTCGAGATTGTTGACGATGTGCAGCAGCGCTACGGTGAGGATAAAGCCACCGAAGAACCAGTTGCCGACATAGATGTGCGACATCTTGCGCTTCATAACCGTGCCAAAGAACAAGATGGCGTAGCAGACCCAAACCACGGCGATCAGGATGTCGATCGGCCATTCCAGCTCGGCATATTCTTTGGAAGAGGTAAAACCTAGCGGCAGCGTGATAGCCGCCAGCACGATGACCGCTTGCCAGCCCCAAAATACAAAAGAAGCGAGGGCGTCGCTGAGCAGTCGTGCTTGCGAGGTGCGCTGTACCACATACAGCGAGGTGGCCATTAGGGCGCAACCGCCGAAAGCGAAAATCACTGCGTTGGTGTGCAGGGGGCGCAGGCGGCCAAAGCTGGCCCAAGGGAGGTCTAGGTTAAGATCGGGCCACACCAATTGGGCGGCGATCAGAACACCTAAACCCATCCCTACGATTCCCCAAATCACCGTCATAATGGCGAATTGGCGAACCACCTTGTAGTTATAGGCAGTACTGATAGTTGGGTTCATAGCGGGTGCATCCACGGTTATGGGCAGATTCTTATACAAGCGAGTGAAGCATGCTGAAACGTTCTGTTACCGATATTGATCGAGATCAATGTCCGCCGAGTCAGGTCTGGCCTGTTGAGTGGCTGTGTAATCTGCCGACGGGCCCTGCGCAGGCCTATTTGATCTTGGCGCACGGCGCCGGCGCCCCCATGGACAGTGCTTTTATGCAGGCCATGGCTGAGCTGCTGGCCGCGCGGGGCTTGGCGTTGCTGCGTTTTGAGTTTGCCTATATGGCGCAGCGGCGCAGCGGCGGCGGTAAGCGCCCGCCTAATCCACAGGCGCAGTTACTCGATGCTTGGCGCGCGGTGTATCAACAGGTGCGACAGCAAGTCACGGGGCCAGTAGCCATTGGCGGCAAGTCGATGGGCGGGCGGATGGCCAGTTTGTTGGCCGATGAATTAGGCGCGGATGGGCTAATTTGTCTGGGTTATCCGTTCTATGCTGCCGGCAAACCAGAGAAACCTCGGGTGGCGCATTTGGCGCAGCTAAAAACCCCTAGTCTGATTGTGCAAGGCGAGCGCGATGCGCTGGGTAATAGACCCACGGTTGAAGGTTATTCGTTGTCGGCGGCAATCGAGCTGCTGTGGCTAACGGCTGCCGATCATGACCTCAAACCGTTAAAAAGCTCAGGCTTCACCCATGCGCAGCATCTGGCGCGGGCGGCTGATGCGATTGCCGCCTGGCTCCTGCAAAGAGCTAAGCCTTAGTGGTTAAACCGCTCGATCAAGGCATATTGATGATTCGCCGTTGCCGTTAATTCGGTACTTAATTGCGCGCTTTGTTGGGCGGCGTCTGCGGTTTGGTCGGAGAGCAGGGCGATGGTGTTGATATTACGACTGATCTCCTCGGCGACAGCACTTTGCTCCTCGGCCGCTGCGGCGATTTGGTTGGTCATGTCGGTGATATGTCCAACCGCCGTGCTGATGCCGGTTAGCGCTGCATCGGCAAGTAACGCTTGTTCGACGCCTTGGTCGGCTTGTGCGCGCCCCTGTTGCATGGCGTAAACCGCTTCTTCTGCGGTTTTTTGCAGTTTGGCGATCAGCTGATGAATTTGCCCGGTGGATTCGCCAGTGCGTTGCGCCAAGGAGCGCACCTCATCGGCCACTACAGCAAAACCACGGCCCATCTCGCCGGCACGAGCGGCTTCAATGGCCGCATTCAGTGCCAGCAAGTTGGTTTGGTCGGCAATACCTTTAATTACGTCCACCACCCCGCCAATTTCGCTGCTGTCGTGCGCCAATCGGGTAACGGTCTCGCCGGTACTGGCGACCGCAGCGGATAGCCGCTCTACGGCCGCACGGGTATCAGCGGCCACTTGTCGACCTTGGTTGGTCAATTGATTGGCTTGGCGGGTGGCCTCGGCAGTTAGGGTCACGTTACTGGCGACTTCTTGCGTTGCGGCTGCCATTTCACTAATGGCAGCCGCAACCTGCTCGGTTTCAACCCGTTGGCGCTCAAGCCCGGATGAACTTTTTTGCGCCAGCGCATGCCCTTGTTGCGCCTGCTGACTCAGGTGGGAGGCCGTATCTTGCAGGCGCGTTAAACAGGTTTTTAAGCGTGCTTCTTGACTGAGCATGGCCATTTCAAGACGTGCCTCGGCGCCTCGACTGTCGGTATACATTTGCGCGATTAATGGGTCTGAGGTGGTGTGCTCGGCGAGCGCCAGCAAGCGCTTTATCCCCCGTTGTTGCCAACTCAAACCGGCCAAACCTAGCGGCACCGCCAAGCCTGCGGCGAGTAAAAAACCCCAATGGGAGCTCTGCCAGCTGCCGATCAA
>JBILAR010000037.1:0-28138 GCA_044354115.1 Pseudomonas sp. | reverse complement strand
TCAGCTCGGGGCACTGCTCGCGCCAGTTCTTAATGCGCGCCAGGGTTTTGTCTTCGAAGGCCGGGCGTTTCATGGCCTTGAGAATTTTCGGGCTGGCGTGCTGGAAGGGGATGTCGAGGTACGGCAGGATTTTGCCGGCGGCCATCAGCGGGATGATGTCGTCGACGTTGGGGTACGGGTACACATAGTGCAGGCGCACCCAGATGCCCATGCTGCTCAAGGCTTCGCAGAGTTCCAGCATGCGGGTTTTTACCGGCTGGCCGTTCCAGAAGTCGGTTTTGTATTTGACGTCGACGCCGTAGGCGCTGGTGTCTTGGGAGATCACCAGCAGCTCTTTGACCCCGGCTTTAACTAGGCGCTCGGCTTCGCTGAGTACGTCGCCCACTGGGCGGCTGACCAGCTTGCCGCGCATCGAGGGGATGATGCAGAAGCTGCAGCTGTGGTTGCAGCCTTCGGAAATCTTCAGGTAGGCGTAGTGGCGCGGGGTGAGTTTGACGCCCTGCGGTGGCACTAGGTCGATCAGCGGGTTGTGCTCTTTATTCGGTGGCGCGGCGTCGTGTACGGCGTTGACCACTTGCTCGTACTGCTGCGGGCCGGTGACGGCCAAGACGCTGGGGTGTACGTTGCGGATCACGCTGGCGTCGACGCCCATGCAGCCGGTGACTATCACCTTGCCGTTTTCGGCCAAGGCTTCGCCGATCACTTCCAGCGATTCCGCTTTGGCGCTGTCGATAAAACCACAGGTATTGACCACCACCACGTCGGCGTCCTGATAGGTCGGGACTATCTCGTAGCCTTCCATGCGCAGCTGGGTAAGGATGCGCTCGGAGTCGACCAGGGCTTTCGGGCAGCCGAGGCTGACAAAGCCGACTTTCGGGTTGGTGGGGTTGGACATGGTGTACCTCGGGTGTCTATTCAGCGCGCGTGGGCGCGGCTGATCAAAAAGTGCGCAATTCTACTGGCAGCGTGCGGGCTTGGCCAGTGTTGTGCGCTGGCTGGACGCGCTTTAATCGCCTGCGACAAATTGTTGCAGGGATTGTCTTGGGTCTGTTACGGGCGCAGCATTCGCACACATTTTGTAATGAGTGGTTGGTATGAGCGAGCAGGCGTCTACAGATGCAGTTGAGGGCGGCAGCCATGCCTCGGGTCTTGGCCTGCTGGTGGCCGCCACTGGGGTGGTGTATGGCGATATTGGCACCAGCCCGTTGTATACGCTGAAAGAGGTTTTTTCCGGCCACTACGGGGTGTCGGTTGATCAAAGCGGGGTGTTTGGCATTCTGTCCTTAATCGTCTGGTCGCTGCTTTGGGTGGTTTCGCTTAAATATGTAATGTTTATGTTGCGCGCGGACAACGAAGGCGAGGGTGGGGTGATGGCCCTGACGGCCTTGGCGCGGCGGGCGGCGCTGCCGTATCCGCGATTGAAAACGGTGTTGGTGTTGCTCGGTTTGTTTGGCGCGGCGTTGTTTTATGGCGACAGCATGATTACTCCTGCCATTTCTGTGCTCTCGGCGGTCGAGGGCCTTGATGTGGCGTTGCCGGGGGTGGGGCACTGGGTGGTGCCGGTGACGGTAGCGTTGCTGGTGGGCTTGTTTGTGATCCAAAAGCACGGCACGGCGCGCATCGGCATTCTGTTTGGGCCGGTGATGGTGATTTGGTTTCTGGTGCTGGGCGCGCTGGGGGTGTACGGGATTATTCGCCA
This sequence comes from Pseudomonas sp., assembly GCA_044354115.1. GTDB lineage: Bacteria > Pseudomonadota > Gammaproteobacteria > Pseudomonadales > Pseudomonadaceae > Aquipseudomonas. Next base: position 26,439 of record JBILAR010000037.1, on the reverse strand, counting down.
GCCGCAGGTATTGCAGGCACTTAACCCTTACTGGGCAGCGCAGTTCTTTATTAGCCATCCGGGCATTGGTATCACCATCCTCGGCGCGGTGGTGTTGGCGTTGACCGGTGCTGAAGCGCTGTATGCGGACATGGGCCATTTTGGTCGCAAGCCGATTGCCCGTGCTTGGTTTGCCTTGGTGTTGCCGGGGCTGGTGTTGAATTACTTTGGCCAGGGCGCTTTGCTGCTGGAAAATCCAGAAGCGGCGCGTAACCCCTTCTATTTGTTAGCGCCGGCTTGGGCCTTATTGCCGATGATCGGGTTGGCGACCTTGGCCACCATTATTGCCTCGCAGGCGGTTATCTCGGGTGCCTTCTCCCTGAGCCAACAGGCCATTCAACTCGGCTATATCCCGCGCATGCACATTCAGCACACCTCGAGTCAGGCGCAGGGGCAAATCTACGTTGGCGTGGTTAATTGGGCGTTGATGGTGGGTGTGGTGTTGCTGGTGATCGGCTTCCAGTCGTCTGGTGCGCTGGCCGCCGCTTATGGCGTGGCCGTGACCGGCACCATGCTGATCGATACCTTCTTGGTCGCGGCGGTGATGTTGTTGCTGTGGAAGGCGCCACGTTGGTGGGCGATTCCTTTGCTGCTGGGTTTCTTGGTGGTGGATACGCTGTTCTTTGCCGCCAACGTACCGAAAATTCTCGAGGGCGGGGCCTTTCCGGTGATCGCCGGCATCGTGTTGTTCGTGTTGATGACCACTTGGAAGCGTGGCCGGCAGATTCTGTTTGATCGCTTGGATGAGAGCGCGTTGCCGTTACCACTGTTTATTAGCAGCATTCGCAGCCAGCCGCCGCATCGGGTGCAGGGCACGGCGGTGTTCTTGAGTGCGCGGCCAGATGCGGTGCCGCATGCCTTGTTGCATAACATGCTGCATAACCAGGTGCTGCACGAGCAGGTGGTGCTGCTCACGGTGGTCAGTGAGGACACGCCACGGGTGGCGGCTGATCGACGCTTTGAGGTGGATGCCTATGGCGATGGGTTCTTCCGGGTGCTGTTGCATTACGGTTTTATGGATGAGCCGGACGTGCCGCAGGCCTTGGCTCTGTGTCATCTGGATGGCTTGGACTTTAGCCCGATGCGCACCACTTACTTCCTCAGTCGCGAGACGGTAATTCCGTCCAAGCGCTTAGGTATGGCGCGCTGGCGTGAGACCTTGTTTGCTTTTATGTTGAAGAACGCCAACAGCAACCTGCGCTTCTTTAAGCTGCCGCTGAATAGGGTGATCGAGTTGGGCGCGCAGGTCGAAATTTAAACCTTTGCATGGTTAATAAAAAAGGCGATGTACCAGTTAACTGTTGGAGATGCGCTCGGCCTTTGTAAGAGCCAGCTTGCTTGCGATCCGGGTTGCGCAAATGCATCATTAAACGGCCGCGTCCTGACAGAAATCACTAACGGCAAATGCATCGCGAGCAAGCTCGCTCCTACAGGTTTCGCGTTTTGACCATTAACGACGGTCGCAACACTTAACGGGTACATAGCCAACAAAAAAGGGCTTGCCGAATTGATCGGCAAGCCCTTTTTTACATCTGTGCTGCGGTTTATTTGCGTTCAGGCAGCATGATGCGCAGGGTGTTATCGCGGCGCATGTAGTGGTGATACAGCCCTGCAACGGCGTGCAGGCCAATCAGCCAATAGCCGACAGTGCCGGCCAGTTCGTGCAGTTCTTTGATCTGCCCGCCGAGTGCTTGGTCGGGGCTGAGCAGGGCTGGCAGTTGCAGGCCGAAGAACGGAATCGGCTTATCGTAGGCGCTGAGCATCAGCCAGCCGGCCAGTGGCGCGCCGATCATCAGGGCGTACAGCGCCAGATACATCAGCTTGGCGATTTTGTCTTGGGCGATCGACACGGCCGGTTGGATTTTTGGCCGGGCACCGATCACGCGGGCGGCGATGCGCAGCCAGACCAAGGCGAACACCGCCAAGCCGAGCATAAAGTGCCATTGCTTAAGGCCATCACGCATCTCGCTGCCCTTGGGGAAGTTACCTTTAAGCTCGATGCAGGCGTACACGGCGGCGATCAGTATTAGCATCAGCCAGTGCAGGCCGATGGAGAGGGTGCCGAAGCGGGCTTCAGTGTTTTTCCAGCTCATATTGACTCCTAAAATGTGCAGGGTGCGTGGGCGCACTTTAACTAAGTGAAGATGGGCGTGCCGATGTGGCTCGGCAGGCTTACGCTCAGGATAATGCGTGGGGTCCGATGCCGTGCTGCGCCAGGTCAAGGGGCTGGGCGTGTGGCGCGGCCGAATAGGTACGGTGTGCTCAAACAGCGGGCACAAAAAAGGCCACTTAGTTAAGTGGCCTTTTATTGTTTGGTTGCGGGAGCAGGATTTGAACCTACGACCTTCGGGTTATGAGCCCGACGAGCTACCAGACTGCTCCATCCCGCGCCGACAATTCTACGGCTTTAGCGCGTCAGGTCAAGGGTTAATTTGCTATTAGATCAATGAGTTAGCGTTTGACTTAAATCGCAGGCAACAAAAAAGGCCACTTTTTCAAGTGACCTTTTAATGTTTGGTTGCGGGAGCAGGATTTGAACCTACGACCTTCGGGTTATGAGCCCGACGAGCTACCAGACTGCTCCATCCCGCGCCGGCAATTCTACTCGTGTGAGGTTAGGTGTCAACCTAAAAATCAGGAAAACTGGTTTTCTGTCAGATGCTTAGCGCTGTTTTGGGTTTTTCAGTAGGTGGCTTTAAGGCCGTTAGCGGGGCCGCGCCGATTAAATCGGCAACAAGGTGGGTGTTTTGCTTGCGCTTGGCCTGCGAGGTTTTTCATGCGGGCGCGGGTATGATGCGGCTCGCGCGCCGTTGTTATGGGGGGCACTTATTCTATGCAATCAGGGCTTGATGGTTAAGTTGCAGGTTATGAGTTCAAGAAAAATCATTCACGTGGATTGCGACTGTTTTTATGCCGCCATTGAGATGCGTGATGACCCGCGCCTGGCTAATCAACCGCTGGCAGTGGGTGGCAGCGCCGAGCGCCGTGGGGTAATTGCCACCTGTAACTATGAGGCGCGTGCCTTTGGCGTGCATTCGGCGATGCCATCGCGGCAAGCGCTCAAGCTGTGCCCAGACTTGCTGATTGTTAAACCACGGATGGATGCCTATAAGGCGGTGTCGCAGCAGATTCACGGGATTTTTGCCGACTACACCGAGATCATCGAACCGCTGTCGCTGGACGAGGCCTACCTAGATGTGTCGGCCAGCCCGCACTTTGCCGGCAGTGCCACCCGCGTTGCTCAAGAGATTCAGCGTCGGGTTGCCCGGGAGTTGCATATCACGGTGTCGGCCGGGGTGGCGCCGAACAAGTTTTTGGCCAAGATTGCCAGCGATTGGAAAAAACCTAATGGCTTGTTTGTGATCACGCCGGCGCAGGTCGAGGATTTTGTGCAGGCCTTGCCGGTGAAGAAGTTGCATGGCGTGGGCAAGGTCACCGCCGAACGGATGGCGCGCTTAGGCATCCATAGCTGCGCTGATTTGCGCGAACGCAGCAAGCTGGCGTTGGTGCGCGAGTTCGGCAGTTTTGGCGAGCGGCTCTGGGGCTTAGCGCATGGCATTGATGAACGGGCGGTGCAGGTCGACAGTCGCCGGCAAAGCCTCAGTGTTGAACACACCTTCGATCAGGATTTGCCCGATTTAAGCGCTTGTTTGGCCCACTTGCCGGCATTGCTGGCCGAACTGAGCGGGCGCTTGCAGCGGCTTGAACAGAGTTATCGAGCGGGTAAGCCCTTCGTTAAGCTCAAATTCCATGACTTTAGCCAAACCACGGTTGAGCAGGCGGGCGCCGGCCATGCACTGGACAGCTATCAGCTATTGCTAAGTGCGGCCTTTGCCCGTGCGCATAAGCCGGTGCGGTTGATTGGTGTAGGGGTGCGTTTGCTGGATTTGCGCGCCAGCCATGAGCAGTTGGAATTGTTCGGACGCTAACGCCAGCCAGCCATGCGCGGGCTGGCGTGACAGGGTTTTAGTCGTCTTGTGGCTCAAGGCGCATCGGTTTGCCTTCGGCGGGCCAGAGACGCAGCTGTTCTTTGCTAGAGAAGTCCCAGCGCTGCACCTTGCTGAGCGAGTCGAGAAAACGCTGCTCTTGCTCCATTAGCGGCGGCGGGCACATTTTGCGGGTGTTGCCTATCTCGCTAAAGCTGAGTTTGTCGCCTTCCAAGCTATAGCTGGCAAACCAATGATTACAGCCAGCATTACCATAGGCGCGACCATCTTGGCCGAGGATTAGGGTTGGATGGCTGTGGTGAATACGCGGCTGACCGTTGATCCATTCAGCTTGGTAAACCCGCTCATTAACCACTTGCAAGGGCTCGCTGCTGCAGCCGAACAGGCCGATGGCTAGCAAGGCGAGTGCGCTGTTACGAGGGAGGTTGGCTTTCATTGCGCGCGCTCCTGACAGCTTGGGCAGCGGTGCAGTGCGCCAACGGCCTGCCAGCCGAGCTCTTGAATACGCGCTTGGGCTGCCGGTGCTTGGGCTTTTTTACCCAGAGCTGCATCCACGGCGAACTCGAAGTCCAGCTCGGCAGTGCAACTGTCGCACTTGACCTGCCAGTTGAGGATCGCCAATTCGCCGAATACTGGGCCGTTAGCCACAGCCACCCACTGCCCAGGCGGGTTAATCAGGCGACGAACTGTTTCTACCTGCAGGCGCAAGCAGAGTTCGCGGCTGCCTTTAAGGGTCACCAGCAAGGTGTCGCCTTTAAGAATCCCGCCGCCGTTGCCGGTGACTTGATAGCGGCCGGGCGCGAGTGCGCGGCATTCGTTGAGGGTGTGCTGAGGGCTTAGCAGGGAGTAACGGAAGTCGTGTTCGGCCATGGTCGGTCAATTGCGCCAGTGTCAGGATAATCAAGGCGCGCATCCTAACATGCGGGTGATTACTGCCGCGCGTCGCTGGTCGTGGCGATACTGCAAACTGATATTGCGAGGTGGCGGGACGGTGACTGTTTAGCGGTTAAATCGCAGGCAAAGAAAAGGGCGCGGTAAGGCGCCCTAAAATAACCAATGGAGTAAGTCCGTAACTAAGAGTCGCGCCGGGCTGGGTTAGTTCAGTCCGGCGGGAAAAAATCTTAAATTCGGCTATTTGCGGCTGGGAATCAGGCTTAAGCGCTGTTTGCCATAGACCTTGTCGAGGTTCTTTGCTTGAAACGGGAAGCTCATATAGTGGCCTTGCTGCCAAGCGGCGATGCCGTCGGCGTAGTGCGGGCTGGCCGGGTTGCCGGATTGCCCTGAGCTGTTCAGGCCAATAAGCGGCTCATCGAGGCTAAAGTCGACGACTATGCGCATGGCCGGGATCAGCCAGGTATCGAAGTCTTGGCCCCAGTGATAGGCCGAGACATTTAAGGTGCTGTGATCGCCACCGGCTGGGTAGGGGCCGCGGTCCAGATAGCCTTTAATCGCGCCGATGGCCGCTTGTTGACTGGCGCTCATGTGCTTGGCCATTTGCGTGGTGTCGCTGGCCCAGGTGTAGGTGTGCAGCTTGCCCCATTGCCATGCCTGGCGATCACGGCCCAAGTGGGTTTCGCAGTAGCTAATGGCAGCGGCTAGGCTGCGCGCCAAAATGGTCGGCTTGTCTTGTTTGCCGGGGCTGTTGCGGTCGTCCCAGAACGGGCTGTCATCGCGCCCGAGCAAATGGTCGGCTTGGGCTGAATAGGACAGATTGGCGGTTTCCACCAAGGCTTGCCAGCTCGGCGAGTCGACCCCGCCGAGTTCGTCAGCGAAGGTCAGGCGCGCGCTTTCGCTTAAAAAAGCGCCGTATACGGCGGCATCGGCAGAGCCGGCGCTGAGTTTGCCGTCAAAAGCGCTTAAGCGTTTATAGGCCTCCTCGGCTTTGCTGCGCTCGGCGGCGGGCAGCGCGGCAATCGCCTGTTGCAGCGGTTGCTGCATGCCGGGTGCCTTGAACATGTTCTGCAGTTTGCCGACAAACAAAGACGTTTGGTCGTACTGCATGGCAATCATGCTTTTCTGGTCATGTTTGCCGGTGCCAGCCAGTTGGGCGATGCGTTCGGCGCGCTCGGGGTAGTACCACGAGCTGGACAGCTGCATGCCATAACCTTGTGGCACGCTGCGGTGGTTGGCGGTGCCGAGCCAGCCCTGGGGCGGATCTTGGTCATAGGGATGGAGCATGGCGTCGGCAAAGCCGTCCCAGTCATAGGCGCCGTCCCAGCCGGGGGAGGGCAGCAGGCCGCGTCCGGCCAAACGGTTGGGGAAGCGTCCGGTCACTTGCCAACCAATGTGTTCGGCGTCGGCGAACACGATATTTAGCGGCATGGCGCGAATTTCACGGCTGGCAGTGAAGGCTTGCTCGACGTTTTGCGCCCGTGACAGATTAAAGAAGGCGTCGAGGCTCTGGTCGGCCTCGAATTGCGTGGTCTGCAAAGCCAAGCCATAACCGCTGCTCAGGGGGAGCGGTTGCAGCGCATGTTTACGTTCACCCAGTGCGCTATTGAGTAGCGGGCCGTGGCGGGTTTCATAGATGGTTTCGCGTACCGGGCTGGCGCCTTTAATAAAGAAGGTTTCCGAGCGCGCGCGGGCCGGCAACCATTTGCCATCGGCGAGGTAGTAAGGCTGTTTGTTTTGCAGTTTGATTTGCTCGAGGAACAGGTCTTGGTTGTCGCCCATGACCATGGTCATGCCCCACGCCAGCTTGCCGTTAAAGCCGGCGACTATGGCCGGAACCCCGGCAATCGAGACGCCTGCGGCATTGAATTTGGGCGTGCGAATGTGCACGAAATTCCATACTGAGGGCATCGACAGCGTCAGGTGCGTGTCGTTGGCCAGCAGGCTTTTGCCACCACGGGCACGTTGCGGGGCGATGGCCCAGTTGTTGGAGGCCGCCACCCCGAGCATATCCAACGCGGCGACTTGGCTGGCGGCCTGCTTAATCGCGCTTAGGCCTTGAATCTGCCCTGTGAGGTTGAGGCCTTGGAGTTTTTTTGCCTCGTCAAAGGGCAGCGGTTCGTCTGGGTAGATGGGCATCAGCCAGGCCAGTTGGTCCGCGCCGACTTGTTGGGCGAGCTGCAAGGAGGCAATTTCTTCTTGTAAATTCACCGCTAGGCCGAAGTTCAGCAGGCTGAAGATCAGCGCCGAGTCTTCGGCTTTCCAGTACGCCGGGCGATAACCCGACTGGCTAATGTCCATCGGCAGCTTGTCGCGGTATTCAAACAGGTAAGCGTTAACCCCGCGTGCATACACCTCGAAGAAGCGTTTAATTCGCGGTGAGGCGTTTTGGTACAGCACCGCCGAACTTTGCTTGAGGTTGACTGTGCGCATAAAGCGGTCGATTTCTAAGGCGCCGGGGCCGACCATCTCGGCTAAGCGCCCTTCAGCGAGCAAACGCATGCCGACCATCTGGCTGAGGCGATCACTGGCGTGCACATAGCCCAAGCTAAATAACGCATCGTGAAAGGTTGCGCTCTCGATCAGCGGCATGCCCAGTTCGTTGCGACGGATGCTGACTGTTTGCGCTAAGCCCTTAAGTTGCACCGTGCCTTGGGCCGGCGTGAGGCTGGCGTTGTATTGGCTGTTGAGCAGCGACTGGCAGCCCGTTAAACCGAGCAATGCGGCGAACGTAGCACCTAGAGTTAGGCTGGTCAGTGGTCGAAACAGGCGCGCTAGCATAAGCAAGCTCCAAAACGGTGAGAGCCAAGGGCGGGGTTTGGTGGCTGGATTTAAGCCTAGCGGCCGGCTGGCGCGGGTCAATACTGGTTAAGCCAAGCTGCCGGTGACGACGCACGGAGCGCGGCCGTACCAGCAGTTGACATGCGAGCGGTGCTGCTTAAGCGCCGTGGCACTTTTTGAATTTTTTCAGGCTGCCGCACGGGCAAGGGTCATTGCGGCCCACGTCTTTCAGCGGGTTGCGTACCGGCTCTTCGTGGGCGTGGCCGCAGCCTGGGCCATGCACATGGCCGTTATCGTGGCTGTGCGAGTGGCTGTGATCGTGCTCATGATCGTGCTGACAATCTGGGCCGTGAACGTGCGGTTCTTGTTGCATGGGGCTTACTCCGGGATGTAGTTGCCGGGGATTATCTCGCCATTACGCTCAAGGTGCACGCTGCGTCCAAACATCAGCCCGGTTTTTACTTCACCCTGCAGCTGATAGCTGATGGGTCTGTTGGGGTCTTCGAGCAGATTAACGATCTGTTTCAGGTGCCGCCAAAGGTTGGTGCGCACCGGGATTTCAAAATTTTGATGGCCTTTGGCTGGGATAACAAAGTCGCGATCCGATTCGCCCTCAGCCAGCAGCACACCGTTTAGCTTGACCTTGTAGCGCAGAAAGCGCACGGGCAGGCTAAGGTCGTTGGGGTTGTCGATGCGAAATCGCAGGACAAATTTTTGCTCGAGCAACTTGGCTTTAACCACATCGACTTTAAGTAGGCGTACCACCGGGTCTTGCAGTTCCTCGGTGATCACGCTTGAGCAGCCATTTACGGCCAGCAGCAGAGCAAGGCTTAGCAGCGCGCAAAGGATTTTCGTGATTAGGGCCTGACCAAGCATCTGTTACTCCATTCGATGGCGCAGTGTAACAAGCGGTTGCTCGGCCGCAAGCTGTTGTTTAGATGAAAAAAACTGCGCCATACTAAGTGTTGATTTGTACAGGAGTGTGACCATGACCCGCTTTGAAGTTGTGTTTACCGGCCAACTGGTTGCCGGTGCTGCGCTTGAATCGGTGCAGACCAATATGGCCCGTTTATTTCAAGCCGATGCACAGCGTATCGCCTTGCTGTTTTCCGGGCGGCGGATGGTGATTAAAAACAACTTGGACGCCGCCAGCGCAGAGAAATATCGTCTGACGCTTGAGCGTGCTGGTGCGCGGGTCGAGGTGCTGGCTATGCCGGTCGAAGAGGTTGAACTGGCTGCACCACCCGTCGCCGCACAGATTGAACCTGCGCCACTTACAGCGTCGAACGCCGGGGCGGGACAAGCACCAGGGCCTTTACAGGTGCTGCCCCGCGATGAATACATGGCGGCCTTTGCCGATGTTGAGGCGTTGGACTTTGGCATAGCGCCACTGGGCGCGGACTTGCAAGATGCGCAACCAGAGGCTGCAGCGCCGGCCGTGGACCTGTCGCAATTTAGCTTGGCGCCGGCCGGCAGCGACATGGGACAGATTAAAGCCGAGCCTGCGGCGCCGGCCCCCGACACCTCGCATCTGAAATTGCAGTAAGGGTTGTGGCGGCTATTGGCTTGCTGATCAGGTCAGATAGTTGTCGCAGCATTTTTTAAATTTCTGCCCGCCGCCACACGGACAGGGATCGTTACGTGAGGCTTTGAGCGGCACGCTGGGATCGATGAAATACCAGCGTTGTTGTACTTGGACAAAGGCTGAACGCTCGTGTTGCGCCTGTTCGCCGCCTTGGTCTTGCCAGTGGGCAATGAAGCTGACCCACGCATGCGCAGGCTGTCCAGCGACTAGCTGGTGGCTTTGCACCTCAAGGCCAAGCCACTGACTTTGCTGGCTCCACGCGTCGATGGCGGCACGGTCAAGTTGCGCTTGCTGCACCGGTAAGGTGCTGCTAATTAAGTAGTCGATCAACCCCAAAACATAGGCGCTGTAGCGCGAGCGCATTAAGTGTTCGGCCGAGTCGGGCAAAGCGCCGTGGTGGTAACGCGCGCAGCAGTCGGCTAATGATTGGCCACTGCCGCAGGGGCATGCTGGATTCATCGCTTCACCACCAATACTTGCCAAATAGCTGCGGGTTGGCCCAAAACTTGGCATTTAGCCAGTCAGGCACCTGCTTATATTCGCGCAAGTCATAGGTGAACAAAGTCAGCGTTTGCTGATCACGTTGGAATTGCTCGCTGGCTTGCAATGCCAGTGAGTAGAAGTCGCTGAGTTGCCAGTCACAAGCACTGACATCGACTAAAACGGCCAGCTTGCTGGCATTTAAATTACGCACCCCCGCCAGTAACTGCAGGCCGCTGCGCTTGTTTAGGTGCTCAAGACAGTCGACAAAAATAGCCAAGTCAAAGCGCTGAGCCGCCAGTTCTGCCGGTAATTCGCCGGCGGGTGCATGAGCATAGCGGCATTCTGGGTAAGCGGCCAAAAAAGCCTGCAAAGCGGGCAACTGATCTGAGCCTATTAATAGCAAACTCTGTGGTGTGTGCTGGGCCAGTAAAGCGGCTAGGGCCTGCTGCGGCGTGCGTGATGAAAAGCGCTCAGTCATTAAAAATCCTCAAATAATCGCTTAAGACTAACGCGCCGTTGCGAACAGGCCTAGAACTGGCGCTTTTTAAAAATGCAGGCTTTACTGCAAAAAACATCGGCAACCGTCCGATCTACTCAGGAGAGCGTATTTATGACTATGTTTAAGACGACCGTTCCACTGCTGCTGGCGGCTGGGTTATTGACCGGTTGCAGTACCTATCAACGAGGTGATTTACCCATGTGCGCCGCTATTGGCGGCGTAACCGGTGGTGCGCTTGGGGCCATTGAAAACTCGACGATGGCCGGCTCTATAGGCCTTGCTGGTGCCGTATTGAGTACCGCCTATTGCTGGGTGCATGGCGATGCTGATGGCGATGGGGTGGTGAACAAAACTGACAAATGTCCAGATACCCCTAAGGGCACCCCGGTTGATGAGGTCGGTTGCCCAGTTGAGGTCTATCTGATTGAAAAAGTCGTTGAGGTTGCGGCGGTTGATGAAGTTGTCGTGATTGATAATCTGCACTTTGCCTTCGGCTCGGCCAACTTAACCATGGCGGATAAATCTGTCCTTGATCTAGTCGCGGCGCGTCTTGGCAAAGAAGCACCGAATGCCAAGTTAAGCTTGTTGGGTTTTACCGACAGCGTTGGCTCGGCCGCTTACAACTTAAAACTATCTGAGCGGCGCGCGATGGCGGTGGCCAATTACTTAGTGGCAGTAGGTGTACCGCAGGCCAATATTGTCGCCGTGGGTGGCATGGGTGAGGCCGATCCTGTGGCGGATAACGCTACAGCAGAAGGTCGTGCGATGAACCGCCGCGTGGTTATCGCGGTTGATAATTAAGCCGCTAGGTTTTTGCGATTGTCTGTAGTTCGCGCCTTGTGAACTACAGATTAGCGGTCTTTACTTCTGTGTTACCGGCATAAGCCGGTGACACAGGAGATACCTACCATGAGAACTCTACTCTCAAGGGCAGCCGTACCCCTTCTTGTGGTCAGTAGTGTTCTTTCTGGTTGCGCCTCTACCAGCAGTACTGGAGATGCGGCGCTCAACCAAGGGAACTGGCCAATTTGCAGTGCGGTGGGTGCTGTCGCAGGCGGTGGTCTTGGCGCCATCGAAAGCTCGGTTTGGGCGGGTGGCGGTGCGGCGATAGGTGCATTGCTTGGCGGTCTGATTTGTTATGCGCAAGATGGCGATGAAGATGCCGACGGCGTACATGACCGACGCGATACGTGCCCTGGAACTCCCGCTAATACGCCAGTAAATCCCAATGGTTGCGCGATCAAAGTCTATCCGGATGCTCCCGCTCAGGAAGTAGTCGCGGCCCCGCAAGACGAAGTCATTGTGCTCAGTGATAAAGTCTTGTTTGACTTTAATTCGTCCACCTTAACGCCCGCGGCCAATCAGGTCTTGGCAGACATCAGTAAGCGTCTAACCGATAGCGCAATCATAAGTGTGCTGGTTAAAGGACATACCGATAGCGTTGGCTCCGAGGCGTTTAATCAGCAACTGTCACAGCGTCGCGCAGATAGCGTGGCGGCTTTCTTGGTTAGCCAAGGCGTTGCAGCCGATAAACTCCACACAGAAGGCCACGGCGAGGGTCAGCCGGTAGCTGATAATGCTACCGACGAAGGTCGTGCGCAAAACCGTCGGGTAGAAATAGTGGTCGATCGTTAAGCTGCGCGTAACACCGACACGGGGTGCTCAGGCACCCCGTTTTTTTTGTTGACGCTAGCCCCCGGCGCAACTTAGCAGTTATGGTGCGAGCAAATAAAACCACTAATGGGCGGGGCGACATGCGAGTGTTTTTGCTATTGGGGAAGTTGCTAACGTTGCTGTTTTGGGTGCTGGTGTTGCTGAACCTATTTGTAGGCTTTGCCAAACCCTTTGGCTTGCTCCTGCAAGTGGCCGGTGCGCTCGTATTGCTGGCTCATGCGCTTGAGTTAGTGCTGTTTAAACCCCGCTTGCAACACCGGCCCAAGCCTTGGCTGGATCGTCTGCAGGTCATGTTGTTTGGGATTTTTCACCTCTATGGATTGGCGCCCGTTGTGACCTCGGAGATTGAGCATGCGTAGTTTATGTTGGTTGGCTCTTTTGGGCTGCTCATGGGCAGTGGCAGATGCGCACGTCAAGGTTGCGGCCAATACCATGCTGCGTTTGCCAGCCAGTGGTGCGAGCTTAGTCTTGACGCGGCTTGAGGTGGCTGACAATGGCACTTTATTGCTGCCTGCTAGCCTGAATGAATTGAAAGTAACTGACTTGCGCCTGGGGCGTGATGCGCACATCGGCATTGCCCCAAGTGCGCAAGCCTTTAGCCTAGAAGTACAGCGTGCCGAATTCGCCGCAGGCAGCCACATTAGCGCGCGTGGCGCTGCGGGCACCAGTAAGAAACCGGCGACTGTTGGCCGTGACGTGAACCTGCGCTTGGCCAGTGCGCAGGTGAGTGACCTGACCTTAGATGTACGTGGTGGTGCCGGTGCTCCAGGGCGCAAGGGCAAAGATGGGCTTGCCGGCGAGTCGGGTGGTTGCCTTTGGGGGCAAGCAACCGGTGGTGAGAGTGGTCAGGCGGCGGGTGATGGTCAGCCCGGAGCGGCAGGTGGTCAGTTGCGTGTTGAGGTCCCCATCGATTTCCCCGAGCAAGCACTGACGATTAAATTGCAGGGCGGCGCTGGCGGGCAAGCGGGTGTGGCTGGCCAGGCAGGCAGCGGTGGTGCGATTAATAATTGCTGGGTCTATGACGCCGATGGCGGCAGTCAGGGCCGCCCCGGTGCCGCTGGTAAATCCGCGGGTGCGGGCGCTGAGGGCAGTTTTAAGTTGCTACCTTTGGTGCAGTGAAGCATCTGCTGAGCATCCGGGTGCACGGTTAAAACCCCTGCTTTTTCAGGATGTTAACCGTGCACTCGGCTCGATAGCGGCAATAAGTACCAGTGCGCGAATACGTACCACTGAAGGTGGCGTTATTTACCTGTGGCTTGGCGCGCTGATGTGCTCATTTTCCCGCAAGTTTCAGTACCCCGTCGTGATAAACAACCTGTTCGCCCAGCCACGCGGGATCGACATCTGGCAGCACCGCTGAGGGTTTGCGTAACTCGCGCAAGAGTGTTGCACCATGGGATAGGCGCCCGCCCATCCGCGCTATCACCGCCTGTGCGGCTTGATAGTGCTGATAGCGGCCGGGATCGAGGCTGGCCTCGAGCAAAATGTCGCGGCCTAATACCCCGGCCACTCGCCCCGGATAGATGAGAAAACCTTGCGCTTGTTCGCGACCTTCTTGGCCGTCCTGCCAAAAGCTCGAGGTGCGGTTGCGCACAGCATCGTGCGGGGCGAACCAGTAAGGCCGATCAGCCAGTGGCAGTGCGTGGTGCAGGCGAAAAAAGATTCGCATTAGATTGTCGCGATACCACTCGCGCACCTGTAGGTAGTGACCGCGCATGCCCGGTAGGCCCAGTCGATGGGCCAGCGTCGTGCCGTGCGACCAGACTGGGAACCCTTGCAGTGGCAGCGCGACTAAGCTGGCACGGGCGGTGGCCGGATCGGTCTCCCAAGGTAAACGGTGCGGTGCATCTTGCAGGTCCTGATAGACGGTAGCGGGTTGTCCGAACCATTCGCTGCCGCTACCTGCCAAGGCCGTAGCTATGGCTAAGTTGCCCTGCACGACCAAGACATAGAAACGGGTAAACCAGTCGGCAAGCTGTTGGCCGTCGGCGCCAGCGCCAACCAGCGCTTGCAGTTCGTGGTCGAAGTCTTGCAGTGCTTGGGTGAGGGTGAGCAAATGGTGGCGGCTGGCGCGCTGCATCCGGCAAAAAATCGGTAGGGCGCGCAGCAGCCTAAGCGGTCGCCACGGCAGTGGCGGGGTTGCGCCGCCGACTTCGCCGGCATAGCGGCTGGCCGGTATGCCCCAGTCGGCTAGACGGGCTAAAAATAGATCATTATTGATATAGGAGGCGTCGGCAAACAGCGCCGTGAAGGGTTCATTGTCTTGCAGTACGCGGGCATCCCAGCGCGCCATTATGGCGGGAATACTGCCCGCCGCTCGACGCTGGGCGTATTCAACCAAGCGGCTTGGCTGTGGCGGCAGAATCTCGGCAATATTGGCGGCGGTTAAGTGCCGGCGCCAGCCATAAGTGCTGATCGGTCGATATTGCAAAAGCCACAACTGCTGGCCATCCCAGGCCCATTCAACATCGCCATGCACATAGTGAAAGACCCGTAAAACCGCCTGCAAGAAACGCCATAAGCGCTTCGCAGTTAGGCCCTGAGTGTTAGGGAAATCGCCGCTCGACCAAGCTGCATCGAGTCGCGAGAGAATCGCTCGCTGCGGTGTGCAGTGACCGTCGGCCAGCTCTTCCAGATGGCCCTCCAGCCACTCGACCTCGACGGCCAAATGCCGAACAAAGGCAATGCCGGAGACGATTGGAGTTACAAAGCGTTGCACCACGACCTCCTCGACGCCGGCGCCGCTGAGTTCATCGATACGGCTGGCGACCTGCTCAGCGGGTACGCGCAGGAAGGTGCGGCTTAAACCCGCATTGGCGGCGTCGGCCTGATCTTCGCTATTACTGGATGAGCGCACCGCCCAAAGTGCCTGCGCATCACTGCTCAGCAGCCCCGGCAAGCGCGGGTCGTGCCGGTTGCTGAGTGCGATGGCCACGGGCACGGCGATGCCGGCTAATTGGGCCAGGTGCAGACGGCCGCCTTTGCTATGGGCTACAAAACCTAAGGTGTACGACTCCAACCATGCGGCAAATTCGCCGGGCGAGTCTATCCACGGATAATGCCCCCAGCCGGGCATGATGCTAACGGTCAACTGTGCGCGGGCTAAAATTGCCGACCACGCGGCCGCTTGATCGCGGCCCAGTACCGCATCCTGTTCGCCCCAAATCAGCTCTATCGGGTCGCTCAGCCACTCCAGTAACGGCAAGGCCGTGTCGGCGCGGACCATGTCCCAGTACGGCATAAACGCCCGGCAACGGCGGTAACCGTCGCCCATGCGCTGGTATTGCGCGGCAGTCCAGGTGTTGGCAGAAAACTTACTGGCAAACCACGCTGGACGATGCGAGAGCAATACGTGCACCAGTTTGCGCACTGGGGTTGGCGACATCAGCGCTGGTAGCCGTCGCTGCCAAAGAAACGCTCCGACTGGAGCCAGCAGTACCGTGCGAGAAAAATGCCCACTGCGGCGTTGCAATGCGTGCAGCACCAGCAGTGCATTAACACCAACGGCGAAGATCGCATTGCCGGGCTCGGTCGCTGCTAGCAATGCTTGGGCGTAGGCGGGCAGGTCCGCGCAAGGCGCTTGCGGGTTGTCGCCAAAGCCTGGAAGCTCCAGTGGGATAACCCGATAGTGCTTAAAATAGGGCCGCACGTCATCCCACCAGTCGGCGGCGCCACCATTACCGGCGAGTAAATACAGAATGGGCTTATTCATCTACATGCACTCAGGCAAGGTCGCGTAACGCCGCATCGAGCGTCGGATCACGCGCTCGCTGGCAGGCAGCTTAGGACTGCGATTTTCAATTACTACGTCCCAACGTGTCAGGCCAACCTCGATCAGCACGATGCCAGCCACTGCACTATCAATAGGTTAATCACCCACTGCAGTACGGGTAGCTGATCCATAGCGGTTTACTCTGGATAAATTTTAAGTTGTCTGGCTGCGCGCGTCATGGCGATACAGCCAGATCAGTGCCGGTAACAAGATGGCGAGGGCAAAGCAGTCGGCCCAGAGGTGTGAGTAAATACCGGCTTGCCAGGAAATTAGCATGTCTTGCGGCGCCCAAATAACAATGGCGACTATCAGCCATCCCCAGGCCGTGCTGCTCTTGTGTCGATCGCCTAGACGGATCAGCGCCCACATAAACAGCGCGTAGCTTTGCAGCGTGGCGCCAAACAGGGCAAACCACCAAACCTGGAGTGCGCGCGCGGCTGCAGGCACCTGTGCGCCCCAGAAGGATGTTTCTATATCCAGGTGATAACTGTTGAATAGCGCCGTGTTACCGGCCCACGTCATTATCACGCCAACCAGAAAATGCATCAGGGCTGCGGCGTACAGCCAGCGCACTAACCAGCGCCGAGTGGTTATGGGGTTGAGGGTCAGCATGCTAGGGCTCGTATTTGAGAGTGACTGTGACTGTAACTGTTTAAAGTTGGCGATGTCGTGAGCGGTTAAGTCTGTTCTGCAATCGCCCTGTGTCGGCCTTTAGAAACTCGGCCGGGCAGCCGCCATCGCCACCAAACTTAGCCCCAGCAATAGATTAAAACCCACCAGACGGCGGATTTTGCCCAGTGCCTCGGCGCCGGCTGGCCAGTCTTCACGGCTGACGGCTTGGCGCAGTTGTGGCAGTTGCAGCAACTGCACGCGCAAAAATAACGCCAGCATGGCCAGGTACAGCCCCATCATTATCTGCACGTACTGGGGTGCTGCGGCCAAGCCGGCGAAGCGCGAGTCGAGCATAGCCACTCCGCTAATCGGCAGCACCAACACTGCCACCCAGACCCATTGGAAGAACCGTCGAGACACCTCTAGCCACAGGGTCAGACGCGCAGGCCCGGCTAAAGCGCTGACTGCCGCTGGGCGCAGGATCATCCAAGCGAAGAACATTCCACCCACCCAAATCAGGGCGCCGAGTACATGCAGGGCATAGATAAAGCTGTCGATGGTCATGGTTAGCGGCCTTTGGCTAATGGTGGATGGGCATTATCATAGCGGCCCAGTTAAACTACTGAAAATTTATCCAGTCTTTTCGCCGTCGTAGACCTCCATGCTCAGTACTGAACTCAAGTCGCAAATCCAAGGTGCTTATTCGCGCTTTCTTGAAGCCAAGAGCTTAAAAGCGCGCTATGGCCAACGCTTGATGATCGCCGAGGTGGCCAAAGCCTTGGGCTCCATCAGTACCGATGAGGATAATCGCCGTGATGGCGACCCGGCCGTGGTGGTGGTTGAAGCCGGTACCGGCACCGGTAAAACCGTGGCCTATTGCTTAGCGACTATCCCCTTGGCTAAGGCCGCCGGTAAGCGCTTGGTGATTGCCACCGCCACAGTGGCACTGCAAGAACAGGTGGTGCACAAGGATTTGCCGGATATTTTGCGCAACAGCGGGCTTAATTTCACCTTTGCATTAGCCAAGGGCCGGGGCCGCTATCTGTGTTTGTCCAAGCTCGACCTGTTGCTGCAAGAGGGTCAGGCGCAAAGCGCTACCGCACAATTGTTTGCCGAAGAGGGCTTTAGCATTGCGGTCGATGAGCGCAGCCAAAAGCTGTTTACTCAGATGATTGAAAAGCTCGCCGGTAATCATTGGGACGGTGACCGCGACAGTTGGTCTGAGGCGCTCGAAGACCCGGACTGGGCGCGCCTGACCACCGATCACAGCCAGTGCACGAATCGCCATTGTCCGAATTTTCAGCAGTGCGCCTTTTATAAGGCGCGCGAGGGCATGAGCAAGGTCGATGTGATAGTCACCAACCACGACATGGTCCTCGCCGACCTTGCGCTGGGCGGCGGGGCGGTATTGCCGGACCCGCGCGAGACCCTGTACGTGTTCGACGAAGGCCACCATCTGCCAGACAAAGCCATAGGTCATTTCGCCCACTTCACAAGGTTGCGCTCGACCGCCGACTGGCTGGAGCAAACCGCCAAGAACCTGACCAAGCTGCTGGCTCAGCATCCGCTGCCGGGCGATCTTGGGCGCTTGATTGAGCAGGTGCCGGAGTTGGCCCGCGAGATCAAAACCCAGCAGCAGTTTATGTTCAGCGCCTGCGAGCAGTTGGCGGATTTTCGCGCCGGCGAAGACGGGCAGGGGCGTGAGCGCCCGCGCCATCGCTTTGTCGGCGGACTGGTGCCAGAACACTTGCGCGAGATGGCGTTGGAGTTAAAGAAGGGCTTTGCCCGCTTAAACGATCTGTTCACTCGCCTGACCGAACAACTGAAAAAAGCCATGGATGGTGAAGTCAGCATCGGCATCGCCAGCCATCAGGCCGAGGAGTGGTATCCGTTGTTTGGCAGTTTGCTCATCCGCGCCCAAGGTAATTGGGAGCTGTGGACCGCCTTTAGCACCGAAGACCCGCAAGATAATCCGCCCATGGCGCGCTGGTTGAGCTTGGCCGAGAGCGGTGCGCTGTTTGATATAGAGGTCAATGCCAGCCCGATTCTGGCTGCAGAAACCCTGCGGCGTAATCTGTGGAATGTGGCCTATGGCGCGGTGGTGACCTCCGCCACCTTGACGGCGCTGGGCACTTTCGATCGCTTTCGCATGCGCGCCGGCTTGCCTAAAGGTGCGGTCACCACTATCGCGCCTAGCCCGTTTCAGCATGCCGATGCCGGCGTGCTGCGGGTGCCTGATTTACGCGCCGATCCGCGCGATTCGGTGGCCCACACAGCGGCGATTATTCGTGAGTTGCCGGGTTTGGTGGAAGGTTCGCGGGGCACCTTGGTGTTGTTCTCTTCGCGTAAACAGATGCAAGAAGTGTTCGATGGCTTGGAGCGCGAGTGGCGCAAACGGGTATTTATTCAGGGTAATTTGTCCAAGCAAGAAACCCTCAATAAGCACAAAGCCCGAGTGGATGGCGGCGATGCCAGCGTGCTCTTTGGCTTGGCCAGTTTTGCCGAAGGGGTGGATTTACCCGGTGCCTATTGCGAGCACGTGGTGATCGCCAAGATTCCCTTTACGGTGCCGGATGATCCGGTGGAAGCGGCGTTATCGGAGTGGATTGAGGCGCGCGGCGGCAATCCCTTTATGGAACTGGCGGTGCCCGATGCGTCATTGCGCTTGGTGCAGGCTTGCGGGCGTTTGCTGCGTACCGAAGAGGATCGCGGCACCATTACGCTGCTGGATCGGCGGGTGGTGACCCAGCGCTATGGCAAGGCAATTTTAAATGCCTTACCACCGTTCAAACGGATTATTGATTAAGGCCGTAGCCACTAGCCCTTAGACCTTTGCGCATGGCGCATGTCTAAGGGCCGCTGATGCTTTAGCTGAGCATTTGTGCGAAGGCTTTATCGGCTTCCAGCGACTCTTCCAGCGTGGCAAACAATTTGTCGCGGTCAATGCCCTCAAACAGCGGGCCGTTTAAGGCTTCTTTGGCTTCATCCGTGACGCCGCCATGGGTGCGCACGGTTTCGGCAATGTGTACCGCTTGGGCGATTAGCAGCGGCAACAAGGTGCCGTCGGGGGCTTGATTGGGGCGCGCTTGGAAGGCGATGGCGTCTTGAATTAACTTCGGCAATTGCCAGCGGCGGGCTAGCTCGGCGCCAACCTCCGGAAAACCAAAACCCAATTGCAGGGTTTCCAGCGCAACGCGCTGAGCGGCATCGGTTTTGCCGCTGCGATTGAGTTGTGCGGCCAAATCGGGCGCGCCGGTTTGAATCAGCAACTCACCGATGTTGTGCATCATGCCGCAGGTGAAGGCTGTCTCTACGGCCTCGCCGCGTTGCTTAGCGAGCATCCGGCAGATGCCGGCTACTTGAAAGGTGTGAATCCAAAAGCCCTTAAGGTCAAAGCCTGAGTCGGTTTTAAACGCACCGGTGACCGCCGAGGCCAGCACCAAGGTGCGCAAGGTGTTGAAGCCTAGGCGCATGGCCGCATCTTCGACGCTGGTGGCCTCGCGGGCGCCGCGAAAACGCGCCGAGTTAGCTAGGCGCAGCACCTTTGCCGCTATAACCGGGTCCAAAGCGATATTGCGGGCCACGCTGTCAACGCTGGTGCTGGGGTTGTCGAATTGTAAAATCAGCTCTTGAGCGACTTTCGGGATGCTGGGCAAGCTGTGCAGTTGGTCAAAAAGCGCGTTGAGTTCCATGCGGTTATCTCTTTTCGTGTTGGATAGGGAAAACATAGTCAGCAAACGGGATTCTTGCCTGAAGATTTTACAAAACAACTGTCCTTTAAAAGACAAACGCCGCTGTGGTGCCGCACAATGGCGGTATTAGCGAGCCATGCCGCAGTTGGCTTACAGGTTTTTAGTCGAGGAGAGCGTCGTAATGTTGTGGTCTTCCTTTCGCCCGCTGTTTGCCTTGGGTGTTGGCGCATTTTTTTGCGCCCCGGCAGTGCATGCCGCCGATGATCAGACGCTGTACAACTTTGTTAAACCTATGGATGTGGTGCAGATCGTCACCCGTGACGCCAACTTGCCAAGTCTGACGGCTGAGGTCAGCAGTGACGGTGAAATTCTGCGTCGGCTGAATTTTAATCAGGCCGCACAACCGAGCCTGCGCCTGACTCCGCAAAGCGGCACTTGGGACTGGTCTACCGCCGGCGGTATGAGCCTGCGGGTACAAAACGCTATGGATTGGGCCTTGACCCTCGACGTGCAAATTGAGAGCGCCGACGGCAAGCTGTTACGCAGCAGCATTGCCTTGCCCGCGGGCCCGGCGCAAACCCTGCTGGTGCCGCTCCAGGCAAGCTCGCCGTTGCAGCAAGGCATGCGCGCAGGGCCGCCAATGCCGTGGCGTTATGAGGGTAAGAATGTATTGTTGGCCGGCACCGTGACGGGCGAGCTTAACGCCGCTCAAGTGGTGGCCGTGACCTTATCGCTGAATCAACCGAATGCGACTCAAAGCATTTTGCTCGGTCGCTTTGGTGTGCAGCAGGTTGCGCCGGTGCAGGCGGCGGCGTACGCCAATATTGTCGATGCTTACGGGCAATTTACCCGTGGGCAGTGGCCGGAAAAAGTCAGCAGCGATGCGCAGTTGAAAGCCGCCGCCAGCAAAGAGCAAGGCCAACTGAAAAATTGGCTGGCCGAGCGGCCTAAGCAAGATCAATTTGGCGGCTTACTCAGCGGCCCAAGCTTTGACGCTAAGGGCTTCTTTCGTACCGAGAAACGCGATGGGCGCTGGTATTTAGTAACCCCTGAAGGGCACCCTTTTTATTCATTGGGGGTTAATACCGTCGCGCCGGACAACAGCCAAACCTATGTTGAGGGTCGTGAGGGCATGTTTGCTGCGCTGCCCAAGGAGGGCGAGGCACTGGCTGGTCATTTCGGTACGGGCGATAGCCGCAGTGACACCGGTGCGGCCAAAGGTCGGGCATTTGACCATGGTCGTTGGTTTGATTTTTATGGCGCCAATCTTGAGCGCAGTTATGGTCAGCAACCTGTCGCCAATTGGGCCGCTAATACCCTGGATCGCTTGCAGGCCTGGGGTTTTAACACCATCGGTAACTGGAGCGAGCCGGCGCTAATTGCCGCCCAGCGAGTGCCTTACAGCATTCCCCTATTAATTCGTGGTGACTACGCCACCATCAGCACTGGGCTCGATTGGTGGGGCGGGATGCCTGATCCGTTTGATCCGCGTTTTGCCCTCGCCACCGAGCGCGCCGTGGCTATTGCTGCGCGTGATCACCGCGAAGATCCTTGGTTGCTCGGTTATTTTGCCGATAACGAACTGGCGTGGGCCGCGCCGGGTACTGAGCCCCAAGCGCGTTATGCGCTGGCCTATAACACCTTGCGCCTGACCACTGACGTGCCGGCCAAGCGGGCGTTTCTTAAGTTGCTACGCGACAAATACCGCAACCAACAGGGGCTTTCTAGCGCGTGGGGGATTGAGCTTGCCGCATGGGAGTTGATGGAAGACCCCGGTTTTCAAGCGCCGTTGCCGAGCGCCGAACACCCGGCCATTGAAGAAGATTTACAGCGTTTTCAGCGCTTGTTTGCCGACACTTACTTCAAAACCATTACCGACTCGCTGCAATGGCACTCACCCAATCACCTGCTGCTCGGCGGCCGATTTGCCATCAGCAGTCCAGAGGCGGTGGCCGCCTGTGCGCAGTATTGCGATGTGCTGAGTTTTAATTTTTATACCCGCGAACCGCAGCACGGCTATGACTTTGCCGCGTTGCGGGCGCTGGATAAGCCCGTGCTGGTCACCGAGTTTCACTTTGGTTCGCGTGACCGTGGGCCATTCTGGGGCGGTGTTAGCGAGGTGTACAAAGAGGAAGAGCGTGCGCCGGCCTACGCCCAGTTCCTCAAGCAGGCGCTGGCTGAGCCATTGATAGTGGGCGTGCATTGGTTCCAGTACCTCGACCAGCCGCTCACGGGGCGTTTGCTCGATGGCGAGAACGGTCATCTGGGCTTGGTGGGCATTACTGATCGCCCGTTCCAAGGTTTCGTTGAGGGCGTGCGTAAAGCCAACTTAGCCGTGGTTAAGAATGGTTTGCCCGTGCCAGCCAAGAGCGCGCCATAAGGACTTATTCGGCTGGCTTATAGCGCCACTGCAAGGCGTTTGCATGGTTCACAGGGTGCACGGCAGGCTGTAACAATGCCGTTCACCTATGCCTCGCCACTGGAGTTAACGCGTGTCCACTCAAGGTTTTTTTGAGCTGCAATTTGAACCGGTTAAGGACGCCTTTGCCGCGCTCTTTAACGACCCGCAACAGCGCGGTGGCGGCCTGTGCATTCAAGTCGGCGGGCAAACGGTGCTCGATATCTGGGCCGGCGTCGCTGACAAAGACGGCGAGCAAGCGTGGCACACCGACACCTTGGTAAATGTATTCTCCTGCACTAAAACCTTTACAGCGGTGGCGGCCCTGCAATTGGTGGCCGAGGGTAAGCTTGAGCTCGACGCGCCAGTGGCTAAGTATTGGCCCGAGTTTGCCTGCGCCGGTAAGCACAGCATTAGCGTGCGCCAGTTGCTCTGTCATCAAGCGGGCTTACCGGCATTGCGCGAGTTACTAGCGCCGGAAGCGCTTTATGACTGGGTCTGCATGACCACTGCACTGGCTGCCGAGCAACCTTGGTGGACGCCGGGCGAGGGCCATGGTTATGCGCCTATTACCTATGGCTGGCTGCTTGGTGAGTTACTGCGCCGGCTTGATGGCTGCGGACCGGGGGAGTCGGTGGTGGCGCGCACTGTGCAGCCACTAGGCTTGGATTTTCATATCGGGCTGGCCGATAGCGAGTTTCCTCGAGTAGCGCATGTTAGTCGGATTAAAGGCGATTTGGGCGACGCGGCGGCGCAACGCTTGCTCAAGTGTATGTTTGCCGAACCCAACTCACTCAGCACGCGGGCCTTTACCAATCCACCATCGATTATGACCAGCACCAACAAAGCTGAATGGCGGCGCATGCAGCAGCCGGCTGCCAATGGCCACGGCAATGCGCGCAGCTTGGCGGGGTTTTACTCAGGCTTATTAAGCGGGCGCTTGCTCGATCCGCAACTGCTGGCAGAGCTGCGTCGTGAACACAGCTGTGGCCCAGATAAAACCTTGCTGACCGATACCCGCTTCGGCTTAGGTTGCATGCTCGATCAGCCAGCGGTGGCCAATGCTACCTTTGGTTTGGGCGCGCAGGCATTCGGCCATCCGGGTGCGGGCGGCTCGGTTGGTTTTGCCGACCCCGAGCGCGAAGTGGCCTTTGGTTTTGTCACCAACAGTCTGGGCCCCTATGTGCTGATGGACCCGCGCGCGCAAAAACTGGCCCGTGTGTTGGGGCAATGCCTGTAACTAAGCGGGTGGCTGTTAGCAACTTGTCGCAGATCAAGCCAAGTTGCTGATGGCTGGGTAAGCTTAAGTCTCTATTTGAAGGAGTTTTGCCATGAGCAAAAGCTTGGCCGACATGCGCCGCGACTATACCCGCGATGGTTTGACTGAGGCCGATGCGCCAGCCGAGCCCTTTGCCTTGTTTCATCAGTGGTTTAGCGATGCGGTAAACACCGAGCAACCACCGGTTGAACCGAATGCCATGACCTTAGCGACTGTGGATGAGCAGGGTCGCCCACATTGCCGCGTGTTGCTGCTCAAGGGTTTGGATGAGCGCGGCTTCACCTTCTTCACCAACTACGACAGTGCTAAGGGTCAGCAGCTTGCTGCGCAGCCGTATGCGGCCATGACCTTTTTTTGGCCAAGCCTTGAGCGTCAGGTGCGAATTGAGGGGCGGGTCGAGCGGGTGAGCGTGGTTGAGTCTGATGCCTATTATCAGGTGCGACCGCTGGGCAGTCGTATCGGTGCGTGGGCATCGCCACAGAGTCAGGAAATTGCCGACCGTGCCGAGTTAGAGGCTTTGCTGGTGCAATCCGAACAGCGCTTTATCGCCAAGGCGCCGCATTGCCCTGAGCATTGGGGTGGTTATCGCTTACTGCCGGAACGCATCGAGTTTTGGCAGGGGCGCGCCAGTCGTTTGCACGATCGGCTTAATTATCGCTTGCTCGATAACGCTTGGCAGCGTCAGCGTTTAGCGCCTTAGCCGCTGTGCGGCGGCGTTAATCGGTTGGGTATTCGCTCGCCGCTTGTTCCAGCCAAGCGGCGAGCTGTTTGCTTTTAACGCCAGCGGCTTTAGCCTCCGCCAAGCGGGTGAGCATATAGGCACGCTTTTCGGCATCAGTGCCGGCCATCGACAGGGCCAGGTCACGATCCGTCCAGCGCTTGATCCGCACATACAGCCACCAGTGAAAATACAGTCCACTGCTGAGTGCGATGAAAATAATAAAGTAATCCATGCGTGCTCCTAAATATAAGTAGACTCGTCTGCCTGCTGCTGAACTTTGTGATTGTTGTTGAGGTCTTAGCGGGTAAGCCAAAGGTCGGTAAACCACTAACGTGACAGCACCGATAGGCTAGGGTTTAATAGTTAAAAATCATCTATGGAGAGAACCTGATGCGTAAGTTTACCTTGTTGGCGGCCTCGGTTGCTGCAGCATCCCTGATGTTGGTGGGCTGCCAGTCGAACCTTACTGGCGATAGTTTTTCTCGCGATGAAGCGCGCACCGTACAAACGGTACGCATGGGTACCATCGAGTCGTTACGCCCAGTTCGGATCGAAGGTACCGGCACACCAATCGGCGCCGGTGCTGGCGCGATTATTGGTGGCGTAGGTGGTAGTACCGTTGGTGGTGGTCGAGGCAGCGCTATTGCCGCCGTCTTGGGCGCAGTTGCCGGTGGTGTTGCCGGTGCGGCAGTTGAGGAAGGAATTACCCGTACGCAGGGGGTAGAAATTACCGTGCGTGAAGATGACGGCAGTCTGCGTGCCTATGTTCAGGAAGTGCGCCCTAATGAGAACTTCCGGGTTGGCGACCGCGTGCGCATTACCAGCGTCAATGGCACTAGCCGGGTCAATCTGTAACCTTAGTGAATAAAGATGGTGAATAAAAAAGCCGACCCTAGGGTCGGCTTCTTTTTGCCTGCAATTATTTAGCTCGCCTTGCGGCTGCTGAAATAAAAGATGCTAGAGCCTATAAGTGCCGCAAGGATTGAACCGGTGAGAATGCCGACACGGTCCATGCCCGCGTATTCACTGACTTCCGGAATAAACGCCAGCGAGCCGACAAACAGGCTCATGGTAAAGCCAATTCCGCAGAGAACGGCCAAACCCAGTACCTGACCCCAATTGGCGCCCTCGGGTAGTTTGGCCAGACCGGTCTTAATAGTCAGCCAGGTAAAGCCAAATACGCCAAGTGCTTTACCGAGCAGCAAGCCAGCGGCGATCCCCAAGGGTACCGAATGAGTAAAGCTTTGCAGGGTGAGTTCGTTCAACTGCACGCCAGCATTTGAGAAGGCGAAGATCGGCAAGATGGCAAAGGCGACCCACGGATGCAGTGCATGTTCCAAGTTCGTTAGTGGCGAGGGATCGCCGTTACTTGGCCGCAGCGGAATGCACAGCGCCAAAATTACGCCAGCCAAGGTGGCATGCACGCCGCTTTTTAGTACGCAGATCCACAGGATCGCCCCTATCACCAGATAGGGGCTGAGTTTACTCACTCCTAGGCGATTTATGAGGATCAAGGCGCTGATGCAGATGGCCGCCAGCGCCAAGGAAAGCGTCGACAACTCGGTGGAGTAAAACAGCGCAATCACGATGATGGCACCCAAGTCATCGATAATCGCTAGGGTCATCAGAAACAGCTTTAACGACACCGGCACACGCTTGCCCAACAGCGCCAAGACACCAAGGGCGAAGGCAATATCGGTGGCCATTGGGATCGCCCAGCCGCCGAGTGCGCCGGGGTTGTGTCGATTAAACGCCCAATAGATCAGCGCCGGTACCAGCATGCCACCAATCGCTGCGGCGCCTGGGAGTATCAGTTGGGCGGGCTCTTTCAGTTGGCCTTCGAGCACTTCGCGCTTAACTTCCAACCCGATCAGCAGAAAAAACACCGCCATCAGGCCGTCGTTTATCCACAGCAACAAAGGTTTGGCAATTTTTAAGGCGCCAAATTGCACGGCCACCGGCACCTCAAGCAGCCCGTTATACAGGTAGCTCAAGGGCGAGTTGTTGATGCTCATGGCGATGATGCCGGCGGCGATTAGCAGCAGGCCGCTGGCAGATTCCAGCTC
>JBILAR010000123.1:0-8992 GCA_044354115.1 Pseudomonas sp. | reverse complement strand
ACGCAAAAACTCGTCCGGCTCCAACTGCAAGATCCCCAGCAACGCCGCCTGTGCCTTCAAGCGCGCAGCCAAGGCGGCCGCGCCGGCTAAATCACTCTCGCGCAGACGATTAACTTCACGCGCCAACTCGAACAACACCGAGCACGCGCCGGCGGTATTGAAGTCGTCATCCATGGCTACGGTAAAGCGTGCGACAAAATCCTCGGCCGCAGCAGGCGCGGCTTCTGGCAAGCCTTTCAGGGCGTTATAGAAACGTTCCAAGGCAGCCTTAGCTTCGCGCAGGTTATCTTCCGAATAGTTGATCGGGCTGCGATAATGACTGGCGATTAGCAGGTAACGCACCACCTCTGGATGGTACTTCTCCAGCACTTCACGAATGGTGAAAAAGTTGCCCAATGACTTGGACATTTTCTCGCCATTAATGGTGATCATCCCGCAGTGCAGCCACGCCTTGGCGTAAGGCTTGCCAGTGGCCGCCTCGCTTTGGGCGATTTCGTTTTCGTGGTGCGGAAACTCCAGATCATTGCCGCCACCGTGAATGTCGAAGGTATCGCCCAAGCAGCAGGTCGACATCACCGAGCATTCAATGTGCCACCCCGGACGGCCATCGCCCCAAGGCGACGACCAGCTCGGCTCACCCGGTTTAGCGGCCTTCCACAAAACGAAATCCAGTGGATCTTGCTTGGCATCATCGGGGGCTATACGCGCACCAATGCGTAAATCTTCGATGCGCCGGCGCGACAGTTTGCCGTAGCCGACAAACTTACCGACCCGGTAATACACATCGCCATTACCCGGCGCGTAGGCGTAGTCCTTATCGATCAGGGTCTGAATCATCGCGTGCATGCCCGCGATGTGTTCGGTGGCGCGCGGCTCCATGCTCGGCTTAAGGATATTCAGCCGCGCTTCATCCTCGTGCATCGCCGCAATCATGCGCTCAGTCAGCGCCTCGAACGCTTCGCCATTTTCATTGGCGCGATTGATGATTTTGTCGTCGATGTCGGTGATATTGCGCACATAGGTCAGCTCATAGCCTCTATGGCGAATCCAGCGCGTGATCACGTCAAAGGCCACCATGCTGCGGCCATGACCCAGATGACAAAAGTCATACACGGTCATGCCGCACACGTACATGCGCACCTTATTGCCTTCCAGCGGCGTAAAGACTTCCTTGGCTTTGCTCAGGGTGTTGTAGATCGACAGCGCCATTATTGCCCCCAGGAATCGCGCAGAGTTACGGTGCGATTAAACACTGGCTGGCCGGGTTTGGAGTCTTTCAGATCGACGCAGAAGTACCCCTCGCGCTCAAACTGAAAGCGCTCTTCAAGCTGTGCGTGCGCCAGTGACGGCTCGGCGCGGCAACCGGTAAGCACCTGCAGCGAGTTCGGATTGATGTCTTCGAGAAAGCCAGCGCCATCCTCGGCTTTCTCAGGTTGCGGCGAACGGAACAGGCGGTCGTACAGACGCACTTCGCACTCGATGCTGGCGGCTGCCGGCACCCAATGGATCACGCCCTTGACCTTGCGACCCTCAGGGTTCTTACCCAAGGTTTCCGGGTCGTAGGAGCAGCGCAGTTCGACGATATTGCCGGCATCATCTTTGATCGCTTCATCGGCGCGGATTACATAGCTGCCACGCAAACGGGCTTCGCCACCCGGCACTAGACGCTTGTAACCGGCCGGCGCGACTTCTTCGAAGTCACCGGCATCGATGTAAATCTCCCGTGCGAATGGCAACTGGCGCACGCCCATGTCCTGCTTAGGATGGCGCGCCAGCTCGAGGTTTTCGACCTGATCTTCGGGGTAATTGGTAATCACCACTTTCAGCGGTTTGAGCACGCACATGGCACGCGCGGCGCTGGCATCGAGGTCTTCGCGGATGGCGAATTCCAACATACCGATATCGACCAAGCCACCGGCACGGTTTACCCCGGTCATGTCGCAGAAGTTGCGAATCGAGGCTGGGGTGTAACCACGCCGGCGATAGCCCGAGAGCGTCGACATGCGCGGATCATCCCAACCCGAAACGTGTTGCTCATCCACCAACTGCTTGAGCTTGCGCTTGCTGGTGATGGTGTAATTCAGGTTAAGCCGGGCAAATTCATACTGACGCGGCTGCGCCGGCACCGGCAAGTTGGCCAAGAACCACTCATACAGTGGGCGGTGATCCTCGAACTCCAGGGTGCAGATCGAGTGGGTAATACCCTCGATGGCGTCCGACTGACCGTGGGTGAAATCATAGTTGGGGTAGATGCACCACTTGTCGCCGGTCTGATGGTGATGGGCATGGCGAATGCGATACAGAATCGGGTCGCGAAGGTTCATGTTCGGCGCGGCCATATCGATTTTGGCGCGCAACACCCGCACCCCATCGGCAAATTCGCCGGCTTTCATCCGCGCAAACAGATCCAAGCTCTCCGCCACCGCACGCTCACGGAACGGGCTGTTCTTGCCCGGCTCGGTCAAGCTGCCGCGGTACTCACGGGCCTGATCCGGCGACAGATCATCGACATACGCCTTACCCGCTTTGATCAATTCGACGGCCCAGTCGTGCAACTGGTCAAAATAGTCGGAGGCGTAACGCACCGCGCCCGACCATTCAAACCCCAGCCATTTCACATCGCTCTCGATGGCGTCGATGTATTCCTGATCTTCTTTAGCCGGGTTGGTGTCATCGAAACGCAGATGACATTCACCACCGAACTCTTTGGCCAGACCAAAGTTGACGCAAATCGCCTTGGCGTGACCAATGTGCAGGTAGCCATTGGGCTCAGGCGGAAAGCGCGTGATGATTTTCGCGTGCTTGCCGGCATCCAAGTCGCTCTGGACGATCTGACGGAGAAAGTTAGCAGGTGCAACGCTTGGGATTTCAGGCTTGCTCATGGGGTCCTTGATCATGCAGGTGCACGGCCTGGGTAGGCCGACTAAGTCAAAGCGCCTATGATAGCGAACCCGTCAAGCCCCTAACAGACACAAAGCACTAAGGCTGCGTCGATAGGGCTTGAAATACTTAGGATAAACACCCATTAACCCTGCGCGGCGTTAATTTAGCCCTTAACCACTCAGGGCCAGCGCCACCCAATTTTGCGCAAAAATCACTCACAACCCTCATGGCGGACTTCAGCATGATCAAATTGCACACCAACCACGGCGTTATCAGCATCAACCTGTTCGAAGACAAGGCGCCGCTGACCGCAGCCAACTTCACCCAGTACGTAAAAGACGGTCATTACGACAACGTGATTTTTCACCGAGTGATCAGCAACTTTATGATTCAAGGTGGCGGCTTTGCACCAGGCATGAAGGAAAAAGCCACCCGCACCTCGATCAAAAACGAAGCCGATAATGGCCTATCGAACAAATCCGGCACCCTCGCCATGGCCCGCACCAACGAGCCGCACTCGGCCTCGGCGCAGTTTTTCATCAACGTGAAAGACAACGACTTCCTCGATCACAGCTCCAAGACCGCCCAAGGCTGGGGCTACTGTGTATTCGGCGAAGTGGTTGAAGGTCTGGACATCGTTGAGAAGATTAAAGCGGTGGCGACCGGCTCCAAAGGCGGCCATCAAGACGTGCCACTGGAAGATGTAATCATCGAGCGCGCTGAGATCGTTGAGTGATCTTACTGATCTCTGATCTGCACCTTGAAGAACAACGCCCGGATATTACCCGGGCGTTTTTACAGTTCTTGCAACACCGCGCCACAGCGTGCGAGGCGCTGTATATCCTCGGCGATTTTTTTGAAGTGTGGATCGGCGACGACGCCATCAGCCCTTACCAACAAAGCATTGCTGCGGCCCTGCGCGCACTCAGCGACAGCGGCACGCGCATCTACCTGATGCACGGCAACCGCGACTTTTTGCTCGGCAAGGTGTTTTGCCAACAAGCCGGCTGCAACCTACTGAATGACCCTTGCGTAGTCGAACTCAACGGCGAACAGGTTTTATTGATGCACGGCGACAGCCTGTGCACCACCGACCTTGCCTACATGCGCCTGCGCAAAGTGCTGCGCAACCCGCTGACTCTCTGGCTGCTGCGGCGCTTGCCACTGGCTAAGCGTCAGCAATTGGCGCGCAAACTGCGCAACGAAAGCCAACTACAAACCCGGCAAAAAGCCGCCGCCATTACCGATGTAACCCCGGCGGAAATCCCCCGCATCATGGCCAAATATGGCGTGCGCACGCTGATCCACGGGCATACCCATAGACCCGCTACGCATGCCCTAGAGGTCAATGGTCTAGCCGCGCAGCGCATCGTTCTGGGCGATTGGGACCAGCGAGGCTGGGCCTTACAAATCGACGCCAATGGCTACCAACAAGCATCCTTCGCACTGTAAAACGGGCAACCAGCGACGATTCAAAAGGCCGGCACACCACTGTGAAAGCGAAACTCGCTGTCCGGCGACTCGATCAACTCGCGCTCCCCTGCCCTGACTTTTTCAATCACCTGATCGACGTCAGTCGCATCGCCGTATAGATAGGCGAGTTTCAGATATTTTTGAAAATGTCGCGCCTCACTCTTGAGCAGGCCTGAATAGAACTTAGCCAGCTCCTCATCCAGATGCGGCGCTATGACCTCGAAGCGCTCACAGGAGCGCGCCTCGATAAAAGCGCCGACCACCAAGGTATCAACCAATTTAACCGGCTCGTGGGTGCGCACCAGCTTGCGCAAACCCGACGCATAGCGGCTGGCGGACAGCGGCCGAGGCAAGATTTTGCGCCGCTTCATTAGTCGCTGCACCTGCTCGTAATGCACCAACTCCTCGCGCGCCAAGCGCGGCATGGCCTCAGTAATTTCAACATGACCGCTGTACTTGGCCATCAGGCTCAAGGCCGTCGAGGCCGCTTTGAACTCACAATTCTTGTGATCAATAAGCAAGGTTTCTTGATCCGCCAAGGCGGCATCTACCCACGCTTGCGGGGTTGCACAGCCAAGGAACTGCTGAATATCCGGAAAATCCATTGAGGCAAACTCCCAAGTAACTCGCGCACCCAGCTAGACCGACGCGCCGTACTGACACATTTATGCTGCGGCTTAAGTCGCTATCGCCCAAGCGCCTTTTGGCAACGGTTAAAAACCTGAAAAAAAACACTTGTATATGCCGCGTAGCTGGCTAGCCGCAGGCAGCAAAGCCAAGCATTATACGGGCTTATCTACTGCTAACTGCGGCCAAACAGCGGCAAGTTGTTGATATATGTCAGGCCTAGTGCAGTACAATCGCTCTAAAATGAAACTATGCAGAACACACACTCAGGGAGATGATCATGCAGGCCATTCGCAGCATTTTGGTGGTAATCCAACCGCATCAGCCAGACGGTTTAGCCCTTAAGCGCGCCAAGCTAATCGCCGGCGTGACGCAGTCGCACCTACACCTGCTGGTATGCGAGAAAACCCATGACCATCAAGCCGACCTCGACGCACTGGCTGCCAGCTTAACCGCCGAGGGCTTCAGCGTTAGCACCGCGCAACAATGGCTGAACAGCACCTATGAGACCATCATCGCCGCGCAGCAAGCCGAAGGCTGTGGGTTGATTATCAAGCAGCACATGCCCGATAACCCACTGAAAAAACTTATTCTGACCCCCGATGACTGGAAGCTGCTGCGCTACTGCCCAGCCCCCGTATTGATGGTTAAGTCGGATCAACCCTGGACCAACGGCAATGTGCTAGCCGCCGTGGACGCCGGGAATGCTGACGGTGAGCACCGCGCACTGCACAGCAGCATCATCGGCCACGCCTTCGATATTGCCGAACTGGCACAGGGCACCCTGCATGTCATCAGCGCTTATCCCTCGCCCATGCTGTCGGCCGCCGACCCAACGTTCCAACTCAAGGAAAGCATTGAGGCGCGCTACATCGCCAACTGTAAAACCTTTCAGAACGAGCTGGAGCTAGCGTCTGACTGCGTACACATTGAAGAAGGCCCGGCCGATGTATTGATCCCCTTTACCGCCAGCAAACTGGACGCCGTGCTCACCGTCATTGGCACGGTTGCGCGCACCGGTATCGCCGGCGCACTGATCGGCAATACCGCCGAAGTGATCTTGGACGCCTTAGATTGCGATGTATTGGTGCTCAAGCCTGATGATGTAATTGATCACTTAGAAGAGTTGGTCGCGCAGCGCTAAGTTGCTCTGCATTAAAAAGCCGCTTTCGAGCGGCTTTTTTGTGTCTGCGATTTAAGCGTCGCTGGACTGCGCCTCAAACTGCAAACCAGAGCGCAAAAACCGTGGGGCGATGTAGCGCTCGTAATGCGCCTCGGAGAGCAAGAAAAATTCACGATCGATCGCATCGCGCAGCTCTGGCAGTGACCAATTGCGAAACTCCGGCAGCAACGCCAAGCCATAGGCGTCGAGCTGACTGATCACCCGCGCACCGCGCACAATTAGCAAGTACGCCCAACAATAGGGTGACTGCTGTGGGACAAAGCGAATAGCCCGCTGCTCGAGCTGTAGGCGCAAACGCGCCGGATCAAAAACTGCCAGTTTGCCCTGCATAACTTGCACCAGCAGGGCCTCCAAGCGCTGTAACACGGCGCGTTTAGCGTCATCGCCATACAGGTTCCAGTTCACCACTTCATGATGAAAGCGCTTACAGCCACGGCAGACTAGATCGCCGTAAACCGTAGAGCAGAGACCGACGCAAGGCGTCTTGATGGGCGGCGTGGACATGGTGAGCAATACACAGCGATTAAAATCGATCTGTATCTTAGCCTTTTGTCCAAGCCGGCACCACGCAGGGCTTGGCTTTGCAGCTTAACTTTAGCGGCGCATTGCAGTAGAATCGCCCTGCCATTTTAGGCGTCGACGTAGATGCCAAGGTCCGCTAGAAGCTGTTTTCAAAGCGTCACGAGCACAAACAGGGAGGCGCTGAGCAATTTTTGCGGGTTGCTCAGCAGGCTAAATAGCCACCGCCCTGATCCGTCAGAAATAGTCACTTAAGTTTGCTAACGTCTTGGCAACCTTAGGTGCAGCCCTTACCGGCGGTTCTAACGGCGTAAAACTTTGAAAACAGCTTCTAATTTGTTGGAGGCACTGCAACCTCGGTTCAATGGCTCAAAAAGCCATACAACGCTTGTGTTGGGTGTTTTTTGGATGCGCGTCCCGGACAACCGACCGGGACCACTGATGAGGGTAAAAACCGTGCTCGTAGCCTATCGCAAACACATTGAAGAGCGTGCCGCTCAGGGCATCGTGCCCCAGCCGCTGAACGCCGAACAAACCGCAGGTTTGGTAGAACTGCTGAAAAACCCACCAGCTGGCGAAGAAGCCTTCTTGGTTGAGCTAATCACCCATCGCGTACCTTCAGGCGTGGATGAAGCGGCTTATGTTAAGGCTGGCTTCCTGTCGGCAGTCGCCAAAGGCGAAGCCGCTTCCCCGCTGATCAGCAAGCAACGCGCGGTTGAGCTGCTGGGCACCATGCAAGGCGGCTACAACATCGCCACCATGGTTGAACTGCTCGACAACGCCGAACTGGCCGAAGTGGCCGCTGCGCAACTCAAGCACACCCTGCTGATGTTTGACGCATTCCACGACGTTGCAGAAAAAGCCAAGGCCGGCAATGCCAGCGCCAAAGCTGTTTTAGCCTCGTGGGCTGACGGCGAGTGGTTCAAAAACCGCCCTGCTCTGGCTGAAAAAATCTCCCTCACTGTGTTTAAGGTGACTGGCGAAACCAACACCGATGACCTGTCGCCCGCTCCAGACGCTTGGTCGCGCCCGGACATCCCGCTGCACGCCCTAGCCATGCTGAAAATGGCCCGCGACGGCATCAACCCTGACGCCGCTGGCACTGTTGGCCCAATCAAGCAAATGGAAGCGCTGAAAGCCAAAGGCTTCCCAGTGGCTTACGTTGGCGACGTGGTAGGTACCGGTTCTTCGCGTAAATCAGCTACCAACTCGGTGCTCTGGTTCTTTGGCGACGATATCCCGTTCGTGCCGAACAAGCGTGCCGGTGGCTTCTGCTTCGGCAGCAAGATCGCCCCGATTTTCTACAACACCATGGAAGACGCCGGCGCCCTGCCGATCGAATTCGATTGTTCGAACCTGGCCATGGGCGACGTGATTGACGTTTACCCGTACGCCGGCAAAGTGTGCAAGCACGGCACCGACGACGTCATCACCACCTTCGAAATGAAGACTCCGGTATTGATGGACGAAGTGCGCGCCGGTGGCCGTATTCCGTTGATCATTGGCCGTGGCCTGACTGACAAAGCCCGCGCCGAACTCGGCCTAGGCCCAGTTGATCTGTTCAAAATGCCTGAGCAGCCAGCTTCTAGCACCAAGGGCTTCACCTTGGCGCAGAAAATGGTTGGTCGTGCGTGCGGCTTAGCCGAAGGTCAAGGCGTACGCCCTGGCACTTACTGCGAACCGAAGATGACCACCGTTGGCTCGCAAGACACCACCGGCCCGATGACCCGCGACGAGCTGAAAGACTTGGCTTGCCTAGGCTTCTCCGCTGACTTGGTCATGCAGTCGTTCTGCCACACCGCGGCCTATCCAAAGCCGATCGACGTGACCACCCACCACACCCTGCCGGATTTCATCCGCACCCGAGGCGGCGTATCCCTGCGTCCAGGCGACGGCATCATCCACAGCTGGTTGAACCGTATGCTGCTGCCGGACACCGTCGGCACCGGTGGTGACTCGCACACCCGTTTCCCAATGGGCATCTCCTTCCCAGCCGGTTCTGGCTTGGTAGCCTTCGCCGCGGCCACTGGCGTAATGCCTTTGGACATGCCGGAGTCGATCTTGGTGCGCTTCAAAGGCACCATGCAACCGGGCATCACCCTGCGTGACCTGGTGCACTCGATCCCGTACTACGCGATCCAGAAAGGCCTGCTGACCGTTGAGAAGAAGGGCAAAATCAACGCCTTCTCCGGCCGCATCTTGGAGATCGAAGGTCTGACCGAGCTGACCGTTGAACAGGCTTTCGAACTGTCCGACGCCTCGGCCGAGCGCTCTGCCGCCGGTTGCACCATCAAACTGCCAGAGAAG
>JBILAR010000010.1:0-48108 GCA_044354115.1 Pseudomonas sp. | reverse complement strand
CGTCAGAACGGTGTACTGGTTTCGGTGGCTACTGGTAAGGCACTGACTTACTCGCTAGAAACCCTGCAGGCCCGTGGCAAGCTGTTCCTCGGTCACGGTGAAGACGTGTACGAAGGTCAAATCGTCGGCATCAACAGCCGCGACAACGACCTGGGCATCAACCCTACCAAGGGTAAGAAGCTCGACAACATGCGTGCATCGGGTAAGGACGAAACCATTGCTTTGGTTCCGCCAATCCGTTTCACCCTGGAGCAAGCGCTGGAGTTCGTGCAAGAAGACGAACTGTGCGAAGTGACGCCGAAGTCGATTCGCCTGCGTAAGAAAATTCTTGGTGAAAGCGAGCGTACTCGCGCCAGCAAGAAAAGCAGTAAGTAACTAACAAGTTACAAACGCTTAAAAAAGCCCCCGCCATCCTCGATGGCGGGGGCTTTTTTGTGCTGGGCGATAAAACTTGGCGTGTGGTGATGGTCTTTTGACGAGCTTTTCACATTCTTGGAGGTACTCTGACAACGATATTGATGTTCTTTTGAGTTCTGAGTCGTTCTTGGGCGCAGAGCATCTGCTGTTAGACGGAGACGCTATTGATGCAAGCCGCAGTAAAGACTCAAAACCGCCAATCGATGGACTGGGCAGGGCTCGGTTGGTTGTTCCTGTTTTTTTGGTACTTCTCCGGGGTCACTCATTTACTGATCCAGCTAACGGGCACCAGTGGTTTTTCTAACTTCCGCCAAGCGTTGTTGCTGAGTGCTATTTGGCTGATTCCGGTACTGCTGTTTCCCGCTAGAGCACGCGCTATTGCCGGCACTGTCGGGGTAGTGCTGTGGTTGTCTTCGCTGGTTGGTCTGGGCTACTTCTGCATCTATGGTCAGCAGTTCTCGCAGAGCGTGATTTTTATCATGTTCGAATCGAATATGGCCGAGAGCAGCGAGTACTTCGCCCAGTATTTTGCTTGGTGGATGGTGCCGGTGTATCTGGCCTACAGTCTTGGCGCTTGGTTGCTGTGGAGGCGGGTGCGGCCGTTAGATTTTTCCCGCAAGCAAGCGGTGTTCTTGAGTCTGGCTATTTTTCTCGGTGTATTGGTCTGGCCGCTGGCCAAGCAGATGCAAAAACAACCAACGCTGCAGCATGCGCTGGAAAAATTTGAAGCGCGGGTTGAGCCCGCAGTGCCGTGGCAGTTGGTGGTGGGCTATCGCAAGTACCTTGAGCAGTTGAGCGACATGCAAGTGTTGCTAGCCGATAACGCCAAGCTCGCGCCCTTGCAGAACTTTGCTGATAGTCATGCGGGCCTGCCCAGTACCTTGGTGTTGGTCATCGGTGAATCGACCAACCGCCAGCGCATGAGCCTGTACGGTTATCCGCGTGCCACCACGCCCAAACTGGACAAGTTGGCTGATCAATTGGCCGTGTTCGATAACGTAATTACGCCACGGCCATACACCATCGAGGCGCTGCAGCAGGTGCTGACCTTTGCCGATGAGCAAAATCCAGACGCTTATCTGACCACCCCGTCGATCATGAATATGATGAAGCAGGCGGGTTACAAGACTTACTGGATCACCAATCAGCAGACCATGACCAAGCGCAACACCATGCTGACGACCTTCTCTAAGCAGGCGGATGAGCAGGTCTATCTGAATAACAACCTTAATCAGGATGCCCGCCAGTACGATGGTGATGTGTTGGCGCCTTTCACTAAAGTCTTGGCGGATGCCGCGCCGCGCAAGCTGATCATCGTGCACTTGCTCGGTACGCACATGAGTTACAAGTACCGTTATCCGGCGGAGTTTGCTCAGTTCACCGATCGCCAGGGCGTGCCGGAGTGGGTCACCGATGACCAGCTGCCGACCTATAACAGCTACGACAATGCCGTGCTCTATAACGACTTTGTGGTGTCCAGCCTGATCGAGCAGTTTGCCGCCACTAAGCCCAATGGTTTCCTGCTGTATTTGTCCGACCATGGCGAGGCGGTGTTCGACTCGCCAGAGGGCAGTGTGCTCGGCCGCAACGAGGGTAAGCCGACGGCGCCGATGTACACCATTCCCTTTATGCTGTGGACCTCCGAGCAGTGGCGGGCGAGCAATCCGGCCGACTTTACGACGGCGCTGAGTCGGCCCTACAGCAGCGCGAACTTGATTCACACCTGGGCTAATTTGGCCGGTTTAAGTTTTGCCGAATTGGATACCAGCAAGAGCCTGGTGAGTGCCGACTTCAAGGTGCGGCCAGTGCTAATCGGCGATCCGTACCAGCCTAAGTCACTGATCGACTTCAGCTTGATCAAGCCTAAGGTGGTAGCGAAGGCGGATGTGGCTCAGCAGTAGTCACGCTTAAACACTAAAACCCTGACGAATACTCAGGGTTTTTTTATGTCTGAATTTTGTGCGCTGGCAGGTGAGTGAGGGTTTTTTCCTGCCTGACTGGCTGAGCACTCGTGTGCTTATACCGTGACGGTAATGGGCAGGATCAGGCTGCGTGAAAACTACTGCGCTAGGTTTTCACACAGTCTGGGATGTCTGGTTTTTCGTGGTTAAAAAACTGCGACTAATGAGCTGTGCGGATGACGTTTTTTTCACGGGGGCGCCGTTAGGCTGGTGGTTGTAAGCAGTAGCAGTTTGCACTGGGTCGCGTCTGTGGGCGCGCCATCTGTGCCGCCCTGGAGGAAATAGCAATGTCTGCAACAGTACAGATTAAACGTCGCCAGTCGATAGATTGGGCTGCACTAGGCTGGATGTTTCTATTCTTCTGGTACCTGTCAGGGTTCACCCAATTGCTCTTGTTCGCGAGCGATAGTGTTGGTTGGCGGGGTTTGCGTCAGAGCATTCTGCTCAGTGGTGTATGGCTCGTTCCGTTATTGCTGTGGCCCGCTCAAACGCGACGTTTAGCCGGGATGATTGGCGCGTTGCTGTGGCTGTTATCGTTGCCCGCCTTTGGCTACTACCTGATCTATGGTCAGAATTTTTCCCAAAGCGTTATTTTTATTATGCTTGAGTCGAACAACTCCGAGGCCGCCGAGTACATTGCGCAATACTTGACTTGGTGGATGCCGTTGGCGTTTTTGCTCTACGGTTTGGGGGCTTGGTTGCTGTGGCGTAAAATCCGGGCGGTGGATTTGCCAAGGAGCTCGACAATTGTTGCCAGCCTAATAATCGTTGCCTGCACCTTGGGTTATCCCGCGCGCTTTGTGTTGATCGATGCTGACACCACGGCCGGAGTCAATGAGTTTGAGACGCGCCTTTCTGCCGTTACGCCTTGGCAGTTGATGGTTGGTTTTCATCAATATCGCCAACAACTGGACAACATGAATGAGTTGCTCTTGGCCAACGCCCAATTAGCGCCTTTGCAGCACTTTACTGACGCGCATGCCGGGCAGGCGAATACCTTGGTGCTGGTCATCGGCGAGTCGACCAATCGTCAGCGCATGAGCCTCTACGGTTACCCGCGTGCCACTAGCCCAAAACTGGATGCCCTGCGCGAGCAATTGGCGGTGTTCGATAACGTGGTCACGCCGCGTCCTTACACCATTGAGGCGTTGCAACAGGTGCTGACCTTTGCCGATCAACAGAGTCCAGACGCTTATCTGACCACGCCGTCACTGATGAATATGATGAAACAGGCGGGCTACAAGACCTTCTGGATCACCAATCAGCAGACCATGACCGAGCGCAATACCATGCTCACGACCTTTTCCAAGCAGGCCGATGTGCAGGTTTATCTGAATAACAACCTTGAGCAGAACGCCCGCCAGTATGACGGCGATGTGTTGGCACCCTTCGATAAGGCGCTGACCGATGCAGCGCCGCGTAAGCTGATCATCATTCACTTGCTTGGTACGCATATGAGCTACCGCTACCGTTATCCGGCGGAGTTTGATCGCTTTACCGACCGGCAGGGCGTACCTGAATGGGTCACTGATGATCAGTTGCCAACTTACAACAGCTATGACAATGCGGTGCTCTATAACGACTTCGTGGTGTCCAGCCTGATTGAGCAGTTTGCGGCGACCAAGCCCAATGGTTTTTTGCTGTATTTGGCCGACCATGGCGAGGCGGTGTTTGATGCCCCCCAAGGCAAAGTGCTCGGGCGCAGCGAGGGGGCGCCGAGCTCACCGATGTACACGGTGCCGTTTATGCTTTGGCGCTCTGAACAATGGCTGGCGAATAACCCTGCCGACTACAGTGCGGCTCTAAAACGACCTTATAGCAGCTCAAATCTAATCCATACGTGGGCCGATTTGGCTGGTTTAAACTTTACCGAACTCGACACCAGCAAGAGCCTAGTGAGTGCTAACTTTAAGGTACGGCCGGTGATGATCGGTAATCCGTATGAGCAAAAATCGATGATCGATTTTAGTTTGATTCAGCCTAAGCCGAAGCCGGCGGCCAACGTT
This sequence comes from Pseudomonas sp., assembly GCA_044354115.1. Lineage (GTDB taxonomy): Bacteria > Pseudomonadota > Gammaproteobacteria > Pseudomonadales > Pseudomonadaceae > Aquipseudomonas. The sequence goes on along the minus strand of JBILAR010000010.1, from coordinate 43,724 downwards.
GTGCGCATCGCTCAGCAGTAACCGACCCTCGCTAAAGCAAAAAGCCCCGGCAGTACATGCTCGGGGCTTTTTTATTGCGCGCTTGTTTAGTTGCTGGCCCGTTACAGCTTCGGCTTGAACGCGCAAAACCCGGGGCGTGGGCCGATTTTTGGGTGGTTGCGGCAGGTGTCTGGACGCAGGTCGTAGATGGTGCACAGGCGGCTTTTGCGGTCTAGGTACAGGCAGTCGTTATTGCCCATGCGCACCAAGGTGAAGATTTCTTGCTTTTGGTTATAGCGCTCGACGATGCCTTCTTTTTGCAGGCGCTTGGCGATGTCTTTGCGTGGCTCGCTGCGCTCGAACTCTTGCACCAGACCAATGCGCAGCAGGTCGTTAAAACGCACCTCGACCGGCATGGTGCAGCATGAGGACACGCAACTGCCGCACATGGTGCGTTCGTATTTGATCCAGGTATCAGTACGGTCTAAATCTGCACCGACGATCAATAACTTACTCATGACGCTGTGTACCTGTGTGTGCGGCTCGGAAGGTGAGCTTGCGTGGCGCGCGATGATAACGATGTCTGCGCCTTTGTGAATGACCATCTGGCCGGATTGTTGATTAAACCGTGCCTAAACGACGATTTATGTGTCTCGATCAGACTGTGCAGTGGTCTTTGTCAGTGCAAACGCACTAACCCTATACTCAGCAGTGGTTTTGCTGCGGGCTCGTCAGCCATCGCTGGCGGCGCGTAATTTGCTCGGGAAGCCGGGCTTGCTTTCACTCATTTGATCTTGGAACTCAGCGCATGCAATGGATTTTCATGCTGGCCGGTTTGTTGCTCGGGGCGGCGTCGGACGAGTCGCTCAGTGGTGCCATTTTTGGTGGCTTGATCGGCCTGGCGCTGGGGCAGGCGCTTAAGGTGCGCGCTCTAGAGTTTCAGCAAAGCACCTTACGCAAGGAGTTGCAGGCGTTTGCCGAGCGCTTCGAACAGGGCACTGCGGCCATCCATCAACGCTTGCTGAAGGTCGAGGCTGGCGAGGTTGCAGCGCCGGTTGTTGCGCCGGCAGCGCCACTGGCCAGCGCTGAGTCTGAGGCTGACGATGGGTTGGTCTGGGAGTTGCCCGAGGCGCCCGCCAAGACGCCCGTCGATGAGCCTGAGTTGGTCTGGGAACTGCCTGCGCTTGAGCCGTTGGCGCCGATGCCTGAGGTGCGGCCGCAGTGGGCGCCTGCGCCGCGACCTGTCGCTCAAACCGCTGAGTCGCTAGCGCCTAAACCCCATGAACCATCGTTTATTGATCAGGCCATTCTTCAGGCCAAAGCTTGGTTGTTTGGCGGCAATACCGTGCTGCGTGTCGGCGTGGTGTTGTTGTTTCTCGGTTTGGCCTTTTTGTTGCGCTACGCCACCGAAGGCATGGTGGTGCCGGTGCAGGTACGGTATGCCGGGGTGGCCGCGACGGCGGTGGCACTGCTTGGTCTTGGCTGGTGGTTGCGGCTGCGCAACGCCAACTACGGGCTGATGTTGCAAGGCACCGGGATTGCCGTGCTGTATCTGACGGTGTTTGCCGCGATGCGCCTGCATCCGCTGCTGTCCTCCACAGAAGCGCTGAGTTTGCTGGTACTGATCACCCTTTGTTCGGCGATTTTGGCGGTTGCCCAAGACGCCATGGGCCTGGCGGCGGCGGCAGCGCTCGGTGGTTTTGCTGCGCCGATTTTGACTTCGACCGGCGCCGGCAACCATGTCGCGCTGTTCAGCTATTTTGCCCTGCTGAATACCGGAATCTTCGCCATCGCCTGGTTCAAGGCTTGGCGCATGCTCAACTTGATCGGTTTTGTCGGCACCTTCGGCATTGGTTTGGCCTGGGGTTTACGCTCCTATAAGCCAGAGCTGCTGTGGAGCACCGAGCCGTTCCTGATTCTGTTCTTTCTGATGTATGTCGGCATCGGCCTGCTGTTTGCGCGGCGCAAATTGCTCGAGGCGCAAGGCTTGCCGGCCGATGACAGTCGCGAGGCGTTGTTGCGCTGGTCGGCGCGCCAAGGCGATTACGTCGACGGCACCATCTTGTTTGGCCCGCCGTTAGTGGGTTTTGGCCTGCAGTACGCAGTTGTGCAACATCTGGAGTTCGCTGCCGCTTTTAGTGCTTTGGCGCTGGGGCTGTTTTACCTAGGCTTGGCGCGCTGGCTGCACGGCCGTGCGCCGGGTCGGGCCTTGTTGTTGGTGGAAACCTGCATCGCCCTCGGCGTGGTGTTTGGCACCTTGGCGATTCCGCTAGGGTTGGATGCGCGTTGGACCTCGGCGGCATGGGCGGTGGAAGGCGCGGGGATTTTCTGGCTTGGCCTGCATCAACAGCGGCGCTTGGCCCGCGCCTTTGCGTTGTTTTTACAGTTTGCCGCAGGCTTGGCTTTTCTCAATGGCGTGCAAGGCTCGGTGGATACCGTGCTTAGCGGTGCGCCTTTGGGGGCGCTGATGCTCGGTGTGGCCTTGCTGTTTACCCATCGGCAATTGCGCTTGGCCGACAGTGCGCGCACCTCGGCCTGGGAGCGGCGCTGTCTGCCGGTCTTGGCCTGCGCCGGTTTGGCTTTTCTGTACCTGATCGCGCCGTTGAACTTTAGCGCCGAAGTGACCGCCATTTGCTGGGCGTTGGCCGGGATGGCCACCTTGCTGGTGGGCTTACGAATTCAATCGAGGAGCTTTCTGTTCAGCGCCTTTGCCGTGCAACTGCTCGGTGGTGGACTGTTTCTGTTGCAACTGGATGCGGCCGAGGGCTCTGCCGGCGGGGTATTCAGCGCCGGTTGGCGTGGCTTGATGACTGCTTCGGTGATTGGCTTGGCGCTGATCGGCGGCATGTTGTTTGCCGCGCGCGATCAACTGGTGCGCAGTGATGTACGACTGCTGCGCAGCCTGTCAGTGGTGTTGTTGGTCGGCTTGGTGTTTATCAACTTAGCGGTGTTGTTTGTGCTGCCGTGGCAGACGGCCAGTGCGGTGTGGGCCGGCAGTGGCTTATTGATCATCTGGCTGAGCTTGCACCTGCAGCAGCGCGCCAGTTTTGTCTTCGGCTTGCTGTTGCAAGTGATTGGTGGCGCGGCGTTTCTGCTGGCCGGGCCTTTGTTGCTCGGACCGCTGGCCAGCGAAGGTCTAAAACCGTTGGCGCATGGTGGCTTCTGGACGCCGCTGGTGCTTGGGCTGGCGGCCTTGGTCGGTGCTTGGCGTTTACAGCACGTGCAGCGCCGCGAGACTGCCGGTGACTTGAGTCGCTTGAGCCTTGCGCGCTTGTCGCAATTGTTGCTGGTGTGGGGCGTCGGTTGGTGGACGCTGGCGTGGGTCAGCGAAGTGCTGCGCTTTGCCTCTGCCGAGTTGCAGACCACGCTGTTGCTGCTGACGCTGGCCGTCAGCGTAGCGCTGGCGGGCTTGTGCGCCTTGCGTGCCGACTGGCGGGCCTTGGCTCGGGTCAGCAGCTTGTTGATTCCCGTGGCTGGGCTGCTATTGGCGCTGGCGTGGCGCAGCGATTGGCATCCGGCGGCGAATTTTGCTTGGCTGGCATGGACGCTGCTGTTTGCCGTGCACGTTGGCCTGTTGCGCAAATTGCCGGCCTTGCTGCCCAAGAACGTCCTGAGCGCCATGCATGTGCTCGGCGGCTGGCTGCTGCTGGGTCTGCTGGCGCTGGAGTTGCGTTACTTGCTGGCGCAACTGGCCGAGCATTACAACGCCTGGCGCTGGTTGGGTTGGGCGCTGTTGCCAAGCGCCTATTTGTGGCTGATGGCCCAGCCGCAAAGCCTGCTCAGTCGACTGCCTTGGCCATTCACTGAGTACCTGCGCGAATACCGTGTGCTAGCGGCCGCGCCTTTGGCGGTGCTGATGCTTGGCTGGTTTTGTCTGGCCAATATCGCCAGTGATGGTGGCGCCGAGCCCCTGCCGTATCTGCCGTTGGTTAACCCGCTGGAGTTGGGCTTGCTGTTCGCCTTGTTTGGCACCTGCCAGTGGCTGCGTAGCGGTTTACCGCAGTTCGGCTGGACGGCTCAGCGTGCCGATTGGCTGGCGCAGTTGATCGCCGGTGTGGGCCTGTTCAGTTTATTGACCGCCGCGGTGTTTCGCGCCGCCCATCACTGGGGTGGGGTGCCATTCGAGCTGTCAATGCTGCTCGACTCGATGCTGGTGCAGGCAGGTTTGTCGATTGTTTGGACGCTGATTGCCTTGCCACTGATGATCGTCGGTCATCGGCGTGCTCGTCGGGAGTTGTGGCTGATCGGTGCGGTGTTGATCGCCGTGGTGGTGGCCAAGTTGTTGTTTATCGAACTGGGCAATCAAGGTGGCTTGGCCCGTATCGTTTCGTTTATTGGGGTCGGCGTGTTGCTGCTGATCGTCGGCTACTTTGCACCGCTGCCTCCTCGGCGGGCGGAGCCAGAATTAGATGAGGTCAAATCATGAGACAGAACACTTTGCTGCTGCATTGGCCTCCTCGGCAGGCGGAGCCAGAATTAGAGCAGGTTAAATCATGAGCAAGCACACTTTGCCGTCACGTTGGATAAGTCTTGCGGCCGTGGCGTTAAGCCTGTTGGCGCCGCTCGCTAGCGCGCAAGAGGCACTTGCGGATTTCCACAGCCAAGTGCCACTGACGCTCAGCGGTGAAGGGCCTTGGTATCGCGTAGAGCTGCCAATGGCGCTGCACTTTGCCGCGCAATTTGCCGACTTGCGCGATGCTCGGGTGTTTAACGCCGAAGGCCAAGCGCAGGCCTACGCACTGACGCTGGGACGTGCCGAAGAACGCGAAAAAGTCCAACAAACGGCGGTTAAGTGGTTCCCCTTGCGCGGGCCTAAAAATGCCACTGGCGAGGCCGCGGATATTCGAGTGCAGCGCAATAGCAGCGGCACCTTGGTTGAAGTCACCGCGCCGAGCAATACCGCGCCTGCCGAGGAGCAACTGCGCGGCTGGTTACTGGACGCCAGTGCGATTGATGCGCCGCTGGAACAACTGCAGCTGAACTGGAGTGGCGATGCCGAGGGCTTTCAGCGCTTCTCGATCGAGGCCAGCGATGATCTGCAACATTGGCAGAGCTGGGGCGAGGGGCAGATTGCCCGTTTGTCGTTTGCCGACGAGCAGCTCGAACAGCGCAGCATCCGTTTGCCCGGCGAGCGGGCGCGCTATTTGCGCTTGCTTTGGCTCGCCCCGCAACAAGCCCCGGCACTGACCGCCGCACAGTTGTTTAGTCGGGCCAGCGACAGCCTGCCAGCACCTATGGCGTGGTCGGCGATACTGGCGCCAGACAGCGTTAAGCTCGGTGAATACATGTGGAATTTGCCGCTGGCGTTGCCGCTGGAGCGGTTCAAAATCGATCTGCCGCAGAGTAATACCTTGGCACCGGCGCAGCTCTACGGCCGTCGCGATGGCAAGGTGCAGTGGCAGTTACTCAATAGTGGTTTGTTGTATCGCTTGCCGCAGGAGGGCAAGCCGGGCGTTGAGTCGCGGCAAGAGGTGATCGAGCTGTACGGCACGCCGGTGCAGCAGTTGAAGTTAGTGGTCGACCAGCGCGGTGGCGGCTTGGGTACTGAGGCGCCGCAGCTGCAAGTGGGCATGCGCGCCACTGAACTGGTGTTTCTCGCCCGTGGTACGCCGCCCTACACCTTGGCCTTGGGTAATCCCGGCGCTAAAGCGGCCAATTTGTCGTTGACCACCTTAATCCCCGGTTTTGAACCGGCGCGTTTGCGCAAGCTTGGGCTCGCCACTGTTAGCCAGGTTACGACTCCCGGCTCGCCCGCTGCACTAGCGAGCGTAGCAACCGGCCCCGACTGGAAGCGTATCGGCCTGTGGGCGGTGTTGCTGCTGGGTGTCGGCATGTTGGTGCTGATGGCGCTGAGCCTGCTGCGGGCGGCCCCGGCTAAGCCGTGAACTAGGATAAAACGCTCATCTCGGTGTATAAACTGACCGATTAAGTAGCTTTGCCTGGGATGGCTGGTATCTAGAACAATGAAACATTTTCTGTCGCTATTGCTGGATTCTGAGGTCGTTGGCTTCGTGGGGTGCGGGCGGTGACCGGCTGCAGTGCGGGCTGGAGTTTCTCCGCGCCAGTGCTCTTGACGCTGCTGGTCTGGCTTGGCGTGGCGTGGTTGTCACGCTGGATTTTGCAGCAGCGCTCTTTTCCGGGGCGCAGCAGTTTTTTCGTGATGCATCTGGGGATTCTCTGGTGGCTGTTAGTGGCGGCGCTTGAGATTGCCGCGCAAGGTCCTAGCTGCAAGATATTTTTGGCAACCATGGCGTGGCCTGGGATCATCGCGGTGCCAACCTTTTGGGCGGTTTTTCTCTGGCAGTACGTTAATAGCGACCGCCAATCCCTGCCTACTCATTACGCCTTAAGCCTAGCGATCGCACCTGTGGTTTTCTGGTTGCTGGCGTTAAGCAATCCGTGGCATGGCTGGTTTTATGGCGCCGGCAGTGGACCTGTTTCTGCCCAGCTAGGCGCGCCCATTCGTTATGAGCACGGGCCGTTATTTTTTGCCGCCGCCGCCTATGTCTATCTGTTTATGGTGTTCTGCTTTACCGTGGTATTGCGCGCCGCGCTGCACAGTCAGGGCTTGTATCGCCGGCATTACTTAGCCTTTGTATTGCTTACCTTGCTGCCTTGGTCGGCCAATCTGAGTTATGTCGGTTTCGGTGTGACCTTGTTTGGCTTTGACCCTACCCCGTTCAGTTTCGCCTTTACCTTGTTGGCCTTTGGTTGGTTGATTGTGGGTGTGCGGTTGTTTGATGTGCTGCCCGTGGCGCGGCATCTGTTGCTCGAGGCTTTGCTCGATCCGGTGTTGGTGCTAGACCCGCAGCAGCGGGTGATTGAGGCCAACCCTGCGGCCCTGCGGCTGGCCGGCTTGAGCGCCGATTGGCAGGGCCGTGAATTGCTCCGTTGGCCGGTATTTGGCCGCGCCTTAGCTGAGTTGTTGCAGCCGCCGGGCAGCGCCGAGAGCTCGCAATTACTGACGTTGGATGCTCCATCGCGTTATTTTGAGGTGCGCCGGCGCAACATCGAGCGCAGTTTACGCAGCGGCAATATGGTGCTCGGGGAAATGCTTTATCTGCGTGATGTCACCGAGTCGCATCAAAGCGCACTAAAACTGGTAGCCGCGTTGAGCGTTAGTGAAGAGCGCTTGCAGACTATTTCGGCGCTGCATGAACAGTTGCGCGAGCAAGCCCTGCGCGACCCGCTCACGGGCTTGTACAACCGGCGATATTTGGCCGAGTTCTTTTTGCGCGAACGCGCGCATGCCCAGCGTGACAATCACAACCTAGCGCTGGCCATGCTCGATCTTGATCACTTTAAAGCGCTCAACGACAGCTGTGGGCACTTGGTCGGCGATGACGTACTGAAAGCCTTGGCTGCGCAATTGAGTGGTCATTTACGCAGCTCCGATGCGCTGTTTCGCATTGGTGGTGAGGAGTTCGTGCTGATCATGCCAGGCGCCGATGCGGCAGTGGCGCTGAGCCGTTTACAGTCGATTTGCCGTGAACTGGCCAGCACGCCGTTGAGCACGCGTGACGGCCCGCAAACCATCACTGTTTCGATCGGTTTAGCGCTCTGGCCAGCGCAAGGCCAGAGCCTTGAACAACTCTTGAGCGCGGCCGACAGCGCCATGTACACGGCCAAAAGTGCTGGGCGTAATAGGGTTGAACTGAGCGTTGTGGCTGGTTAGAAAATTGTCTTCCGTGTCAGTTAATTCGCCGGGTGAATGGTGTACATGTGTTCAGATGAATGGTGATGATTGCTTCTGTTAAAGTTTTAAAACCTCGGTACAGTCCTTGCGCTAAGTCACAAACACAATAATAAGGACTGCCCATGAAACGTCTGCTTACCCCGCTAGCGGCTGCCTGCTGTTTAGCCGCAGTAGCCCCTTCCCTTGCCGCTGCACCTTACAGTGCTATGTATGTATTCGGCGACAGCCTCAGCGATGCTGGGCAGTTTGCTGACTCGGTAAATTCGAGTACGCAAACACGCCGATTCACTAATCGTATTGGTCCGCTGTTCACTGATGCCAGTGGTGAAATCTACGGGCAAACCTCACCGATGCTGATCGGTCAGGCGCTAGGCTTGGGCTTGCAAACGCCTTCAACGTCGTCTGTGTTTCAAACCAATGGTTGGATCGATGGCAATAACTGGGCGGTGGGCGGTTATCGTACCGATCAGGTGCTTGACTCAATCACAAAAGCTGGCGGCTCGGTTGCCGGGACCCGCACCCGCGATGGTTTTTTGGTCGACCTAGCCAATCGCGGTTTAAGCCTAGATCGCAATGCGCTCTATTACGTCAATGGTGGCGGTAATGACTTCTTGCAGGGGCGCATTCTCAGTACTGCTCAGGCTCAGGCCGCTGCAGGCCGTTTAGTCGACAGTGTTGAGGCGCTGCAAACTGCAGGCGCGCGTTACATCATGGTGTCGTTGCTGCCTAATGTTGGTAGTACGCCAACGTTTAATGGTTCTAATAGTTTTTTCTCGGGACTTGCGAGTGATGTAAATACCGAGCTGGTCAGTCAGTTACGTGGCCTGAATGCCAATGTCATTCCACTTAACTTACCGTTGTTAGTGACTGAGGTGACGGCCAGTGCCGGTGCCTATGGTTTTGATGCCAGCCAGAATTTAACCGGCACCTGTTTTAACGGCTGCAGCAACGTCAATGCGGCTTGGGGCATCAACAGTGCGACGCCTGACCCGAGCAAGTTGATGTTTAACGACGGTGTTCACCCGACCACTGCGGTACAGCAAATTGCTGCAGATTATGCCTACTCGCTTTTAAGCGCCCCGCAGGAACTGACCTTGTTGCCGGAAATGGCGCTGGGCACCTTGCAAGCCCATCAAGATCAGTTGCGTAATCAGTGGCAAGCCGATTGGAGTGCTTGGCAGGCTGTCGATGAGTGGCGCGGCTTTGTCGTTGGCGGTGGCCAACGTCAAGACTATTCCAGTCAAGACAGCGCAAAAAGTGCGGATGGCAATGGCTATAGCCTGAATATTGGCACCAGCTATCGTCTTGACGAGGCGTGGCGTGTTGGTGCTGCCTTGGGCGCGTATGAGCAAAAGCTTGAGGTCGGTAACGCTAATTCGGACTACCAACTGAAGAGTTATCTAGCCAGCGCCTTTGCGCAATATGAGCACAATCGTTGGTGGGCAGATCTGGCCATGAGTGTTGCTTCGCTGAACTATGACAGCTTGGATCGCTCCTTCGCCCTGGGCCAAGTCACGCGTACTGAGCAAGGCGACACTGACGGTAATGTCTGGGGCGCTGCCGGCCGTGCGGGTTATGACATCGCTGAGGCTGGTAGCGTGTGGCATTTAAGTCCATTTATCAGCGCCGATTATGCGCAGGTTGATGTCGACAGCTACTCGGAGCAGGGCGCAGCTTCTACTGCGCTGAGTTTTGATAGCCAGCAGCGTGATTCGCGGCGTTTGGGTGTGGGTATTCAGGGGCGCTACCAGTTGACCCAAGAAACCGCACTGTTTGCCGAATACAGCCATGAGCGCGAGTATGAAGACGACACTAGCGAGCTTGAGTCTGAGCTTAATAGCTTGCCTGGCATTGCCTTCGAGTTGCAGGGTTACACCCCCGGCGACAAGCTTGATAGCGGCACTATTGGTGTGAGCCATTTGCTGGCTAAAAATCTGTCGTTACGCGGCGCGTATAACTACAGCAAAGCTCAAGACCAAACCCTGCAAGGGGTGAACGTGTCGCTGTCGCTCGACTGGTAAGTCAAATCGGCCAGCCGTGTGAGGCGTTGCGCGCAGTTACAGGGTAAACTGCGCGCAATTTATCACTATCATCGGTGCCTCCCATGTCGCGCGTTACCCTGAGCCGCTATCTGATTGAACAGACCCGCAGTAATAACACTCCGGCGGATTTGCGTTTTTTGATTGAAGTCGTGGCGCGTGCCTGTAAGGAGATCAGCCACACGGTTTCCAAGGGTGCGCTGGGCGGCGTGTTGGGCAGCATGGGCACTGAGAATATTCAGGGCGAAATCCAGAAAAAGCTCGATGTGTTGTCTAACGACATTCTGCTTGAAGCCAACGAGTGGGGCGGTCACTTGGCCGGCATGGCGTCAGAGGAAATGGACAACGCTTATCAGATTCCGGGTAAGTACCCGAAAGGCGCTTATCTGTTGGTGTTCGACCCTTTGGATGGTTCGTCCAATATCGATGTTAACGTCTCGGTCGGGACTATTTTCTCGGTACTGCGTTGCCCTGAGCGTAACGGCAATGAAGGCGACCTCGGTGAAGAAGCCTTCTTGCAGGCGGGCACCGAGCAGGTTGCCGCCGGCTACGCTGTTTACGGCCCGCAAACCATGCTGATGTTGACCCTAGGCAATGGCGTTAAAGGCTTCACTCTGGACCGTGAATTGGGCAGCTTTATCTTGACCCATGACGACATTCGGGTGCCTGAGCAAACTAAAGAATTCGCCATCAACATGTCTAACCAGCGCCACTGGGAAGCCCCAGTGACACGTTATGTCGACGAGTTGCTGGCTGGCAAAACCGGCCCGCTGGGCAAAGATTACAACATGCGCTGGGTGGCCTCGATGGTCGCCGACGTGCACCGCATTCTGACCCGTGGTGGTCTGTTTATGTACCCGCGTGACTCGCGCGATCCGTCCATGCCGGGCAAGTTGCGCTTGATGTATGAAGCCAACCCGATGTCGTTCATCATCGAGCAAGCCGGCGGCGCGGCCACCGATGGCCAGCAGCGCATTTTGGATATTCAGCCGACCTCGCTGCACCAGCGCGTCCCGGTATTCTTGGGCTCGAAAGAAGAAGTGGCCCGCGTTACGGCGTATCACCAAGCCTAATGCGTCGCTGGTTGGCCTGCCGTTATTGGCAGGCGAGCTGTCATGCGCCACGTCTCTGGTGCCAGTGTTAGTGTGCTAATCAGGAGTTCCAGTATGTCTATTCGTCCGCTGGTTTTGCTGCCCTTGCTGCTGTTGTTGGGCGCTTGCAGCAAAGTCACTGAAGCCAACTACGCTAAGCTGAATACCGGTATGGACAAAGTTGAGGTGCAGGCCTTGCTCGGCGCGCCAAGCGAATGTTCGGGTGCCTTGGTCATGAGCAGTTGCACTTGGGGTGATGAAAAAACCTCGATTAGTGTGCAGTTTGCCGCCGATAAGGTGTTGCTGTTCTCTGGCCAAGGCCTGAAATAAATAGAGGTCACCATGTCTCGCATTGCCGGTTTCTGTTTGGTCCTGTTACTGAGCGCCTGTAGCAGTTCGGCCACTCAGTTAGCGGCGCCGCAAACGGTTGCTCAGGTCGATTTGCAGCGCTATCAGGGAACTTGGTACGAGTTGGCGCGCTTGCCGATGTTCTTCCAGCGCAATTGCGCGCAGGCACAAGCGCATTACCAGTTGCAGGCGGATGGCAGTGTTGCGGTGCTGAATAGCTGCCTGAGCCTAAGCGGCGAGGGCTTGCAGGCGAGTGGTGAGGCAGTGCCGCAGCAGGCCGGTCAAACCGATAAGCTCTGGGTGCGTTTTGATAACTGGTTTAGTCGCCTGTTTCCCGATGTTACCCGTGGTGAATACTGGGTGCTGTATCTGGATGAGGGCTACCAGCTAGCCTTGGTGGGTAATCCTAATCGTAAGTACCTTTGGTTGTTGTCGCGTACTCCGCAGGTGTCGGCGCAAACCCGTGAGCAGTTAATCGCGATTGCCCGTGAGCGTGGTTACGACACCGATGCGTTGATCTGGCGAGTGGCCGATCAAGCCATGCCGCAACCCTGAGTTAGCGCCAGTTCAGTCGCGCTAACTTCCACTCGCCATCCTCTAGCCACCACTGCAGTTGCACATGGTAATGCGCGGCGTCGTCCGGGATTAAGCCACTGGCACCGGCCAAGGCGATTTCCGCTTCGGTGTGGCCTTTGTCGGGGTAGCGTGGGTCGATCGTACTGGTCTTGCTAAAGGCGATTACGCTGACTTTTTGATGGCGTAAAAAAACCATCAGCATGGTTCGCTTGGCCCATTCGTGGTCGTACTGTTGCGCGGCGCTGAACTGCGGGTGCAATTGTTCGAGCACGGCGCTGGTTTGCTTGGTTTCGAGATTGTCTTGCAGTTGTTGCACGGCGGCTTCGAGTGCGGCCTGTGGGTCCGTTGGGCCGCAGCCGCTCAGTAGAGTGGCAATTAACAGCCCAGCGAGAGTAAATAACCTGAGTCGCATGCCGAAGTTCCTTTTCGTGGTTATGATGGCCCTAAGAGTATCAGAGCGGTGCCCAACTGGGTCCGTGTGCGCAGCTTCGGGAGTTCAGCATGCAAACGCTTTATCCGGAAATTAAACCTTACGCCCGCCATGAACTACCCGTCGCGCAGCCGCATGTGCTGTATGTCGACGAGAGCGGTTCGGCCAATGGTTTGCCGGTGGTGTTTATTCATGGTGGCCCCGGCGCTGGTTGCGACGCGCTGAGCAGGCGTTTTTTTGACCCCAATCTGTACCGCATCATCACCTTTGATCAGCGTGGTTGCGGTCGTTCAACCCCGCACGCCAGCCTCGAGCGCAACACTACTTGGGACTTGGTTGACGACCTTGAGCATATTCGCCAGCAGTTAGGCATTGATAAGTGGGTGTTGTTCGGCGGTTCCTGGGGCTCGACCTTGGCGCTGGCCTACGCGCAAAGCCATCCCGAGCGCGTGCATGGGCTGATTTTGCGCGGCATTTTCCTCTGTCGGCAGCAGGATTTTGACTGGTTCTACCAAGACGGCGCGAGTCGGCTGTTCCCCGATTATTGGGAAGACTATCTGGCGCCGATACCGCTGGAGGAGCGCGGTAACTTGATGCAGGCGTTCTATCAGCGCCTGACCGGGCCGGATCAAATTGCGCAGATGCATGCGGCTAAGGCGTGGTCGACGTGGGAAGGCCGCACCGCCACCCTGCGGCCCAACTCGCAGGTGGTCGAGCGTTTCAGTGATGCCCATCGGGCGTTATCGATTGCGCGCATCGAGTGCCATTACTTCGTCAACCAAGCCTTTTTTGAGCCGGATCAGCTGATTCGCGACATGCCCAAGATCGCCCATTTGCCCGGCGTTATCGTGCATGGCCGCTACGATGTGGTGTGTCCTTTGGATAACGCCTTTGCCTTGCACCAAGCTTGGCCGAACAGCGAGTTACAGATTATTCGCGATGCCGGTCACGCGGCCTCCGAAGTGGGAATTACCGATGCGCTGGTGCGGGCGGCCGATGACATGGCGCGCCGCTTGCTCGACTTGGCCCCAGACGAGGCATGAAAGCGCTGCTGCAGCGCGTCACGCAGGCGCGGGTTGAGGTGGCCGGCCGGGTGGTCGGCGCGATTGATCAGGGCTTACTGGTGCTGATCGGGGTTGAACCGCACGACAGTCAAGCCAGTGCCGACAAACTGTTGCGGAAATTGCTCAACTATCGGGTGTTTGCCGATGCTGCCGGCAAGACCAACCTGTCGCTGCGTGACGTTAACGGCGGCCTGCTGTTGGTTTCGCAGTTCACCTTGGTGGCCGACACCCGCAGTGGTTTACGCCCGAGTTTCTCCAGCGCCGCGCCGCCGGCCTTGGCGGCGCAGCTGTTTGATTATCTGCTCGCGCAGGCCCAGCAACTGCACCCGCAGGTGGCGAGCGGCGAGTTTGCTGCCGACATGCAGGTGCACTTGGTCAATGACGGGCCGGTCACCTTTCTGCTGCAAAGCTGAGCCGCGTAGCCGTGGTCCGGTGGTCGAGAAAACCTTGGGTAACTCGTCAGCTTGGTCAACAACGGGTACTATGCGCGGCCATTAGCGGCCGCCATTGCTAGGCTTGGCTGCATATCCCGATTTTTATTATGTTTGGAGCGAAAATGAAAAAGCTTCTCGCTACATGGCTGTTGGCTGTTAGCACCTGCGTGAGTGTTACGGCTCAGGCGGGCGCCATTGATGACGCAGTTAAGAGCGGCACTCTGCGGGTTGGCATGGACCCTACTTATATGCCGTTCGAAATGACCAACAAGCGCGGTGAAATCATCGGCTTTGAAGTCGACGTGCTTAAAGACATGGCCAAGGCCATGGGCGTTAAGCTGGAGTTGGTGTCCACCGCTTATGACGGCATCATCCCGGCCTTAATGACCGATAAGTTCGACATGATTGGCAGCGGCATGACCCTGACCCAAGAGCGCAACCTGCGCCTGAACTTTACCGACCCTTTTATCGTCGTTGGGCAAACCTTGTTGGTGCGTAAAGACCTGCAAGACCAGATCAAATCCTACAAAGACTTGAATGACCCCAAGTACCGCCTGACGTCGAAGGTCGGTACTACCGGCGAAATAGTCGCGAAAAAACTGATCAGCAAGGCGCAGTACCACGGCTTTGATAACGAGCAAGAAGCGGTCATGGATGTGGTCAATGGCAAGGCCGATGCCTTCGTCTATGACGCTCCTTACAACGTGGTGGCGGTGAATAAAGCCGGTGCCGGTAAGTTGGTTTATCTAGACCAGCCCTTCACTTACGAGCCGTTGGCGTTTGGCTTGAAGAAGGGCGACTACGACAGCATCAACTGGATCAATAATTACCTGCAGCAGATTCGTCACGACGGCACCTATGATCGTCTGCACGCCAAGTGGTTTAAAGACACCACTTGGTTGAAGGACATGGAGTAAGCCCTCGGCTGACTCGCAAGTGTTACCCCCAACGCGCAGGTTAATAGCCTGCGCGTTGTTATTTATGGCCTTTTTACGGACCCAAACGCGTGGCTAAATTGAAGCAAGCCCAATGGCCTTGGCATGTGCTGACCGGGCTGATCCTTGTCGTGCTGGCCGGCAGTCTATGGTTTGCCGCCTCCTTGATTTCTTATGAGTGGCACTGGAACCGCGTGCCGCAATACTTTGTGTATCAGGCGGAGGAGTCGCAACGGGCCGATGACTACGGCCAAGTAAGCGCCATCACCGCGCAAGGTGCTAACGCGCTGATTAGCCTGCGCAGCAGCGACGGCCGCGAGCAATTACTGACGGTCGCCAGCGACAGCGTGCACCTGCGCGTGGGTGACGATGTGGCCGAAGGCGATGTGCTGGGTGTGACCCGCCATTGGGCGGCAGGGCCGCTGGTGTGGGGCTTGCTGACCACCTTATGGATCTCGCTGGCGGCGGGTGCGTTAGCGCTGGTGATTGGCTTGCTCACTGGCCTGTGCCGTTTGTCGAGTAACCCGACCCTGCGCGACCTGTCGACCGTATACGTCGAGTTGGTGCGCGGTACGCCCTTGCTGGTGCAGATTTTTATCTTCTACTTCTTTATTGGCACTGTGCTCAATTTGTCCCGCGAGTTCGCCGGAGTGGCGGCGCTGGCGCTGTTTACCGGCGCTTATGTGGCGGAGATCGTCCGTGCCGGCGTGCAGTCGGTGGTTAAAGGTCAGGCAGAGGCGGCGCGCTCGCTCGGGCTGACAGGCATGCAGGCGATGCGTTATGTGGTCTTGCCGCAAGCCTTTAAGCGGGTCTTGCCAGCCTTGGCCGGGCAGTTCATCAGCCTGGTGAAAGACACCTCGTTGGTTTCGGTGATTGCCATCACCGAGCTAACCAAGAGCGGTCGCGAAGCCATCACCACCTCGTTCTCGACCTTCGAGATTTGGTTCTGCGTGGCCGCCATGTACCTGCTGATTAATTTACCGCTGTCGCAGATTGCTCGGCGGTTGGAGCGGAGGCTCGCGCAAAGTGATTGAAGTTCGTCAGCTGGTTAAAGTCTTCGATGCCCATGGGCAAGTGGTACGTGCGGTGGATGACGTCAGCACCCGCGTGGCTAAGGGCGAAGTGCTGGTGGTGATAGGCCCGTCAGGCTCGGGTAAATCCACTTTCCTGCGCTGCCTGAATGGTCTGGAAACCCTCGACAGTGGCTCGGTGAGTATCGACGGTCTGGACCTGAGCAACCCCAAGACCGACGTTAACGCCTACCGCCGCGAAGTCGGCATGGTGTTTCAGCATTTCAACCTGTTCCCGCATATGAGCGTGCTCGACAACCTCTGTTTGGCCCAGCAAGTGGTGCGCAAACTCAGCCGTGCAGACAGCGAGGCAAAGGCCCTGGTGTTGCTGGAGAAGGTAGGCATCGCACAGAAGGCCCATGAGTTCCCGTCGCGCTTGTCCGGCGGTCAGCAGCAGCGCGTGGCTATTGCTCGGGCCTTGGCGATGGAGCCGAAAGTCATGCTGTTCGACGAACCGACCTCGGCGCTCGACCCGGAAATGGTTGGCGAAGTACTCGACGTGATGAAGACCCTAGCGCTGGAAGGCATGACCATGGTTTGCGTGACCCACGAAATGGGTTTTGCTCGGGAAGTGGCTGATCGCGTGCTGTTTTTCGACCACGGCAAATTGCTAGAAGATGCCGCGCCTGCGCAGTTCTTCAGCCAGCCACAAGACCCTCGCGCGCAGGCGTTTTTGCGTCAAGTGTTGTAATCGGTTGGTGCATTGATGGGTAGCGCTGTGCTCGATCCATCAATGCACCACCACGTCGCTATCAACCGCGCTGCAGCGCCTCGGCAACAAAGTCGAGACGATCCTGACCAAAGTGCATCTCATCACCGACGAAGAAGGTTGGCGCACCAAAGGCGCCGCGCTGGATCGCCTGCTCGGTGATGCCTTTGAGGCGTTCCTTGACCCCTTCATCATTTACCAAGCGCTCGAACTCGGCCGGGTCGAGCCCTGCCGCACTCAGCACCTCGGCGATCACTTCAGGCTTGCTGAGGTTCTTCTGCTCGACCCACATGGCGTTGAATATCGCCGTGACATAGGGGTGGAACTGCGCTGTATCTAGGTAGCCGGCAGCGCCGCGCATCAGGGGCAGGGTGTTGATCGGGAAGTGCGGGTTGAAGGTCATCGCCACACCATAGCGCCGGGCGAAGCGGGCCAGATCCTGAAGCATGTAACGGCCTTTGGCCGGGACGGTGATCGGTGAATGGTTACCGCTGGCCTTGAATACGCCGCCCAGCAGCATTGGCTGCCAGATGATCTCGGCGCCAGTCTCGGTGGCGATCTTGGGCAGCTGAGTCCAGGCCAGATAAGTGGTCGGGCTGCCGAAGTCGAAAAAGAATTCCAGAGATTTGCTCATGATTACTCCAAAGAGGTAGCAAGGGTTGCAAGCGTTATGAGCGAAGGTAAGGGCCGCATACGCTCCCTGCGGTTAGCGGCATTTCCCTCATCCATGTGGGTCACAAGGCGAAACGCGGAATCACGCGCGAAGAGCGTAATAGCTTGCTCAGAAGGTCTCTAGCCACGGCCGCAGATCCATCTCGTGCACCCAGCAATCACGCGGCTGACAGTGGATCTGCCAGTAACTATCGGCGATATGCGCGGGATTGAGGATGCCGTCGCGGTCTTTGAGTTGGTACATTTCTGGGAAGTTATCGCGGATAAATGCGGTGTCGATAGCACCATCGATGATCGGGTGAGCGACATGAATGCCCTGTGAGCCCAGTTCGCGGGCCATGCTCTGAGCGGTGGCGCGCAGGGCGAACTTGGCGCTGGCGAATGCTGCAAAGTGCTTGCTGCCACGCAGGGACGCGGTGGCACCGGTAAAGATGATGGTTCCGCGCTGGCGCGGCAGCATTAGCCGTGCGGCTTCGCGGCCGGTGAGGAAACCAGCCAGCGTGGCCATTTCCCAAACTTTGCGATAGACCCGCTCGGTGGTCTCGGTAATGGAGAAGCGCACGTTGGCGCCGATATTGAACACCACCACTTCTAGCGGGCCGATCTCGCGCTCGATGCTGGTAAATAATTCGAGTACCTGCTCCTCCACTCGCGCATCGCAACCGAAGGCCCGCGCAGTGCCACCGGCCGCCGTGATTTCATCGACCAGCGCGGTTAGTTTGTCCGCACTGCGCCGCGCCACGCAGGCGACATAGCCCTCGCGGGCGAAGCGTTTGGCGATTGCGCTGCCGGTCGCATCGCCAGCGCCCATGACCAGTATTGCTTTGCGTTCTGACATGATCTTCTCCTAAGTTCCGTTTTGGAACCTTGCTGAATGGTCAGTTCCTTTTTAGAACCTGTCAAGTTATTCTAGCGGTATGGATTTATCGAGGTTTAGTCATGCGTTGGGAAGAGCTCGATCAACAACCCTGTTCGTTGGCCCGCACCTTGGCTGTGGTAGGCGACCGGTGGACCTTGCTGGTGCTGCGTGAGAGCTTTCTCGGGGTGCGCCGTTTCGATGAGTTTGAAAAACGTTTGGGTGTCACTCGGCATGTGTTGGCAGACCGGTTAAAGAAACTCACCGAGGCCGGGGTGCTGACCAAACAGGCTTATCAGCAGCGGCCGCTGCGTGAGGAATATCGGCTAACCGAGAAAGGCCACGATCTGTACCCGGCGGTGTTGGCGCTGGTGAATTGGGGTGATCGGTACCTGAGCGGTGCCGAGGGCGCGCCGATTCGCCATGTGCACAAACGCTGCGGCCATCAGGTGCACGGCGTGTTGGTGTGCTCCGAGTGTGCTGAACCACTGGTTGCGCGTGATATGACTCTGTGCGAAGTCCCGGCGCTGCAAGGACAGTTGTTACCGGCGCACTGGCACGCCAAGCAGGCGTAAGTCAGCACGTAGCGAATAACTGGCGGCGAACGGCTAGAACAGCCTTGCGAGTAACGCGGTGACCGCCGTTTCGACCCGCAGAATACGTTCACCCAGCTGTACCGGCTGCAGGCCGGCGGCGGCGAGCTTTTCCACTTCGTAGGGAATCCAGCCACCCTCGGGGCCGATGGCCAGGGTCACGGCCTGTTCGACGGCGCGTGGGCAGCTTGGGTAGTCGCCGGGGTGGCCTACTAAGCCAAGGCTGCCTTGGGCCAGTTCGCTGAGTTGGTCTTCGACGAAGGGCTTGAAGCGCTTCTCGATCAGCACTTCGGGCAAGATCGTGTCGCGGGCTTGTTCTAGACCTAGAATCAGCTGCTCACGGATCGCTTCCGGTTGCAGGAAGGGCGTCTGCCAGAAGCTTTTTTCCACCCGATAACTGTTGAGCAAAATCAGCTTGGGCACGCCCATGCTCGCCACGGTTTGTAGCACCCGCTTAAGCATCTTCGGGCGTGGTAGGGCCAGCAGCAGAGTCAGGGATAATTTGGTCGGTGGCGCTTGCTCGAGGTTGATTTGTAACTCGGCAGCGTCGCTATCGAGGCGTAGCAACTGGCCTTGCCCCATCAGGCCGCCGATGCGCCCGACGCGCAGGCTGTCGCCGACTTCGGCGCGATGCACCTCTTGCAGGTGCTTGAGGCGCCGGCCTTGCAACAGTACGCGATCGCCGGCAATAAAATCGCTGTCTTCCAGCAGCAGTAGGTTCACGGCTGGGTAGCGGGTGGTTGATCGCCGCTGTTGTCGGCGGACTCATCATCGGGGTGCTCGCCGCGCTTATGCACCAAGCTGCCGAACAGAATGCCGACCTCAAACAGTAGCCACATAGGGACTGCTAATAGGGTTTGCGAGAAAATGTCCGGTGGCGTCAGGACCATCCCCACCACGAAGCAGCCAATGATCACGTAAGGGCGAATCTTGCGCAGATAAACCACGTCGACCACGCCAATCCAAATCAGCAGTACCACGGCAACCGGGATTTCGAAGGCTACGCCGAAGGCGAAGAACAACGTCAGGACGAAGTCGAGGTAGCTGTTGATGTCGGTCATCATCGACACGCCTTCGGGCGTGACGCTGGCGAAGAAGTGGAAAATGATCGGGAATACTAAGTAGTAGGCGAAGGCCATGCCGGCATAAAACAGCACAATGCTGGAGGCCAGCAGCGGCATGGCGATGCGTTTCTCGTGCTTATACAGGCCGGGTGCGATAAAGCCCCAGACCTGTTGCAGGATCACCGGCATGGCCAAAAACAGCGCGACTATCATGGTCAGCTTAAAGGGCGCGATAAACGGTGAGGCGACGTCGGTGGCGATCATCGTGGCGTTCGGCGGCAAGTACGCCCGCAGCGGCGCCGAGACGAAGGTGTAGATGTCTTGGGCAAAGTAGAACAGCCCGGCAAAGATCAGAAAGATCGCCCCAACGCAGCGCAATAAGCGCGTGCGCAGTTCGGTCAGGTGGGCCACCAAGGGCATTTGCGCTTGGCTGTCGTCAGACTCTGGCTGGTCAGCGGATTTGTCCGCAGGTTGGCTGCTCATAGGGCACGCGGCGGTTGAGGCGGTTCAATAATGGGCGCTACTGGCGTTTCGAGGGCAGTCATTGGCGTACTTGCGTCGAGGGCTGAGGCATTGGCCGCGGTCGATTTGCTCTGTAATGCCATGACGTTTTCGTTGTGCAACTGGCGGCGGATTTCGTCGGCGCCAATCTCGCGTTCGACGTCCTGCTTGATGGCATTAAAGCTGCGCTTTAACCGGCCCACCCACAGCCCGGCAGTGCGTGCGGCGCCGGGTAAGCGCTCCGGGCCGAGTACCAGTAAGGCGATTAAGCCAATCAGGAGGAGCTCGCCAAAACTGATACCGAACATGGCCGGTTATTCCTTGTGCGCAGGCTGTTCGACTTTTTGCGCCTGCACATCGATGGTGGTCGGCTGATTGAGTGGTGTAGCAGCAGGTGCCGGCGCAGGATCGGCCTCGGCGGTTTTGTCGTCATCGTTCATGGCTTTGCGAAAGCCTTTGATCGACTCGCCGACATCGCTGCCCAGCCCTTTGAGCTTCTTGGTACCGAACACCAAGACCACTACCACCAAAATGACGACCCAGTGTTTCCAGTCAAAAATACCCATGACAACTCACCTCGTATGTTTGTTATTGATTGGTGTTGCTGCGTGCGGCTTTTTCGTCGTGGCCAGACAAGCCAAAACGTCTATCTAATTCGTCCAGTACCGCCTGCGGATGCTGCCCGAGCGCGGCGAGCATGACCATGCTGTGAAACCACAAATCGGCGGTTTCGTAGATGAGATCACTGCAGTCGCCGCTCACCGCAGCGTCCTTGGCGGCGAGAATGGTTTCGACCGATTCTTCGCCAACTTTCTCGAGAATTTTGTTCAAGCCTTTGTGGTACAGGCTGGCCACATAGGAGCTGTCGGCGGCGGCGCCTTTGCGTGCTTCGAGCACGGCGGCGATGCGGCTTAGGGTGTCACTCGTGCGGGCATCACTCATGGGCATGTCCTGTGGCGTAAATGGCGGCGGGGTCTTTGATCATTGGCTCGACGATTTTCCATTCGCCTTGTTCATACACGCGATAGAAACAGCTTTCGCGGCCGGTATGACAGGCGATATTACCCAGTTGCTCAACCATCAGAATGATCACGTCGGCGTCGCAGTCTAGGCGCAGTTCATGCAGGTTTTGCACGTGCCCAGACTCCTCACCCTTGCGCCATAGTTTGCCACGCGAACGTGACCAATAAATGGCGCGCTGCTCATTAACGGTGAGCTGCAAGGACTCGCGATTCATCCAAGCCATCATCAGGATGCGGCCGGTTTTATAGTCTTGGGCGATGGCCGGGACTAAGCCATCGTTGTCCCACTTGATGCTGTCTAACCAGTTGCTCATGTCGATTCCGCTGCGGGCAGTTGTGGCCTGCCGTAATAATTGTCAGTGAGTCTGCCAGTTTGCCGCGTGCTGGGCTATCGGCGTACGACCAAGTACAGCCCGCCGGCGAGCATTAACCAACTGGGCCACGTCACTAGGGTTAAGGCCACACCTTGAGTGACGCCACCGGCAATCAATAAGGCACCTAGCAGGCGTGCAGGCCACGCGGCTGTGGTGCTGCTGGCGACACTGTTGTTGCTGGTCGGCAGGCTTAGACGTTCGAGGGTTTCGCGGGCCATCTGCGATAGATGCGGCACTTGCTCAACTTGCTGCTGCAGGTTGCGCAGCAGGTGCGTGGGGCTGATCCGCTCGCGCATCCAGCGCTCTAAAAACGGCTGCGCGGTGCTCCACAGGTCGAGGTCGGGGTACAGCTGGCGACCGAGTCCTTCGATGTTGAGCAGGGTTTTTTGCAACAGAACCAGCTGCGGCTGAATTTCCATATTGAAACGGCGGGCAGTTTGAAACAGGCGCAGCAGCAATTGCGCAAAAGAGATGTCTTTCAACGGCCGCTCAAAGATCGGCTCGCAGACGGTGCGAATCGCCGCCTCAAAATCGTTGACCTTAGTATCGGCCGGCACCCAGCCCGAGTCGATATGCAACTGGGCGACACGGCGGTAGTCGCGCTTGAAAAAGGCGATCAGGTTACGCGCTAAGTAGTCTTGGTCTTCCGGCGTGAGGCTGCCGATGATGCCGCAGTCGATGGCGATATATTGCGGATTCCACGGCGTGCGGGTGCTGACGAAGATATTGCCGGGGTGCATGTCGGCGTGGAAGAAGCTGTCGCGGAACACCTGGGTGAAGAAGATCTCTACGCCGCGCTCGGCGAGCAATTTCATGTCGGTACGCTGGTCGGCCAAGGTCTCGAGGTCGGTTACCGCGATGCCATAAATGCGTTCCATGACCAATACTTTGGGTCGGCATAGATCCCAATACACCTGCGGCACGTAGAGCATTTCCGAGCCGCTAAAATTACGCCGCAACTGGCTGGCGTTGGCGGCTTCACGCAGCAGATCGAGTTCGTCGTAGATGGTTTTCTCGTAGTCGCTGACCACCTCGACCGGATGCAGTCGACGCGCCTCACTGGACGCCGCTTCGGCTAACTTGGCCAGCAAATAGAGCCAAGCCAAATCTTGCTTGATGATCGGCTTGAGACCGGGGCGAATCACCTTCACCACCACTTCTTCGCCCGTTTTCAGTTGCGCGGCATGTACCTGCGCGACTGAGGCGGAGGCCAGCGGTTGCTGATCGAAACGGGCAAACACCTCACTGACCTTGGCCCCCAGTTGCGCTTCAATCCGCGCTACCGAAAGCGCGGCGTCGAACGGTGGCACTTGGTCTTGCAGCTTGGCTAGCTCGTCGGCTATATCGATGGGCAGCAGATCGCGACGGGTCGAGAGCAATTGGCCGAACTTGATAAAAATCGGGCCTAAATCCTCCAGCGCTAAGCGCAGGCGTTCGCCGCGCGAGGCGTCGAGGGGTTTGCGCGGCAACCAGCGCCACGGCAAACCGTAACTGAGGGCGCGCAACCACCAGGGCAGCGATAGGGCTAACAACAAGTCGTCGAGGCGGTAGCGCACAACAACCCGCAAGATGCGGAACAAACGGCGAACGGCAAGCAGCTTCATACGGGATCGCTAGGCGTGGGGTGCGTGGGCCGCGGCGCAGTCAGGCGCGCAACACGGGCGTCGAGGCGCTCGAGATCGAGTTTTAACCGGTCGAGTTCGGCAAAGCGGGCATCGGCCTCGCGCTGGCCGACTAGGCTGCGCGACTCCTCGCTGAGGTAGTCGGCTAAGTCTTGGCGCAAGCTGGTCAGACTTTGGTTGCCCCAACGCGCGCGGCTGCGCAGATGGCCGCCGAGTAGTTGGCTGGCCACCGGGCCGAGCCAACGTGACAGCTCGTACTCCCAGTCTAATTCGAGGTCTTGCAGAATGGCTGCCAACTCTAGTAGCACCGCGCTGTCGCCACTGAGGCTAACTTGCGGGCGGTGCAAGACCGCGGTTTTGTCTTTGGCTAAGGCCAGTTGCAGCAAGTCGGTGGTACTGGCGCGCAGGCTGCAATCGGCCGGTGCTTGCCAATTAGCCGCGAGTTGTAAGCCATCGCCACTGGGCAGAATAAACAACTGCAAGGCGGCGTTTTGGCTCTCGATGGCGATGACTTTGCCGCTGAGACTGGCCAGCCGCGGCAACGCCGTGCTGTCCATGCGCAGAAGGCGATTGAGGCCCAGCTCAACGCCGGCCAGCAGTCCGGCAATCAGCATCAGGGCTTAATGCCGCGATGCAGGGCGACGATGCCGCCGGTCATATTGTGATAGCTGGTGCGCTCGAACCCAGCGTCCACCATCATGGCCTTGAGGGTTTCTTGATCCGGGTGCATGCGGATCGACTCGGCCAAGTAGCGGTAGCTGTCGGCATCGCCGGTGATCAGTTTGCCGATCATCGGTAGCAGGCTGAACGAGTAGGCGTCATAGGTCTTGGACAGCAAGGCGCTGGTCGGTTTGGAGAACTCCAGCACCAATAAACGGCCGCCCGGCTTCAACACCCGCAGCATGGAGCGCAGGGCATCTTCTTTATGGGTGACGTTGCGCAAACCAAAGGCGATGGTCACCACGTCGAAGTAATTGTCCGGGAAGGGCAGCTTCTCCGCATCGGCTTGGACGAACTTAACGTTGCCGGCCACGCCGAGGTCGAGCAGGCGATCGCGGCCCACTTGCAGCATCGAGGCGTTGATGTCCGCCAGCACCACTTCACCGGTACTGCCTACCAAGCGCGAGAACTGTTTGGTTAGGTCGCCCGTGCCGCCGGCGATGTCCAACACTCGGTTACCGCTGCGCACGCCAGACAGTTCGATGGTGAAACGCTTCCACAGGCGATGCACACCAGCAGACATTAGGTCGTTCATTAGGTCGTATTTGGCTGCGACCGAATGGAAAACCTCGGCAACCTTTTGCGCCTTTTGGCTTTCCGGTACGTTCTGATAGCCGAAGTGGGTGGTCGGTTCGCCGTCGCCGGCTTGGCGTGGATCGTTCATTTCACTGTCACCGCAAGAAAGTGCCGGCCATTCTAATCCCCGCGCTCGGCTTTGTCTTGGCAGTGCGCGGTTGCATTCACTCGAAGCGCCGCGACTGCCTGCTATAGTTGCGCGACCTATGGTCGCAGTCAGGAATTATCGATGGCCCGAATTAACGTAGAACGCCCACATTCGCTCGGCCTTACCGGCGCCCGGGCCAAAGCCGAACTGCTGGCCGTGCGCTTAGCCAGTGAGTACGACGTGCGTTATCGCTGGGTTGGTGACAACCTGGAATTTAAACGCAGTGGCGCCGATGGAGTGATTGCCGTGAGCGAAGACTGGGTGCGGGTTGAGCTCAATCTAGGTCTGCTGCTGTCGGCCATGGGCGGCAGCATCAAACGTGAAATTGAAAAAACCTTGGATGACTCGTTGTCGGCCTAGCGAATTTATTTTGCGGCTTAGTATGTTGATTCTAATTTTCCTCGTTACCTTGGTCACAAGCTCTGAGAAGGGGCGACTCTTTTATCACTTGTGTGAGGTGCATCATGGCTACCGCTCCGAAAAAAATCGCAGTTAAAGCAACCGCCAGCGAAACCAACGTTTTGGCCGATGTTAAGGGCTACGCACGTAAAATTTATTTGGCTGGTCTTGGCGCTTACGCCAAAGCTGGTAAAGAAGGCGCCGACTATCTGCTGGACTTGGTGAAAGCCGGTGAAGGCGTTGAAAAAGAAGGCAAAAAGCTGGTGAATCAGCAGGTTGAAGCGGCTAACAGCCAAATCGACAACGTTAAGGTTAGCGTTAAAGATCGCGTTGATGGCGTTAAAGGCAAGGTTGAAGTGCAACTCGAAAAAGTTGAACAAGCTTTCGATCGTCGGGTTGCTAGCGGTCTGAATCGCCTTGGCATTCCGTCCAAGAATGACGTTGACACACTCTCTGCTAAGCTTGATGTGCTCACCGCAATGCTCGAGCGCGCCGCTAAAGCTAAATAAGGGGAATCATATGGCTAGCAAGAAAAAGATCGAAAAAGAAACCACTACTTGGGTCAATGAAGTAGAAAAATATTCGCGTCAAATTTGGTTGGCCGGTCTTGGTGCTTACTCCAAGGTCAGCAAAGACGGCGAGAAGCTGTTTGACGGTTTGGTAACTGACGGCGAGAAAGCTGAAAAGCTGGCTAAAGCCGAAGTAACTAAGCAAGTTGGCGCGGTAAAAACCTCCGTAGGTTCGGCCAAGTCGAAAGTTGAAGAAGTTAAAGAAAAGGCTTTGGGTAAGTGGAGCGAGTTGGAAGATGCGTTTGATAAGCGTCTGAACAGTGCCATCTCGCGTCTTGGCGTACCGAGCCGCAACGAAGTTAAAGCGTTGCACAACAAGGTTGAAGTGCTGACCAAGCAAATCGAAAAACTGACCGGCGTTTCTGCTCAGTCGGTTAAGCCAGCGGTTAAGGCTGTGGCTAAAGTTGCTGCGGCCAAGCCTGTAGCTAAAAAGCCAGCGGCTAAGCCGGTTGCGGCTAAACCTGCCGTTAAGGCCGTGGCTAAGCCTGCGGTTAAAGCTGTGGCCAAGCCTGCGGTCAAGGCTGCAGCTAAGCCGGTTGCAGCTAAGCCAGTGGCTGCAGCTAAGCCTGCGGCCCCTGTTGCTGCGGCCCCGGTTGCTGCCGTTGCACCTGTGAGCACCGGCAACCTGATCTAATTGCATCAGGTTTAACCAGCGCCCGGCCTAGTGCCGGGCGTTTTGCTTTCCGTGCCTTTTCGCCAGAGTCCGCAAGGCCTAGATATTACGGGGCTTATAGCCTGTTATCAGTCCGCAAGCATCCGCCGCAGCGTGTCTCTTTCCGAGAAAAACTGTGGGGAAGAATGTGGGGAAAAATTTATCCCCACACTGAATAGGACGTAAATTCATGGGCAACCTAAATCCCAAGCAAGTCGAGAACCTGACCGAGCCGGGCACCTACGGGGACGGCGAAGGCTTGTTTCTGGTCATTAAAGCGGCGGGGAGCAAATCTTGGGTCTTGCGCTTTCAGCTAGACGGCAAGCGCCGCGACATGGGTTTAGGCGGCTACAGCAAAGTAAGCCTAAAGGCGGCAAGGGTTAAGGCGGGCACTCAGCGCAAACAGCTTCTAGAGGGCAATGACCCACTGACCGCCCGTGACGCCGAACGCCTCGCCAAGCGTGAGGCACTGCGCGCTAAGGCCGCACGCGGCATAACCTTCGAAGTGCTGGCGAATGAGTACCTAGAGGCGCACGGGGCCAAGTGGTCTGATGGCTGGCGCAAAGACTGGAGCCGCAAGCTAAGGCTGTACGTTCTAAACCACATCGGCAATCTGCCAGCCAGCGACATTGGTACCGAGCAAGTCCTAAAGGTACTGCGCCCGATCTGGAGCACCAAGACGCGCACCGCCGACGAAGTCCGCAGCCAGATTGAGCGCATACTAGGTGCCGCCATTGCGCACGGCCTATGCGATAGCGACAACCCGGCTCGCTGGCGTGGGCACTTAGAAAACCTGCTGAGCAAGGACGCCAAAAAGGCCGCCAAGAAGCGCCAGCACTTCGCCGCGATGAAGTGGCAAGACGTGCCGGCGTTTATGCACAAGCTGATAGACGACGACAGCCGCGACGCCTTCGCGCTGCGCCTATTGCTGCTAACGGGGGCGCGTTCCGGCATGGTGCGCTTTGCCGTCTGGAGCGAGTTCAATCTAGAAACCCGCGTCTGGTCGCTACCTGCCGAGCGGATGAAAACCCGCCAAGCTTTCGACATTCCCTTGCCGCAGGATGTTGTCGAGCTGCTGCAGTCCCTGCCGCGTACAGAGGGCAGCCCCTACCTGTTTCCCGGCGTGGGCAAGTCGGGCGCGATGGCCAAGGAGGCAATGCGAATGCTGCTGAAACGCATGGGCCGCTCCGACATAACCAATCACGGCTTTCGTAGTTCGTTCCGGACGTGGGCCAGCGACCGCCCAAGCTACAATCGGGAAGTGTGCGAGATAGCATTGGCCCACGATGAGCGCGACCAAACCGAGAGCGCCTATTCCCGGTCTGACTTCTTTGAAAAGCGCCGGGTGTAGTGGTCAACTAATCCCGGACACGACGTTAAGTTTTTCTTCGGCCCGAGCCGGCGACAACCCATCGTTGAATTGATGGGGACGTATCCAGTTGTACCGATGCATCAAAAAATGACTGATGTCGCGCTTGGCCTCTTGAGCAGTTCTGTAGCCTAGACTCGGTATCCATTCGGTTTTCAAGCTGCGGAACACGCGCTCCATTGGCGCGTTATCCCAGCAATTTCCCCGGCGACTCATGCTCTGGCGTATCCGATAACGCCACAACCGCTGGCGAAATAAACGACTCGCATACTGCGACCCTTGATCCGAGTGAAACAGCAGGCCCTGAGGCCTTCCACGTTGCTCGTAGGCCATATCCAGCGCCTTAATAACCTACTCAGCGTCCGGCTTTTCAGACAGCGTCCAGCCCACTATCCGGCGCGTGCATAAATCAAGAACGACAGCCAGGTAATGCCATTTCCCTTGGGTCCAGATGTAGGTAATGTCGCCGCACCAAGCCTGCTTCGGTGCTGGGACGTCGAACTCTCGATTCAAAATATTCGGAATATCCAGGCGTTCAACCGTCGCTCGTTTATAGGCATGAGAGCCTGGCTGCTTACTGACGAGATCAAGCTCACGCATCAAGCTGCGCACTTTAAACCGGCCGAGTTGCTCACCATCCTCACGCATCAACGAGAGAATGCTACGGCTGCCGGCAGCACTGCGACTTTGCGAAAACAATTCACTCACCCGGCTGCGCAGTCGAAGCCGCTCAATATCCGGAGTCCGGCGTCTGAGACGCCGGGTGTAGTGACACGAGCGGGTGGACATATTGCGGTGTGCTGTGATGCTCGGTGTTGCGCCGTTGGATTTTCTAATGCTAGCTTGAACGCGGCAGTCGCGATTTGGCTCAGGGGTGCCGTGCGCGCATCGCCGTTTTTACTGTGCGAAAGACGCACTACCCGGTTGGCTAGGTCCACTTGTTGGCAGTGCAGTTCTCTGATTTCTGAAGAGCGCATCGATGTCTCGACTGCAATATGTACGATCCAGCCAAGCATCGGGTTGCTATGTGCGTTCACGTTCTTCAGTAAGAGAAGTTCTTTTTCTGATGACATGCGGCGGTCGCGGCCTTGGCCTGGCCTGGGCTAGGCTAGCGAATATTGGCGACTGGGTTGAACGGCAATCCAATCCGCCATTCCTGAATCGCGGTGGTGAAAAGGTGACTGAGCAGCGCCAGTTCAAGTCGGGCAGTATTGTTGCTTGTCTTGGTGCCGCGCCGTGTCTTTTCTGCCAGGCGGGCATCGCGGTAGTTCGCGATAATGTCGGCGCTCAGGGCTGCCAGCGAGTATTCGCCGATGCGACTGATCAGAATCTTGGCAGTGGCTTGCTCGCCCTGATGGGTTTTTGCCGCCTTGGTTGGGCTCACCTCTGAGAGGTATCGCTTCAGCGCGGATTCCAAGGTCAGGCGTTCTGAGGTGCTGCGCTCGATATACACTCCACGCACCATTTCATCCTCGGCGCGCAGGACCAATCTTTTGCGTCGCGTTTGGTGCGGAAAGTTTTTGAGGTTGTCGGCCAGCCTATCTTACGGATGACTGCTTTCCAGGTGCCTGAGGGGGTTTTTACGAGGGTCGCCATATGTTCTCCGAGGGGTGGTCGATACGGGACTGTACCGAAACTGTACCTCGGGAACATCTGATTACGGGTTCGTGAACACGAGTCGCCGTAAAGGCTTGATTTGTATGGTGCCGGCACCAAGAGTCGAACTCGGGACCTACTGATTACAAGTCAGTTGCTCTACCAACTGAGCTATACCGGCATTTGTGGGGCGCAGTATAACTATTTGATTTTGGGAGTAAACCCCTTTTTTGCGTTTTCGGTGTGCGCGATTGCGGCGGTTGAAAATCTTATGCACAAAACGTCGGGATTTTCGGGTGCGGCTTGGGGTTTTGTGAGGCTGCGCACGGTAAGGTGCAAATGGCTGTTTTTGTTGGTTTTTTTGCTTGGGTGAAAAACGTACAGGTTGTTTTACGGCAAGAACTGCGCTGCTTGTAGGCAGTTGTGCAGAATTCATCAACACAGTTATCCACAGATAATGTGGGTAAGTTATTTGCGCTCAGCCAGCAGCAGTATGTTTCTCGGTGACAGTTGCGGGGCGCAGAAGCTGCCGAGCCGGACTTGGTAGCCTTGGGCTTGTAGGTAGAGGGCGCGGTCGAGCAGGAGCCAGAGTTCGAGCGGGCGGCGAAATAGGGCGCGGACGAGCTCGAGGTTGCGCACCTGGGCCAGCCGTTGCCAGCCGTGGGCTTCAAGTGTTGCCCAGTCGCGGTCGGTGGGGGTCGGTAAGCCTTTGAGCGCAGCCAAGTCACGGCAGTAGGCGGCGAAGGGTTTGTCGAGCCAGGCTGCTGGCAGGGATGGGGTGGGCAGGTACTGGTCGCTGCCGGTTAACTCGCGTTGCAGTCGGTCGAAGGCCAAGCGTCGCGCCATCGAGCTGTCGCGTTGGCGGCGCACGCGGGCACCGGCGGTGACGGTTTCACTGAGCGGTAGACCGAGGTCTTCCTTGCTCAGTTGCAGGGCCGAGGCCTGTGCGGCGCTGGAGAGTGGTTGATAGCGGTCGCCGTGAATGCGGTTGTAGCAGCAGGGGGCGACGGCCAGTTGTTGGCAGCCGGCGCTGCAGGCCAGTTGCAGCAGGCGTACGTGTAAGTCGCCGCAGGCGTGTAGGGCGACCGGGGTGTGTTCGGCGTGCAGGTGCTCGGCGGTGTCGGCGGCGAATACATCTTGCAGGCGGTGCTGGGCATTTATTCCGGCGCGCAGGCTGAGTTGCTGGCCGGCCGTGACTAAGGCCGGGTCATATTCTAGGCAGCTTAAGGCGCTGCCATCTTGCGCCAGTAAGCGGCCGAGGTGGCCTTTGCCGGCGCACCAGTCGAGCCAGTGCTGTGGTGGTCGCTGGAATTGCAGGCAATCGGCAAAGGCGCTGATTTGTTGCCATTTGCGCCCCGGTACGCCGGCGCTTAAGCGTGAACTTGGCGGCGGGCGTGGATGGCTGGGCAGGGCGCCGACCGCGCTGAGGGTGGTGGCTTGCGTGGCGATTGTGGCGAAGGGCTCCGGGGCAGCGAGCCGCTCTGGATGATTATCGGCGGCCTCGGCTGCGGCCAATGAGCGAGCGCGCAGCCAGTTGGCCAGTTCAGGGTGCTGGTTTTCCCACGGCAACTGTAAGTGGGTGAAGGGCTTGGGGCGCCACAGGTGTTGATGGGCAATCAGGAAGCTGTCGAGTGCTTGGAAGCGCTCAAGCAGTTGCGCGCCGCTGAGAGGGCTGTGCTGCATAAAGACCTTGCTCGGGTACTGCTAATGAAGAACGCAAGGGTAAAGCGCTTTTGCCTGGGCTGCCAATGGGTTGGCATTGGGCATGCTGCGCGCAGTGGCGGATGGTTTGCTACGAATGGTCTGTCTGGGGCAATAGCCGGCTGTTCGCTTCGCAGCGATTGGCGGATTGTTCGCTGCGCTCCTGAATCCGCCCTACGTCCGACCTACGTCCGCTCTGCGTCGTGCCGGGGAGTGAGGGTATTAGCGGCCTTGGCAGGCATCGACGCGCAGCCAGCGCTCTAGCAGCTTGAAGCCGCGCACCATCAGGTAGGCGATTAGCAGGTAGAACATGCCGGCGGCGAAGAAGATCTCTACGGGCAGATAGGTGCGGGCGATGATGGTACGCGACATACCGGTCAGCTCCAGCAGGGTAATGGTGCTGGCCAGTGCGCTGGCTTTGAGCATCAAAATCACTTCGTTGCTGTAGGCCGGCAGGCCAATGCGGGTGGCGCGCGGCAGGGTGATATAGAACAGTGTTTGGGTTTTCGACATGCCCAGTGCGCGTGCGGCTTCTAGTTCGCCAGCGGGGATGGCTTGGATGGCACCGCGCAGAATTTCGGCGATATAGGCGGCGGTGTGCAGGGTCATGGTGATGACGGCGCACCAGAACGGGTCGCGCAAAATTGGCCACAGCGGGCCTTGGCGCACGGCATCGAACTGGGCTAGGCCGTAGTAAACCAAAAACAGTTGCACCAGCAGCGGCGTGCCGCGAAAGAAGAACATATAGCCATAGGGCAGGGCGCGGATATACCAATGCTGGGAGGCCCGGGCGATGCCAATCGGGATGGCCAAAATCAGCCCGGCCACTACTGCAATGGCGACTAACTGGATGCTCAGTGCCGCGCCGTCAAGCAGGCGCGGCAGGTACTTAATAATGATGTCCCAGTTCATCAGGCGCTCCGTCGAATGCCGCGACTTGCGCGCTTTTCAAGAAAATACATGGCGGTCATGGCGAACACGGTGAGGCACAGGTAGATGCCGGCGGCGATCATAAAGAAGTTAAACGGTTGCTTGCTAACACTGACGGCAATTTGCGCCCGGCGCATGACTTCTTCCAGGCCAATCACGGACACCAGTGCGGTGTCTTTCATCAAAATCATAAATAAGTTGCCCAACCCCGGCAGGGCGATACGCCACATTTGCGGCAGTATCACGCGCCAGAAGATGCGTATTTTTGATAACCCCAGCGCTTGTCCAGCCTCACGTTGGCCGCGCGGGATGGCCAAAATGGCCCCGCGAAATACCTCGGTGGCATAGGCGCCAAAACACAGGCCGAGGGCAATAGTGCCGGCGGCAAAGGCACTGAGGGCTAGGTCGGTAACGCCGAACAGCTCGCCAATGGCGCGCATAAGGTTGACGGTGCCAAAGTAAATCAACAGCACCCAGAGCAGTTCTGGAACGCCGCGTACGATGGTCGAATAGGTGCCGCCAAGCCATTGCAGCGACTTGTGCGGGGAGGTTTTAGCCAGCGCGCCGAGCAAACCCAGCACCAAGCCCAGTGCTAGTGCGGCGAGCGCCAGTTTGATTGTTACTAGGGTGCCAGCGACAAGCGCTGGGCCGAAGCCGTAAAGGTCGAAGGTCATCGTGGTTACTACGTGGAGCCGGCGCAGCCGTGTGGGCTGCGCCGGTCAGGCATCAATAGATGCTGAACGGGAAGTACTTGGCGTTGATTTTCTGGTAGGTACCGTCATCAACGATGGCCTTCAAGGCGGCGCTTAGCTTGCCTTGAAGCGGGTCGCCTTTACGCACTGCGATACCAATTTTGTCGTTGTCGAAGACTGGATCGCCTTTGAATTCGAAGCCTTTGCCGGCTTCGCTCTTGAGCCATTCCCAATTGACGAACTTGTCGGCCAAGACGCCATCGACGCGGCCGGAGCTGAGGTCGAGGTAGGCGTTTTCTTGGGTGTCGTAGAGTTTGATTTCAACGATGCCAGCCATGTTGTCTTCCAGCCAGGTGCCGGCGATGGTCGCGCGCTGGGCACCGATGACTTTGCCTTTGAGGCTGGCTTTGTCGACTTTGAAGTCGCCGCCCTTTGGCGCAATAAACTGCAGCTTGTTGGTGTAGTAGGCGTCGGTAAAATCGACGGCTTGCTTGCGCTCGTCGGTGATCGACATGGAGGCGACGATAGCGTCAAATTTTTTCGCGTTCAGCGCCGGAATGATGCCGTCCCAGTCGGAGGTGACCACTTCGCAATCGGCCTTCATTTGCGCGCACAGGGCCATGGCGATGTCCACATCGAAGCCACCGGGTTTGCCGCTGGCGTCAATCAGGTTGAACGGCGGGTAGGCGCCCTCGGTGCCGATTTTGATTTTTTCGGCGGCCATGGCACTGCTGGCAAATGCCAGTGCGGTGGCAGCGGCGAGCAAGACTTTTTTGTAGTTGTGCATGCGTTGTTGCTCCGTTAGTGATTGCTGGACATAAATTGTTTACAGCGTGCCGAACTTGGGTGGTTGAACACTTGTTCCGGTGTGCCTTGCTCTTCGACCAAGCCTTGGTGGAGAAACACCACCTCGCTGGACACTTGCCGGGCGAAGTTCATTTCGTGGGTCACCAACAGCATGGTGCGGCCTTCGTCGGCGAGCGCACGAATAACACTAAGCACTTCTTGGACCATTTCTGGGTCGAGGGCCGAGGTTGGCTCATCAAACAAAATCACTTTTGGTTGCATGGCCAGCGTGCGGGCAATGGCGGCGCGCTGTTGCTGGCCGCCGGATAGTTGCGCGGGGTACACATGGCGCTTGTCGGCGATGCCGACTTTGGCCAGCAGCGCTTCGGCAATTTCCGTGGCTTCGGCGCGGCTTTGCCCCAAAACGCGGCGCGGTGCCTCAATAATGTTGTCGAGCACGCTCATGTGCGGCCACAGATTAAAGCTCTGGAACACAAAGCCAATTTCGCTGCGCAGACGATTGATTTGTTTATTGTCGGCGGCGACTAGGTCGCCATTCTTCGATGCTTTGAGTTTTAGCTCCTCACCAGCGACGAAGATCTGCCCTTGGTGAGGGTTTTCCAGCAGGTTGATGCAGCGTAAGAAAGTCGATTTACCTGAGCCGGAAGAGCCGAGAATAGAGATTACATCGCCGTCGCGGGCGGTCAGCGAGATGCCTTTGAGCACCTCAAGGTCGCCGTAGCGCTTGTGCAGGTTGCGAATTTCCAGCGCGGGCGTGGTCGCGGCCATGGGCTCTCTCTTGTTATTTGTGTGTGCGTCCGGCAGGGTTTTTGCGCTTCCTAGCGAACCGTCAAACTAGCATAGCGGTTCTTCGCCCGCCAAGCGGTGCGCATGGCTAACTGAGTGCGGCGTGGTGGTTTGTCGCATCAGCAAAGCTGGCTGTCGCGCCAAGGCAAAATGCCCCGCGTTGCCGGTGGTTTGTCGCGCCAAACTTGACGATTGCGCCGGCTCAACCAGACTCAAACCGCTGCGGCGGTAATTGCCTTGCGCAATTGTGACGGTATGGTTTTTGCGCCAGTGCTGTCCTTGGGTTTATCTGGAAGTCACTAATGCGCGAGTGGGCCTATCACCTGACTGCTAACTACCGCCGCCGCCTGCGCGGTTATGGGCTTGTGGCGGTGTTTGCCTGGTCGGCGCTGGCCATGCTGCTGATGGCGTTTAGTGGCCCGAGTGTCAGCGCCGGATTGACACGGCCGGCGTCGATTACCGTGGTCATGGACGATAATTATCCGCCGTATATTTTTCGCGATGCTAACGGTCAAGTGCAGGGCATCCTCAAAGATACCTGGGCGCTCTGGTCGCAGCGCACCGGGATTGCCGTCAACCTGCAGGCGATGGATTGGGGTAAGGCCAAGCAGGTGATGGAGAGCGGCCAGGCGGATGTGATCGACACCATCTTCGTGACCGAGCCGCGCAAGCTGATTTACGCCTTCTCGGCGCCCTACGCGAGCATCGAGGTGCCGATTTTTTTTCATAAAAGCTTGAGTGGCATTACCGATGCCGCCTCGCTGCGCGGCTTCAGTGTCGGCGTAAAAGACGGCGATGCCTGCATCGACACGTTGCAGGCGCAGGGCGTTGAGCATCTAAAGCGTTACCCCAGTTATGAGGCGATGATTCTAGCGGCCAGTCAGGGCGAGTCGCTGATTCTGTGTATCGATAAACCCCCGGCGGTGTACTTCATCAATAAGCTGGGCATGGCCAGTCAGTTTCGTTTTTCGGCGCCCTTGTATGTCGGCGAATTTCATCGGGCCGTGCGCAAAGGCGACGAAGCACTGCTGCAGTGGGTGGAAGAAGGTTTTGCGCAAATTAGCCCCGCAGAGTTGCAGGCCATCGAGCAAAAGTGGCTGGGGGCTGCGGTCGCAGAGCCGCTGGATAAACTCGCCGGGCTGAAACGCAATGCCGCCTATGTGCTAGCAGTGTTGCTGACATTGACGCTGTTGCTGATGATCTGGAATCGCCTGCTGCGTCGCCGGGTGGCGATTAATACCCGCGAGCTAAACGCCGCACTGGCCTCTTTAATCACGGCTAATCAATCGGCCGAGCGCTCACTCGCTCATCTGGCCGCGACCCTTGAGGCGATTCCCGACCTGTTGTTTGAAATGGATAGCGAGGGCCGCTATTGGGATTATCGCGCTCGCCGCGCCGAGCTGTTAATCGCACCGCCGGAGCAGTTACTCGGGCATACCGTGCACGAAGTGATGCCGGTGCAAGCGGTGCAAGTGGTGATGGCCAGCTTGGCCGAAGCCGCTGCGCAGGGTACTTCGCATGGCGCACAAATATGTTTGCCGCTGTCCACGGGCGACAGTTGGTTCGAGTTGTCGGTGGCACGCAAAAATACCCTCGACGGCGAGGGGCTGCGTTTTATCGTGCTGTCGCGCGACATTACCGAGCGTAAACACGCCGAGGCGGAGATTGAACACTTGGCGTTTTTTGATGCATTGACCGGTTTGCCCAATCGCCGCTTGCTGCTCGATCGACTGCAGCACGCGTTGGCAGCTAGCGCTCGGTATGGCACTTATGGGGCCTTGATGTTTATCGACTTGGACCACTTCAAGGTGCTCAACGATACGCGCGGGCATGTCGCCGGCGACTTGCTGCTGCAAGAGGTGGCGCAGCGCTTGCGCGCTTCGGTGCGCGGTGAAGACAGCGTGGCGCGCTTGGGTGGCGATGAGTTTGTGGTGATGTTGCAAGGGCTGGCGCACGACTCCGCCAGTGCTGCCGCCCAGGTGGCGGTGGTCGGTGAACAGGTGCTCAGTCGCTTGAGTCAGGTGTATCTGCTCGATGGTTTTCAACATCATTGCACCGCCAGTATTGGCGTCAGCTTGTTTTGTGGTGACGGGCAGGATGTTGGTGAGTTGCTTAAGTGTGCGGATGCGGCCATGTACGCGGCAAAAAACACCGGACGTAACGCCTTGGCGTTCTTTGATCCGGCCATGCAAGCCACGCTGCTGGCGCGTACCGAACTGGGCAATGAGTTGCGCGTGGCGCTGCAGCACGGCCAGTTGCAGTTGTATTACCAAGCGCAAATTAACAGCGAGCATGGTTTGGTGGGCGCCGAAACCCTGCTGCGTTGGCAACATCCCGAGCGCGGCATGGTCTCGCCGGCGCAGTTTATTCCACTAGCTGAGGACAATGGCCTGATCGTGCCTATCGGCCAATGGGTGCTTGAACAGGCCTGTGCGCAGCTGCAAGCCTGGCAAAACCACCCGCTGGCTAGCGCCTTACCGTTGTCGGTGAACGTCAGTGCTCGGCAGTTCCGCCAACCGGATTTCGTCGAACAAGTGCGGCAATGCTTGCAGAACAGCGGGATTGATCCGAGCCAGCTGAAATTAGAGCTGACCGAGAGTTTGGTGCTGGATAACGTCGAGTCGGTGATCGACACCATGTATGCGCTGAAGGCCTTGGGCGTGCGGTTTTCCATGGATGACTTTGGCACCGGCTACTCATCGCTGTCGTATCTCAAGCGCTTACCTCTCGATCAGTTGAAGATTGATCAGTCGTTTGTGCGCGACATAGTCACCGATCCCGGTGATGCGGTGATCGTCAAAACCATCATCGGCATGGCCCATAACCTTGGCCTCGAAGTGATCGCTGAGGGTGTCGAAACCGAGGCGCAGCGGCAACTGCTGCTCGACTACGACTGCCGAATGTTTCAGGGTTATTTATTTAGCCGGCCGCTGCCCTTGGCGGAGTTTGAAGCCTTGTTGCAAATCATGGCCGTGGCGCCGCGCTGAGCCCGCTGCAAGGCTTGTAGTTTTACCGCTCACCCTTTGCAGGCCGAGCATTGCCGCGGCGCAAAGCTGTAGGAGTCAACTTGCTGGCGATTTCTGGCGTAAAGCAGCGCCAGGCAGCCGCCGCTCCCTGCGGCTGACTGCATTTCCCTCATCCATGAGGGTCACAAGCTGGCTCCTACAAAAGCTGGGATTACAGGTCATACAACGGCAAGCCGTTCGCGGTGATGGCTGACTGAATCGTTTCTAAGGAACCGTTAATTAATGCAAACCTTACAGCACTCCTCACGGCGCATGCGCCGGGCACTGTGGTTAGCGTTTGCGCTGTTGCTGGTGCTGCTGCCGGGCGTGCAACTGTGGGCGCCCATGCAGCGCTTGGACAGCAGCTTGCTTGATTGGCTGAGCCGTCAGCGCGCCGCCACCCAGCAGCCAGACCCGCGCCTAGTGGTGATCGATATTGACGATGCCAGCTTGCAGGCGCTGGCCCCTGAGGCCGGTAAGTGGCCGTGGCCGCGCTCAGTGCATGCCGAGTTGCTCGAACACCTGCTGGCGCAACAGGCGCAGGCGGTGGTCTTCGATATTTTATTCAGCGAGGCCGATCGTTTCCGCCCGGATGCCGATGCCTATTTTGCCGAAATACTGGCCGGCACTGATCGAGTGTATTTGGCCGCACTGGTGCAGCAGGCTGCAGACCCGGCGCGCGCGCCCTTGCTGCGCAATTATCCAGTGCAAACCGGCTTGCAGGCCGAGCCCGGCGCCGACCCCGAGCAGCGCGGTCTGCTGCTGTTGCCGCAGGCCGTGCCGGCGACTAACTGGAAGACCGGCAGCATCAACTTTCGCGCCGAGGCCGATGGGGTCGGCCGGCGTTATGAGCTGTACCGCTGCTTGGGTGGCTGGCGCATGCCGTCGTTGCCCGCGCGCGTGGCAGTCGACCAAGGGGTGCGCTTGCCGGGGGGCGACAGTTTTATCCTCGACTGGCAAAGCGCCCAGCGTGTGGCGTACCCGCGCGTACCCTTCGCCGAAGCCTTGGCGCAGGCGCGCGGTGAGCCGGGACGCTTACCGGCGGATTACTTTGCCGGCAAGCTGGTGGTCATCGGCACCACCGCAGCGGGCTTGTATGACCTGCGGCGCACGCCGTTGGATGACCTGTATCCGGCGGTGTTTATTCTCACCACCGCCATCGACAACCTGCTCAATGGCCAGCAGTTACAGCAAGCCCCCGCATGGTCGATCAGCCTGCTGGGCCTCGCGCTGTTGCTCGGCTTGCAATGGCTGCTGCTGGGCGAGCGCTTGTTAGCCGCCAGCCTGTTGACCTGCGGTTTGAGCCTTGGATTGCTGGCGGGCGCCTATGGGTTGGCGCGCGCCGGCTTATTGGTCGGGGTGTTGCCGGCGTTGCTGAGCCTCTGGCTGCTGCTGGCCTTGGCGTTGGTGTTGGGCTATCGACGGCGGCGTCAGCAATTGGCCAGCACCATCAATCTATTCAGTCGTTTTCTCGACCCGCAAGTGGTCGCGCAACTGGTCGCCAATGAAGACCCGCAGGCGCTGTTGGCCAGCCGTGAGTGCCAGCTGACGGTGCTGTTCTCCGATATCCGCAACTTCACCACGCTGTCCGAGCAACGTACCGCGCAGCAGGTGATGCAGATGCTCGAGAACTACTTTGCCGGTCAGGTCAGTGTGCTGTTCAAACACCATGCAACCCTCGACAAGTTTATCGGCGACGCGATTATGGCCTTCTGGGGCGCGCCGCAAGACAACCCCAATCAGGCGGTGGACGCGGTGAATGCGGCCTTGGAGATGCTCGATAACCTCGAACGTTATCGGGTCGAGTTCAAACATCCGGATTTCAATATCGGCATCGGCTTGCACACCGGCAATGCAGTCGTCGGGATGGTCGGCGCCAGCCAGCGCTATGACTACACTGCCATTGGCGACACGGTGAACCTCGCCAGCCGCATCGAAGGTTTAACCAAAGGACGTGCCTGCCTGCTGGTGTCGGCGGCCACCCGAGAGGCCTGCGGCGAGCAGTTTGAGTTTATCGCCCATGGCGATTTTCAGGTGAAGGGCCGCGCAGAGGCGGTGAGCTTATTTGAACCCCGGAGGAAAACCTCATGAGCAAAGGCATGCGCGTCTTCGCGTTGTTAATCGCCGGCTGGCTCAGTTGTAGCTGGGTGCAAGCCGACATGGGCCGCGCCATTACGGTCGAGGCCACGGCGCTGCGCGCCAGCGCCAGTAACACGGCGGCCAGTTTGCAAGAGTTGCCCGCCGACACGCGCCTGCGCATTCTCAAGCGCCAGGGCGGTTGGTATCAGGTGCAGACGGCCAGCGGCCAGCAAGGTTGGCTGGCGCTGTTGCTGGTGCGTTTTGACAAATCGGCCAATGCCAAGGGCGGCAATATTGCCGACCTGCTGCAAGGCAGTACCGCCGTTGAGCCGGCCAGCAGTGTCGCCACCGGGGTGCGCGGGGTTACCGATGACAAGTTAGAGGCCGGTGCTGGCGCTAGCAGTTCGCCCCTGCAGGCGCTGGACCGCTATGCAATCAGTGCCAGCCGCGCCCGCGCTTTTGCCCAGTCGGGCGGTTTGCGCAGCCAGCCGATTGCCTATCCAGACGACGCCAAATAACCCGGAGTAATTGTCATGTCGAAGTCATTGCTGCGGGCTGGAATGTTGCTGCTGCCCTTGCTGCTGGTCGCCTGTAAAGGCATGGACAGTCTCAAGGGGGTGAGTATTCAAGGCGTGGATATCGGCCGGTTGGTCAGCGCTGGGGAAAATGTCGCCGACATGGGCGCCAAGAGCGAAGACGAGGAACTCGTTATAGGCGCTAACACCGCCAGTCTGCTGCTGGCACAAGCGCCGCTGCTGGATAATCCGCAGGTGCAGGCCTATGTCAATTCGGTGGGTATGTGGGTCGCGCAAAACAGTGAGCGTCCCGAACTGGCGTGGCATTTTGCCGTGCTTAACAACCGCACGGTCGGCGCCTATGCGGCCCCCGGTGGTTATGTGTTTATCACCAGCGGTCTGCTCGCGCAGATGAACAGCGAGGCCGAGTTGGCCGGGGTGCTCGCCCATGAAGTGGCGCATGTGGTGCGTAAACATCACCTGCAAGCGATTCAGCAACATGCCGGGGCCGGGCTGCTGACCAATCTGTCCTTGTTTGCGGTGCAGGCGAGTCAGGCCTCTTCGAGCAGTCCGGCATCGAGTAATTTGCAAAGCAATGAAAAATTCGAGCAACTGGTGACCAATGTCTATACCCGTGGTCTGGACCGGGGTGATGAGTATGAGGCCGATGCCATGGGCGTGGTGATTGCCACGCGCGCCGGCTACGACTCCTACGGTTTGGCCACGGTACTGCAAAGCCTGGCCAGCATGAAACAAGACGACGCCACGCTGCTGACCTTCCTCAAGGTGCACCCGAATATCGGCGATCGGCTAACCGAGTTGCAGCCGACCTATGAGTACCTCGACCGGCTCGGCAATCGTGGCAGCCAATTGACTCTGGATGAGCGCTACCTGCAAAGTGTTGCTGGCCGGCGTTGAACTGTCTGTAAGGTTGGTTGCGGCTTAGGCCTAATGCGCCCTTTGCAGGAATGATCGTGGTCGCGATTGGGGCGAGCAACGCGGTTGGCGAGGCCGGCTCGCGCTGGCCGATCGTCTTCACTTCGGCTATGTGGCTGGAGCGGTGCGTGCCGGCGATCGGCGGACTGTTCGCTGCGCTCCTGAGTCCGCCTACGTCCGTATGGAGTTAACTATCCACCTTCTGTGTGGCTAGAGCTGTGGATAAGCTGGGGAGTCTCACTGCCGCCCATAGTGCCCCGTGGCTTTGCGCTTTGTGGTTGAAAAATAAGCAGTTTTTGCACGCTTATAGACAATTGCCGGGGATCGTTCTGTGGATAAGCTTGGGAGTAGTGGCTGCAGCCCAGACTGGCTGTGGGCTGCGCTGGACTGTACGTTTTTTGCTCAGTTGCGTCGGCGCAGGCTTAGGTAAATGTCCACGCTATACACCAGCAATCCAGCCCAAATAAAGCCAAAGGTCAGCAGTGTATTGGCGTCTAGGTGCTCATCAAACAGCCATACGGCTTGCAGCAGCACCAAGGTCGGGGCCAGATACTGCAAGAATCCCAGGGTGGTGTACGGCAGATGGCGGGCCGCAGCGTTAAAACACAACAAGGGCAGCAGGGTGATGGGGCCGGCGGCCAGTAGCCAGAGCGCCGTGCTGTCGCTCCAGAACACGGCTTGGGCGGTCAGCGCCTGCGGGTTGAGCAGCAGCCACAGCAGCGCCACTGGCAGTAACAACCAAGTTTCCACCACTAGGCCGGGCAGGGCCGCGACCGGACCTTTTTTCCGGATCAGCCCGTAAAAGCCAAAGCTCAAGGCCAGCCCCAGCGATAACCAAGGCAAGCTGCCCAGCAACCACAATTGCTGCAACACCCCGCACGCGGCTAAACCTACTGCCAGCCATTGCAGGCGACGCAAACGCTCGCCGAGCAGCAGCATGCCGAGCAACACATTCACCAGCGGGTTGATGTAATAACCCAGACTGGCGGCGAGCATTTGGTCGTTATTCACCGCCCACACGTACAGCAGCCAATTGCTGGCAATCAGCAGGCCACTGACCGTCAGCACCAATAAGCGCCGTGGATTAGCCCACAGCTCGCGCCACCAGCCGGGATGCCGCCAAACCAGCAGCAGCAGCGAGCCACAGAGCGCCGACCAGAGCACCCGATGCACCACTATTTCGGCGGATGGCACCTGCGCCAGCAATTTAAAATACAGGGGGAACAAACCCCAGATGGCGTAGGCGCAAATCCCCAGCAAATAGCCGCGGCGCAGGTTAAGGCGGTGCATGTGCAATCCTTGAAATGAGTCGGCGTTTGCCGGCAGAAGTGGTTAGCAAGGCGGTCGTCATTCATCGCTGTGAGGCTGCTCGTAGCAAGCCGTTGAGCGCAGCGATAGCCATGCTGGCCGGCTTTGCTCAAACCATCCGAAGATAGAACTGCGACGCGCAGCGGATGACGGTTGCAGTCTTATCTAAAACAGCCGCAGCGGCTCTTCATCCAGCGCCGCCAGTTGTTCGCGCAGCAGCAGGATTTGCTCGTGCCAATAGTGCTCAGTGCCAAACCAAGCGAAGTTCAGCGG
Organism: Pseudomonas sp.; assembly: GCA_044354115.1. Lineage (GTDB taxonomy): Bacteria > Pseudomonadota > Gammaproteobacteria > Pseudomonadales > Pseudomonadaceae > Aquipseudomonas. The sequence goes on along the minus strand of JBILAR010000010.1, from coordinate 1,588 downwards.
GAACGCCGGGTCATCCCAGCGGCGCGCCAGCCAAGCGCTGTAATGCATGATGCGCAGGGCCCGCAGGCCTTCGATCAGGCCCAGTTCGCGCGGGTTAAAGTCGTGAAACTCTTGATAGCCTTCCATCAGCTCCGAGAGTTGCGCCAAGCGCTCATAGCGCTCGCCACCGCCGAGCATCATCCACAGGTCTTGCACCGCTGGGCCCATGCGGCAGTCATCTAGGTCGACCATATGGAAGCTGTCGTCGCGGCACAGCAGGTTGCCGGGGTGACAGTCGCCGTGCACTCGAATCGGCGTGTAGGCGGTGCCGGCAAACAGGCTGTGCAGACGTTTCAGCAGTTCGCCAGCCACGCTTTGGTAGCTGGCTTGCAGGCTGCGCGGAATAAAGTTGCCTTCCAGCAAGGTGGCCAGCGAGGCATCGCCAAAATGGCTGACGCTGGTGACTTCGCGGTGTACGAAGGGTTTGATCGCCGACACCGCATGCAGGCGTCCGAGCAAACCACCGAGGCGATACAAGTGATCCAGATTGCCCGGCTCAGGCGCCCGGCCGCCGCGTCGTGGAAACAGCGCAAAGCGAAAGCCTGCGTGCTCAAACAGGGTTTCGCCGTCGCGTACGATCGGCGGCACGACCGGCACTTCCAGTTCGCTGAGCTCTAGGCTGAAGCTGTGCTCTTCGCGGATTGCCGCATCGCTCCAACGCTCCGGCCGATAAAACTTGGCGATCAGTGGTTGCTCGGCCTCGATGCCCACTTGGTAAACGCGATTCTCGTAGCTGTTGAGCGCCAGCACGCGGGCGTCGGACAGATAGCCAATGCTCTCAACGGCGTCCAGTACCAAGTCAGGAGTCAGGGCGGCAAAGGGATGCGACATGCGCGTTAGTCCACGAAAGAGAAGGGGCCAGTCTACCCGGTTAACCCTCGCCGGGCTTTGGCGTACGCGCCAAACAGTACACATCCACGCGCGCGGCGCCGGCTTTGCGCAGTAGGCGGGCGATGGCTTCGGCGGTGGCACCTGTGGTCAATACGTCGTCAATCAGTGCGATATGCCGCCCCTGAATGGGCGCGTGATCAGTCAAGGCAAAGGCTTTACGCAGGTTACGTTTACGCTCGGCGGCGCTGAGTAATTGCTGCGCCGGGCTGTCGTGACTGCGCACTAATACGTGTTCGAGCAGCGGCAGTTGCAGGCTGTGGCCAAGCCAGCCGGCCAGCATTTGCGCCTGATTGAAGCCGCGTTGGCGCAACCGCTGGCGCGACAAGGGCACGGGCAGGAGTAAATCCGGCTTGGCCAGCCCTTCGCTAAAGGCATGTTGCAAATGATGTGACAAAAGCTCGGCCAGCAGACGTCCTAATGGCCAGCGCGCCTGATGCTTGAAGCGGTTAATCAGAGCGTCGATCGGGAAGCTGTAACGCCATGCGGCCTCCACCCGGGCAAAACTCGGTGGTCGTTTTAGGCAGGCACCGCAGGTGAGGCCGGCGCAGGGCAGCGGCAGCGCGCAGTTCAGGCAATGGCTGGCGAGCCAAGGTAATTCGCCCTCGCAGTCACTGCACAGGGCTAAAAGGTTGTCGCAGGGCTCGTCGCACAATAGACA
>JBILAR010000201.1:0-48522 GCA_044354115.1 Pseudomonas sp. | reverse complement strand
CCTTGCTGCTGGTCGGTTGACAGCGCATAAAGCTTCCCTAACTATCTATGCCACGTCATAGCCAATATCCGTCGGCTGCCATTCACTCTAGCAGCCCGCGACTACTAATAAGGAACAGCCGATGAACGCCTCAGTCAACACCCCAGCCTCGAGCGCTAAGCTACGTCACGATTGGTCGCTGGCCGAGGTTAAGGCGCTGTTTGAGCAGCCGTTCAATGACCTGTTGTTTCAGGCGCAAACGGTGCACCGTGGGCACTTCAATGCCAATCGGGTGCAAGTGTCGACGCTGTTGTCGATCAAAACCGGCGCCTGCCCGGAAGACTGCAAATACTGTCCGCAGTCCGGCCACTACAACACCGGCCTAGAGAAGGAAAAACTCCTCGAAGTACAAAAGGTGCTGGAGGAGGCCGCCCGGGCCAAGGCCATAGGCTCCACCCGTTTCTGCATGGGCGCGGCGTGGAAACATCCGTCGGCCAAGGACATGCCCTACGTGCTGGAGATGGTCAAAGGCGTCAAGGCGCTGGGGCTGGAAACCTGCATGACCCTCGGTAAGCTCGATCAAGAGCAAACCCAAGCGTTGGCTGGCGCCGGGTTGGATTACTACAACCATAACCTCGACACCTCGCCGGAGTTCTACACCAGTATCATCACCACCCGCACTTACGGCGAGCGCCTGCAAACCTTGGGTTATGTGCGCGATGCTGGGATGAAGATTTGCTCCGGCGGCATTCTCGGCATGGGCGAGTCGCTGGACGATCGCGCTGGCCTGCTGATTCAACTGGCCAATCTGCCCGAGCATCCAGAATCAGTGCCGATCAATATGCTGGTCAAGGTCAAGGGTACGCCGCTGGAAAATGCCGCTGAGGTCGATCCGTTCGACTTTATCCGCATGCTGGCGGTGGCGCGCATCCTTATGCCGCACTCCCATGTGCGCTTGTCGGCCGGTCGCGAGGCAATGAACGAGCAGATGCAAGCGCTGGCGTTTATGGCTGGAGCCAACTCGATTTTCTACGGCGATAAACTGCTGACCACCGCCAACCCGCAAGCCGATAAAGACATGCAGTTGTTTACGCGCTTGGGCATCAAGCCGGAAGCCCGCGAAGAGTACGCCGACGAAGTGCATCAAGCCGCCATCGAGCAAGCCTTGGTGGAACAGCGCGGTTCGCAGCAGTTCTATAACGCCGCCTCGGCCTGATCCGTTTTTTGTAGGAGTCAGCTTGCTGACGATTGGTCGCCGCCGGCAGATCGCCAGCAAGCTGGCTCCTACAAGGTATTGCATATGCCTTTCGATTTAACCTCACGGCTCAATGAGCGCCGCAGCGCCCATCTATATCGTCAGCGCCCGCTGCTGCAAAGCCCGCAAGGGCCGCTGGTGTGGGTGGATGGCGAGCAGCTGTTAGCCTTTTGCTCCAATGATTATCTTGGCTTGGCCAATCACCCCGAGGTGCTCGCCGCGATGCAGCAAGGCGCGGCCAAGTGGGGCGTGGGCGGCGGCGCTTCTCATCTGGTGATCGGCCACAGCAGCCCGCACCACGAGCTGGAAGAGGCTCTGGCCGAATTCACCGGGCGCCCACGAGCCTTGTTGTTTTCCACCGGCTATATGGCCAACTTGGCCGCCGTCACGGCGCTGGTCGGTCGCGGCGATACGGTGCTGGAAGACCGGGTCAATCACGCTTCCTTGCTGGATGCCGGCTTGCTCAGCGGTGCGCGTTTTGCCCGCTATTTGCACAACGATGCGGCCAGCCTCGCCAGTCGCTTGGACAAAGCCTGCGGTAACACCCTGGTGGTGACCGACGGCGTATTCAGCATGGACGGCGACTTGGCCGGCTTGCCGGAGCTCTGCGCGCAGGCGCGTAAGCGTGATGCTTGGCTGCTGGTGGACGATGCCCACGGCTTCGGCCCGCTGGGTGCGAGCGGCGGCGGCATAGTCGAGCACTTTGGTTTGGGCGTGGAGGATGTGCAGGTATTGGTCGGCACCTTGGGCAAGGGATTTGGCACCGCTGGCGCCTTTGTCGCCGGCAGTGAGGAGCTGATCGAAACCCTGATTCAGTTCGCCCGCCCCTATATCTACACCACCAGTCAACCGCCGGCGCTGGCCTGCGCGACGCTAAAAAGCCTCGAATTGCTGCGCACAGAGCACTGGCGACGTGCGCATCTGCATAAACTGATTGCGCGCTTTCGCCAAGGCGCGGCCGAGATCGGCCTGACGCTGATGGACAGCTTGACGCCGATTCAGCCGATTCTGATTGGCGACAGCGCCCGCGCCCTGCAACTGTCGAGCATGTTGCGTGAGCGCGGCTTATTAGTCACCGCCATCCGCCCGCCCACGGTGCCGGCCGGCAGTGCGCGGCTGCGGGTGACCCTCAGCGCCGCCCACAGCGAGGCGCAGTTAGAGCTATTGCTAGACGCCTTGGCGGACTGCTGGCCGCGTTTGGCCGCGCCTGAATCGATGGAGTCTGTGCATGCGTAATCGACTGATTCTGTTGCCCGGCTGGGGCTTGGGTAGCGCGCCGCTGGAACCCTTGGCGGCCGCGCTGCAAGGTTTACAGCCGAATTTACGGGTGCTGATCGAACCGCTGCCGCTACTGGAATCGGCAGATATAAACGAGTGGCTGGATGAACTGGATGCCAATCTGCCGGAGGATGTGTGGCTCGGCGGTTGGTCGTTGGGCGGCATGCTTGCGACTGAATTGGCTGCGCGGCGTGGTGAGCGCTGTTGCGGGTTGATTACCTTGGCCAGCAACGCCTGTTTTGTCGCCCGCAGCGATTGGCCGCAGGCGATGCCGAGCGCGACCTTCGCGGCGTTTTTGGCCGAGTGTGCGGCCAATCCCGCCAGCGCTCTGAAGCGCTTTAGCCTGCTCTGCGCCCAAGGCGCAGCAGACGCCCGTGGCTTGGCGCGTCTGCTGACGGCCGGCGCGCCCCGCAGCTCAGTCGCCGAGCTGTTAGCTGGCTTGAAGTTGCTCGAATGCATGGATGCTCGGTCGGCGTTGCAGGCTTATCGCGGCCCGCAGTTGCATCTATTCGCGGCCGCCGATGGGTTAGTGCCAGCATCCGCCGCTGGCGCAGTGCTGGCGCTGGTGCCGGATGTTGAACTGGGCCTAATCGAACAGGCCAGCCACGCCTTCGTGCTCGAGCGCCCGCATGAAGTGGCGGCGGCGCTGGCGGCCTTTATGTGTGAGGCCAAGGATGACTGATTTAGCGGCTGCCCAGTTGCCGGGTTTGCCGGACAAGCGCCAAGTGGCCGCATCCTTTTCCCGTGCCGCCGACAGTTACGACAGCGTGGCTGGGCTGCAGAGGGCGATTGGCCATGAACTGTTAAAGCGGCTGCCGCCTGACATGGCGGCTAATGCTTGGCTGGATCTGGGCTGCGGCACCGGGTATTTCAGTCGCGCGCTCGCGCAACGTTTTGGCACGGGGGAGGGCGCGGCAGTCGATATCGCCGAGGGCATGCTCAAACACGCCCAGCCTCTTGCCGGAGCCAAACACTTTATTGCCGGTGATGCCGAGGCGTTGCCGTTGCGTAGCAACAGCCGCGATTTGATTTTCTCCAGCTTGGCGCTGCAGTGGTGTGGCGATTTTGCTCGGGTGCTGGCCGAGGCGCGACGGGTCTTACAGCCGGGCGGGGTGATGGCGTTTAGCAGTTTGTGCGTCGGCACCCTGGCTGAGTTACGCGCCAGTTGGCAGGCCGTCGACGGGCTGGTGCATGTGAATCAATTTCGCCATTTCGCCGACTATCAGCGACTGTGCGCGGCCAGCGGTCTGCGCTTACTGAGCCTGCACACTGAGCCGCAGGTGCTGCACTACGCCGATGTGCGCGGCCTGACCGGCGAGCTAAAAGCCTTGGGCGCGCACAATCTTAATCCCGGTCGTCCGGGTGGCTTGACTGGGCGGGCGCGAGTGCGCGGTTTGCTCGCCGCCTATGAGTCCTTTCGTCAGCCGCAAGGCTTGCCTGCGACCTATCAGGTGGTTTACGCGGTACTGCAAAAGGATCAGTAACATGCCTGTGGCATTCTTTATTACCGGCACCGACACCGATGTCGGCAAAACCACCATCGCCGCCGGGCTGTTGCGGGCGGCGCGCTTGGCCGGTCTGAGCACGGCGGCCGTCAAACCGGTGGCGGCCGGTTGCAAGCAGACCGCCGATGGCTTGCGCAACTGCGATGCACTGGCGTTGCTGGCCGAATGCTCCACCCCGTTGCGCTACACCGAGGTTAATCTGGTTGCCTTGGCTCCGGCGATTGCCCCGCATCTGGCGGCAGCCGAGGCCTGCGTCAGCCTTGAGGTGGCCACGCTCACTGCAGCGGTGCAGACGGTGTTAGCCAAACAGGCAGACTTCACCTTGGTTGAAGGCGCTGGCGGTTGGCGGGTGCCGCTAAACGACTCTGCGACCTTGGCGGATCTGGCGATTGCGCTGCAATTGCCGGTGATTGTGGTGGTGGCGGTGCGCTTGGGTTGCATCAATCACGCCTTGCTGACGGTGGAAGCGATTGAACGTGATGGCTTGCGTGTGGCCGGCTGGGTAGCGAACCTGCTGGAGCCACAGATGCCTCGTCTTGAAGAAAATATCGCGACTCTCGAAGCGCGCTTGCAGGCACCCTGCTTGGGCCGTGTGCCGCGCCTAAACCAAGTCTCTGCGGCGACGGTGGCGGGTTATCTTGACCTGAGTCGACTAACTATTCAGCGATAAGCAATGCTTGGGTGATTGCCTATTGCTTGTATATTTTTTGCTCAATCTCGGCTTCAATTAAACAAGACATATTTCCCAGCTGGGAGCATCACCATGCAAATTTCTGCCAGTAGCGCCTTTAATTCGGGGCTGAGCAGCATACAAAGCGGTCAGCAACGGGTTAACCAAGCCGCCAGTGATATCGCCAGTATTAACGTGGTAAAGCCTGCGGCTGAGTCGCAGGCAGCCAATCCGAGCAATAACCAAGCGCAGCCAGTCGATCTCGCCACCAGCTTGGTCGACCTGCAGATAGGCAAGCAACAGGTGCAGGCCGGGGCCGAGGTAATCAAAACTGCCGACGATGCGCTCGGCACTTTGTTAGATATTCGCGCATAACCGGTTGGGTTTAACGCGGCATCAGCCGTGCAGTGGGTTACAGCAGCGTTTGCACAGCCATTTTTTGGCCTCCCGCCAGAGCGAGGAGGGTTAGATGAACATCGCAGGTTATGGGCATTTGGCGACAACAGCGTCGGCCGCCTCGCCTGCGCGTGCGTCTTTGCGTGCGGTGACTGCCGCCTCGCAACTGGGGCTTGAGTCGCCGCCGCCATCCGCGAGCCTGTCATCCACATCCACATCCACATCCACATCCACATCCACCAGCGAAACTGACTCTGAGCGTCCTGCCGTTGTCGATACAACTGGCCGCCCCGTGCCCACTCCGGCACAGGAACGTTTAACCGAACTGCAAATTACCGAGCTGAGTGGCCGTGATCGCGAGGTGCGTGCCCATGAGCAGGCGCATTCGGCCGTGGGTGGCAGTTATGCGGGCGCACCGAGTTACACCTTTAAGCGCGGACCGGATGGGCGTTCCTATGCCATTGGTGGCGAAGTCAGTATTGATGTCGGGGTTATTGCCAATGATCCTGCCGCCACTATCCGAAAAATGGAGCAAGTGCAGCGCGCCGCCCTAGCCCCAGCCGAACCTTCCGGCCAAGACCGCAGCATCGCCGCGCGCGCCCAAGTACTGGCGGCGCAAGCGCGCTCTGAGTTGTCGGCGCAACAGCGCGAGGCGGCCGCCAGTGCCATTGCCGAACGCAAAGCCCAAGCCGCTGAACGCGAGCAGGCCGAGCAAGATAAAGCGCTCAGTAAAGACCCGCAGGCCGGGAATCAGTCAGACTCAACCTTATCGGAAAAAACAGCGCAGCAAGATTTTGCGTTAGCGCCTAATCTGCAGGTGTATCGCCGCGTGAGCGCGCCGCCGGATCCCATTAGCTCGTTCAGTGTGGTTGCCTAAGTCGCTCGCGCTGGATGCTTGACAAGGCATTGGCGTAAACGTATGTTTCAAACGCCTGTTTGACTGCTGGCCCGCATGTAGTCTATCGGGCCGCTGGGAGTGATCCCGCCAACGACTGGTAAGCCGGTCACCCTAATTGCAATTTACAGCAGAGGTTATTCGCTATGCCTGATTACAAGGCCCCCTTGCGTGATATTCGTTTCGTTCGTGATGAGTTGTTGGGCTACGAAGCGCACTATCAAAGTATGCCGGCTTGCCAAGACGCCACTCCAGATATGGTTAACGCCATTCTCGAGGAAGGCGCTAAGTTTTGTGAGCAGGTAATTGCTCCGCTTAACCGCGGTGGCGACATCGAAGGTTGCAAATGGAGTGAGTCGGGCGTTAAAACCCCAACTGGCTTTAAAGAAGCCTATCAGCAGTACGTTGAAGGCGGCTGGCCGAGCCTGTCGCACGACGTAAATCACGGCGGCCAAGGCCTACCTGAGTCGCTGGGCTTGGTATTGAGCGAGCTGGTTGGTGAAGCTAACTGGTCGTGGGGCATGTACCCAGGTCTGTCGCACGGTGCGATGAACACCATCGCCGAGCACGGCACCTCTGATCAGAAACACACTTACCTGACCAAGCTGGTAACAGGCGAGTGGACCGGCACCATGTGCTTGACCGAATCCCATTGCGGTACTGACTTGGGCATGTTGCGCACCAAGGCTGAGCCTCAGGCGGACGGTTCGTACAAAGTCTCTGGCACCAAAATCTTTATCTCGGCTGGCGAGCACGACATGGCCGAGAACATCGTCCACATCGTATTGGCGCGCCTACCGGATGCCCCACAAGGCACCAAAGGTATCTCGCTGTTTATCGTGCCTAAGTTCATGCCGAACGAAGACGGCACTGCTGGCAGCCGTAACGCCGTTTCCTGTGGCTCGCTTGAGCACAAAATGGGCATCCACGGTAACGCGACTTGCGTGATGAACTTTGACGGCGCTACCGGTTACCTGATCGGCCCAGCCAACAAAGGTCTGAACTGCATGTTCACCTTTATGAACACTGCCCGTCTGGGTACTGCTCTGCAAGGTCTGGCGCACGCCGAAATCGGTTTCCAAGGCGGCCTGCAGTACGCTCGTGACCGTTTGCAAATGCGTTCGCTGACTGGCCCGAAAGCGCCGGACAAAGCCGCTGACCCGATCATCGTACACCCCGATGTACGCCGTATGCTGTTGACCATGAAGGCGTTCGCCGAAGGCAGCCGCGCCATGGTGTACTTCACGGCCAAGCAAGTTGACATCGTTAAGTACAGCGAAAACGAAGCAGACAAAAAAGCCGCCGATGGCCTGTTGGCGTTCCTGACTCCAATCGCTAAAGCCTTTATGACTGAAGTCGGTTTTGAGTCGGCTAACCACGGCGTGCAAATCTACGGCGGTCACGGCTTTATCGCTGAGTGGGGCATGGAGCAGAACGTTCGCGACAGCCGTATTTCCATGCTGTACGAAGGCACCACCGGTATTCAAGCGCTGGACCTGCTCGGCCGTAAGGTTCTGCAGACCCAAGGCGAGGCCCTCAAAGGCTTCACCAAGATCGTGCACAAGTTCTGCCAAACCAACGAAGCCAACGACGCTGTTAAAGAGTTCGTTGCACCGCTGGCACTGCTGAACAAAGAGTGGGGCGATCTGACCATGAAAGTGGGTATGGCCGCGATGAAAGACCGTGAAGAAGTGGGTGCTGCTTCGGTAGATTTCCTGATGTACTCCGGTTACGTCTGCCTGGCTTACTTCTGGGCTGACATGGCGCGTTTGGCTGCCGAGAAATTGGCTGCCGGCACTGACGAAGAGGCGTTCTACACCGCCAAATTGCAGACCGCGCGTTTCTACTTCCAACGTATCCTGCCGCGTACCCGTGGCTTGGTGGTGACCATGGTTTCTGGCGCCAACAACTTGATGGACATGAAAGAAGAAAACTTCGATCTGGGCTACTAATTTGTAAGCTAAGTTGGAAGGCGCTGGGTTTAACCACCCAGCGCCAACTTAAGATCGAAACAAAATGCCGCTGGCCTTCGGGTCCGCGGCATTTTTCGTTTTAGCCGGTCGATCAGAGAAAATAACTCAACTTTGCGTTCTGGGCCGATGCCTTGCGGGTAATCTGCAGGCAGAATGCAGCGCTGTGATTGATCGTTATTGGGCTGGAGTGTTGCTGTGTTGCGCTTTTCTGCTGTGCGCCTTGGGCATTTCTTGCCGTCGTTGTTGCTGCTGGTTGGCGGGTTGCTGGCCGCTAGTTTGGCGACCCTGAATGAGTTTTTTAACTCGCTGTTTAATGTTCTGCCGACCTTGTTACTGTTGCTCGGTGGCACCTTTTGCATGGTTTACAGCCGTCAGCGTGAGTTGTTTCTGTTATTGACGGTGTACCTCGGTTACTTCTTGCTCGATAGCCAGGCCGATTACTTTCGCGCCAACGGCCAGGTGCAGGCCGATGCGGCGCTGATCTTTCATCTGTGCAGCTTGCTCTTGCCGTTGCTCTACGGCTTGTACGCCGCTTGGCAAGAGCGCACCCAGCTGATCCAAGACTTAATCGCGCGCGCTGCCGTGTTATTGGTTGTGGTCGGCGTGGCTGCGGCGCTCGCACAGCGCTATCCGCTGGAGCTATTAACCTGGTTGGCCGAGATTCGCTGGCCGGCGCTGCATGGCAGTTGGATGAGCCTGATTCAGTTGGCTTATCCACTGTTTGTGTTTGCTGCGCTGCTGCTGCTGGTGCAGTACCTGCGCCATCCCCGGCCGCTGCATGCTGCTCAGTTGGTCGGTTTGGTGGGGCTGTTATGGATGCTGCCCAAGGTGTTTATCGAGCCGCAGGCGCTGAACATTATGAGCAGCCAAGTGATGTTGATGATTGCCGTGGCGGTGGCGCACGAGGCTTATCAAATGGCTTTTCGCGATGAGCTAACTGGTTTGCCCGGCCGCCGTGCCCTGAATGAACACTTGCAGCGGCTCGGGCGTACCTACGTGTTGGCGATGGCCGATATTGATCACTTTAAAAAATTCAACGACACCCACGGCCATGATGTGGGCGATCAGGTGCTGCGTTTGGTCGCTCAGCAGTTGGCCAAAATCAGTGGCGGCGGTAAGGCCTATCGCTACGGCGGCGAGGAGTTCACCCTGGTGTTCCCCGGCAAGACCATCGAGCAGTGCCTGCCCCATTTAGAGGTGGTGCGTGCGGCAGTGGAGGGCTACCACCTGCAATTGCGCGAATCCACCAAACGTCCGCATGACGATCAACAGGGTCGGCAAAAGCGTGGCGCTAAGAGTGCCAGCAGCGTGGCTGTGACGGTCAGCATCGGCGTTGCCCAGCGCCAGGCCGAGCAGCCCGCGCCTGAGGATGTGCTTAAGGCGGCGGACAAGGCCTTGTACGATGCGAAAAACGCCGGTCGCAACCGGGTGGTGGCGCTCGGTCAGGTTCGCCGTGGCGCGGTGCGGGTCGCCAGCGTCGAGGCTTGAGGACGGCGGTTTAACTGCCGGCTGTCGGCGCAATCGAGGCGGCTCGGTGACAGGCTAAACTGCGGGTGGAGTTGCAGCTTAAGTGCTGCTTTTCGTGACTTAAATATGATTGATGGTCATTAATCGACCCTTTTGCTCATTGTTGTTGGTCTGGTACAATCGCGGCCATGTTCAATTGGCGATCCTGCCAGTCTTTTTCGAGAGGTTCACATGGCTGATTACAAAGCGCCCCTGCGCGATATGCGCTTCGTCCTCAATGAGGTTTTTGAGGTGGCTAAGCTGTGGGCTGAGTTGCCAGCGATTGCCGAAGTAGTGGATGAAGAAACCGCTGCGGCCATTCTCGAAGAGGCCGGTAAGGTGACTGCCGGCGTTATCGCCCCACTGAATCGCAGCGGCGACGAAGAAGGCTGTGGTTGGACTGACGGCGCGGTAAATACCCCGGCTGGCTTCCCTGCCGCTTATAAAGCGTATTCCGAAGGCGGTTGGGTTGGCGTTGGTGGTGATCCGCAGTTCGGCGGCATGGGCATGCCAAAAGCCATCTCGGCGCAAGTCGAAGAAATGGTTAACTCGGCCAACCTGTCGTTCGGCCTGTACCCGATGCTGACTGCCGGCGCCTGCTTGTCGATCAATGCGCACGCCAGCGAAGAACTCAAAGAAGCCTACTTGCCGAACATGTATTCCGGCGCTTGGGCCGGTTCCATGTGCCTGACCGAGCCGCACGCTGGCACCGACCTTGGGATTATTCGCACCAAGGCCGAGCCACAGGCTGACGGCAGCTACAGCATCAGCGGCACCAAGATTTTCATCACCGGTGGCGAGCACGACCTCAGCGAAAACATCATTCACTTGGTGTTGGCTAAACTGCCGGACGCACCAGCGGGCCCGAAAGGCATCTCGCTGTTCCTCGTGCCGAAGTTTATGGTTAACACCGACGGTTCCTTGGGCGCGAAGAACAGCCTGTCGTGCGGTTCGATCGAGCACAAAATGGGCATCAAGGCTTCCGCTACCTGCGTGATGAACTTTGACGGCGCCATCGGTTACATCATCGATGCACCGAACAAGGGCCTCAACGCCATGTTCACCATGATGAACTACGAGCGTTTAGGTGTAGGCGTGCAGGGTTTGGCGCTGGGTGAGCGTTCGTACCAGAACGCCATCGAATATGCTCGTGACCGTATCCAGAGTCGCGCACCAACCGGCCCCGTGGCTAAAGACAAAGTCGCCGACCCGATCATCGTGCACCCTGACGTGCGCCGCATGTTGTTGACCATGAAAGCCTTGAACGAAGGCGGCCGGGCCTTCTCCAGCTATGTGGCGATGCAGCTCGATACGGCCAAGTTCAGTGAAGATGCCGCTACCCGCAAACGCGCCGAAGAGCTGGTCGCCCTGCTAACACCAGTAGCAAAGGCCTTCCTGACCGATATGGGGCTGGAAACCACGGTACATGGCCAGCAGATTTTCGGCGGCCATGGTTTTATTCGTGAGTGGGGCCAAGAGCAGCTGATCCGCGATTGCCGGATCACCCAGATCTACGAAGGCACCAACGGTATTCAATCGCTCGACCTGGTCGGTCGTAAGATCGTCGGCAATGGCGGCGCCATGTACAAGCTGTTTGCCGATGAAATTAAAACCTTTATCGGCAGCGCCGATGCTTCGTTGGCCGAGTTCGTTGAACCGCTTAAAGCGGCCATCAACAACCTCGACGAGCTGAGCGCTTGGCTGCTCAACAGCGCCAAGACCAACCCGAACGAAATCGGCGCGGCCTCGGTTGAGTACCTGCAAGTGTTCGGCTACACCGCCTACGCCTACATGTGGGCACTGATGGCCCGCACCGCACTGGCCAAGCAGGAGCAAGACGAGTTTTACGTCAGCAAGCTTGGCACCGCGCGCTTCTACTTCGCCCGCCTGTTGCCGCGCATCCACTCCCTGACCGCTTCGGTCAAGGCTGGTAGCGAATCGCTGTACCTGCTGGACGCTGCGCAGTTCTAAGTTTGGGCTCAACAGTGCGCCGCCTGCTTAGGCGGTGACTGTTCGGTAGCGGTAAAACAAAGCCCGGCAGGCTTAAACCTGTCGGGCTTTTTGCTGTTCGCAATTTGCCGATCGGTGGCGAATGTTTGCCAAATGAGCGGCGAATCCCCGCCGCAGTCGCCAGTGGCGGCGCTTTGGATAGCCTCGCACGTCGGGTTTAGCGTGTATTCAGTTCAGGCTGGCTGCGGGCCTCTAGGGCGTTAGCGCCAGCAAATCTCGGGGCGCTGACTGGCCGAGAAGGTTTTTCCGACCTATACCTAAATGAGTGCATGCGCGCATTTAGCGCAGCTTTGCCTGATGGTTGCGGTTGGCACATGTCGTGCAGTTGCCGCTAGTCCGACTGGTATTGCTGCAGGAGGGCTGCGCGCCCTGTCGGGGTTGGCGTGCGCTTCGTCGGCAGCGTAGGAAATGCGCTGGTATGGCCAAGTGCCATTGGGCTAGTCTGGCTGGATGGAAAATTGGCGTCACTGCATTGACGTGTTTGCGTATAAGCAGTATCGGCTAATGCTGAACAGTTCTTAAAGAACTGCAGTGGGCGGCCGCTAAACCGAAACAGAACATTTTTTTACTGCGGTGCGGCGTCAGCGCGCGGCCCCAGTTGACGCACACTGTGCAGGAACTACGACTATGAGCAGCATCTTCACTGGCTTAACCACCGAACAAGTAGCCGACCTTAGTACTGCACAGATAGCTGCACTGACCACCGAGGATATAGCCGCTATCACTACCGAGCAGCTGACGGCGTTGACCGCCGTTCAGGTGCCGGCCCTGAGCACTTTAATAGTTGCCGCGCTGGTCACTGAACAGGTGACTGTCTTAACCAGTGAGCAAATTGTCGCCCTAACTACGCGTCAAGTTCAGGCCTTGGAAACGGCTGATCTTGCGGTGCTGGGTACTGATCAGGTACGAGCGCTGGAAACGCAGGACTTTGCCGCACTCAGAACTGAGCAAATTGTCGCGCTGACGACCGTGCAAGCGGCGGCGCTGACCACAGCACAAATAGTGGCGCTGACCACTGCCCAGGTTCAGACCTTGGAAACCGCTGACGTGGCGGCCCTGAGCAGCGCTCAGGTGGCGGCCATGCAGGTGGTCGATTTCGCCGCGCTGAAAACCGAGCAAATTGTGGCCTTGACCACGGCCCAAACTGCCGCGTTAACCACTGCGCAAATTGTGGCCTTCACCACCGCACAAGTGCGCGCCCTGGAAACCGCAGACTTTGCCGCCCTGACCACTGCGCAAATTCAGAAGCTGGCCCTGGATGATCTCGCGGCGTTGAGCACTGTGCAGATTGAGGCACTAACCACCGCACAGACAATTGCGTTAACCACCTCGCAGATTGTGGGCCTGTCCACGGCGCAAGTGCGCGCGCTGGAAAACGCAGATTTGGCCGCGCTCGGCAGCGCGCAGATTCAGGCGATAGCCTTGGATGACTTGGTCGCTTTGAGTACCGTGCAAATCGAGGCGTTGACCACGGCACAAGCTCGGGCATTAACCACTGCGCAAATTGTTGGGCTGACGACGGCCCAGGCGCGCGCGCTGGAAACAGAAGATGTGGCAGCGCTGAGCACGGCGCAAATTAACAAAATGGCCACCGATGATTTGGCCGCCTTGAGCACTGCGCAAATAGTTGCGCTAGGCACTGAGCAGGCTGCGGCATTGGCGCCTGCCCAAGTTGCTGGATTAACCACTGCGCAAGTACGAGCGCTTGAAACCGTCGACCTAAGCAAGCTGTCGACCAGCGTGATTGTCAGCTTAACTACGGCCCAGGTTGCAGCGCTTACTGATGCTCAGGTAACTGCGCTGACCACTGGGCAAATTAAACAGCTTGAGGCTGTCGATTTGGCCGTACTGAGTACCTCACAGATCGTTGCAATGAACTCTGCGCAACTCTCCGTGCTCGGCGCTACGCAAGTTGCAGCGTTAACTACCGCGCAAATACGCGCCATTGAAGTAACCGATGTTGCAGGCTTAAGTACTGCGACAATTCAATCGCTGAGCATCACCCAGATCGCAGCCTTCAGTACGCAGCAGATTGAAGCTTTGACTGTGGCGCAAGCGGCGGCGTTGAAAAACACGCAAATAGGCGCATTGAGCACTGCGCAAGTTGTCGCCATCGAAACCGCCGACTTTGCCGCCTTGAGTGCTGCTGCGATAGCGGGCTTGACTACCGCTCAGGTCAGTAACCTGGCGACTGCCCAAGTTGATGCACTAACCACTGCTCAAGTGGCGGCGCTGGAAGTTGCAGACGTTGGCGTATTGACCGTCGGGCAAATCGCTGCCCTCGACTCCGCGCAAGTTGGTGCTCTTACCGCCACTCAGGTCGCGGCGCTGAGTACTGCCAAGATTGCCGCTATTGAAGAGGCGGATCTTCCCGGTTTAAGTACGGCTGCCGTGACCAATCTGACTGCCGTGCAGGTTAATGCCCTGACCAGTGCGCAGGTTGTCGCCTTGACCACGCTGCAGGTTAGTAAGTTATCTGCCGTGCAAGTGGCCGCGTTAAGTACCGCGCAAATCAAAGCCTTGGCGGTTGACGATGTTGCGGCGCTGAATACTGC
This sequence comes from Pseudomonas sp., assembly GCA_044354115.1. Lineage (GTDB taxonomy): Bacteria > Pseudomonadota > Gammaproteobacteria > Pseudomonadales > Pseudomonadaceae > Aquipseudomonas. The sequence continues at coordinate 34,500 of JBILAR010000201.1, read as the reverse complement.
AGCTATTGTTGGCTTAACCACCGTGCAGGTAAAAGCGCTGACCACCGTTCAGCTGCAAGCCTTGACCACCGTGCAAGTCGCCAAGTTGGAAGTGGCCGACGTAAATGTGTTGACCACGGCGCAAATCGTTGCGCTGGAAACTCATCAGTTCGCGGCACTTACAGGCTTGCAAGTTGCCGGCATGAGTACGGCGCAAATCCGCGCCATACAAATTACCGATCTTCAGCAACTGCCTACTGCGGCAGTGAGTTCACTGACTGCTGCGCAGATCAGTGCCTTGACTACCGCTCAGGTCGAAGCGTTGACCACGGTACAAATTAGTAAATTATCGGCAGTTCAATTAGCTGCGCTGAGCACTGCGCAGATTCAAGCGCTAGAAGTTGCTGATGTCGCGGTGCTGGGCACTGCGGCGGTCCCAGGCTTTACTACTGTGCAAATGCAGGCCTTGAGCACGGCGCAGCTACAAGCCTTGAGCACCGCGCAAGTCAGAAACCTTGAAGCGCTGGACGTTAAAGCCCTGAGCACTGCACAAATCGTGGCGCTGGAGACGCATCAGTTCGCAGCGCTAACGGCAAGCCAAGTCGCCAATATGACCACTGCGCAAGTGCAGGCTATTGAAGTGGCCGACTTGCAACAGCTGACTCCGGCGGCCATTGCCGCGTTGACGGCGGGGCAAATTACCGCACTGACAGTTCTGCAGATTGCGGGTCTGGAATCGCAGCAAGTGCAGGCGCTTAACGCCACGCAGTTAGCGGCTATGACCACTGAGCAAGTGGTCGCCATTGACGTGGCGGATATCGATAACCTTTCTCAAGCGGCTATTCCAGGGTTTACCACTGCTCAGGTCAAAGCCCTGACTATCGGCCAGGTCCAGGCGCTCACGACGGCGCAGATTTCTGTATTGGAGGTCGCAGATGTCAAGGCGTTAACTGCTGCCAATGTGACGGCCTTGAGTACCGCGCAGGTAAATGCCCTCAGCTTGCTGCAAGTGCAAGGTCTAACCACCGCCCAGATCGCAGCTATTGGTACCGATGATATTGCCGTGTTGGCACCGGCCAAAATTGCCTTGTTGAGTGTTGCTCAGGTTGGAGCTTTGACCACCGCGCAAGTGCAAGAGCTGACCACGCTGCAGGTTAAGGCATTAACTGCCGCTCAGTTGGGGGGTATGAGTACCGCGCAAGTGGCGGCATTTGAAACTGAAGATTTCGCGCAGATCAGCACAGTCAACATCAAAGGCTTGACCACCGCGCAGGTGGCAAACCTCACCGCAGGCCAGGTAGAAGCGCTGAGCTCCTCTCAGATCGGTGCTATGGAGGCGGCAGATTTCGCCGCGCTCAACGTCGCGTTGTTGAGCACCGCGCAAATTCAAGCCATGACTTCCGCGCAGATTGCGCTATTGACCACGGCTCAGCTAGCCACCATCGAGACAGAAGATATCGCAGTTCTGTCTTCGCTAACGATCAAAGGCTTAACGGCTGCCCAGCTGCAGACGCTGACCACCGCTCAGATTGAGGCGTTGTCCAGCGCGCAGGTTGCCGTGCTGAGCGCTACGCAATTGGCATCGTTGAAAACTCAGCAAATTACTGCGTTGCAAACCGAGGATGTTGCGGCCATTGCCACGGCATCTATTGCGGGTCTGACTACGGCGCAGGTTGTAGCTCTGACCGATGCGCAGGTGCTGGCGCTGACCACTGCGCAAATTAGCAGAATGGATGTGCTGGATATTGCTGCCTTGAGTGCTGCCGATGTTCAGTCTTTCAGCTCCGTGCAGATTCAGGCGCTGACCGCGCTGCAAATTGCCGGCATGACCACCGCGCAGATTGCGGCTATCGACGCGGCCGATCTGGCGGTTCTGATCACGGCTGAAATACAAGCACTGACTTCCGCGCAGGTTGCCAGCCTGACCACCGAGCAGCTGGTGGCGCTTAGCAGCGTTCAGGTAGCAGCGCTTGAGGCGGTTGACGTGAAGGCGCTAACCACTGCGCAGATCGTTGCCTTGACCACCAATCAGGCTGCAGTTCTGAGCTCTGCGCAAGTGGCAGGGTTGACTACCGCACAGGTGGTCGCGCTGGAAACTGGCGATCTGGCTATGCTGAGCACTGCCGCAACACGCGGTCTGACGGCCGTACAGATAGCCAAACTAACCACTGAGCAGATTGTCGCGTTGACCACAGCGCAGGCGGCCAACCTAACTGCTGCGCAAGTTTTGGCATTAACCACTGAGCAGGTGACCAAGCTCGCGGCAGATGATTTGGCCGCCCTGTCGACTGCTGCGATAGCCGGCATGTCGACCGCCCAGATCACCAGTTTACTGGTCACGCAAATCGACGATTTAACAGCTGCGCAGATTGTGGCGATTGAAACGGCCGATATTAAAGTGCTCAGCACCGCTCAGATACATGCTCTGTCGACCGAGCAGATCGATGCGTTGAGCATCCCGCAGACGGTGGCCTTAAGTACGGCGCAAGTCGCCGCATTGACTACTCCGCTGTCGGCAACCCAGCTGGTCGGTCGCGAGATCGGCTCCTTAACCCCTGCTGCGATACAGTTGCTGAGCACTGCGGCGATTGCCGCCTGGACGCCAGCGCACACCGCTGCCCTGAATACGGCGCAAGCGGCCGCCCTGACCACAGCGCAGATTCAAGCGCTGGAGACTGCAGACCTGCAGGGCTTGTCGGCTGCGGCTATTACTGCGCTGACTAGCGCGCAGGTTGCCAAGCTGTTGCTTACTCAGATTGTAGCTTTGACCACCGAGCAAATTCGGGCACTGGAAGCGGTTGATGTTGCTGCGCTAACCACCGCGCAAGTGGTCGCACTAACCACACAACAAGCTGCGGCCCTGAGCTCAACTCAGGTTGCAGCGCTGGGTACGGCGCAGCTACGCGCGCTGGAAACTGCTGATCTAACAGCCTTGACGACCGAGGCGTTCAGCAAGCTGTCGGCCACTCAGGTCGCGGCGCTGACCACTGTTCAAGTCGATGCTCTGACCACCGCACAAATCAATGCATTGACCTCGCCTCAGTTAGTCGCGTTGACCACTGCGCAAATTCGCGCCTTGGGCACCGAGCAAATACAGGTGTTGCGCACCGCGCAAGTGGCAGCGCTAGAGACTGCTGATGTTGCTCAGCTGAGCAGCGAACAATTAATCGCACTCAGCACGGCGCAAGCACGCGCCCTGACCAGCGCGCAGATTGCGGCCCTAAGCAGCAACCAAGTTGCGGCGCTGGAAACCACTGAAATTGCCGCCCTAAGTACCGTACAAATCAGAGCTCTGGCAAGTGAAGACGTCAAGGCGTTGAGCACCGAGCAACTGCGCGCCCTCGACACGCTGCAGTTACGCGCGCTGGAAACTGCCGACATACAAGCCTTGACTACAGCTCAGGCACAGGCGCTGGCGACTGAGCAGGTCGCAGCGTTAACGACTGTGCAAGTTAGTGCCATCACGACTGTTGCTATACGCCAGCTGGGTACGGAGCAAATTATTGCCTTGACCAGTGCGCAAACGGCAGCGTTGACCACTGCGCAAGTGTCCAAGTTAACCACCGAACAGATCGTTGCTTTGCAGACGCAGGATCTGGCTGCCCTGAGCACTGCTGCCATTGTTAGTCTGACCAATCCGCAGGTCGTGGCCTTGACTACCGATCAGGTTGCCGCCCTTACCACGGCACAGGTTCGTGCCCTAGAAACCGCTGATTTGATTGCGTTGAGCGCTGATCAAATCGTTGCGCTGACCACCGCCCAGGTTGGTGCGCTGAGCACCGCGCAGGTTGCCAAGCTAACGGCGGAGCAAATCGCTGCGCTGGAAACGGCCGATTTGGCACGCTTAAGCACGGCCGCAATTATTGCGCTCAGTTCGGCGCAGGTCGCTGAGTTGACTACCGCCCAATTGGCGAGTCTAAGCACCGCTCAGGTGCGTGCATTGGAAACCGCCGACATTCGTGGGTTGGACAATACCCAAGTCGCGGCGCTGCGCACTGATCAAGTGGCGGCGTTGAGCAGCGGTCAAATAACCAGCCTGTCGAGCACTCAAATCGCGGCGCTGGAGACCGTAGATCTTGCACAGCTGACTTCGGCCAGCATCAGAGCGTTGAGCACTGTGCAAATCCGTGGCTTAACCGAGGAGCAAGTAGTCGCACTCAGTACCGCGCAAGTACAAGCACTTAGCACTGCCCAGGTGGCAAGTTTGTCCACTGCGCAAGTATTTGCGCTGGAGACCATTGATCTTGCGGTGCTGTCTTCTGCAAGCATTCAAGCCTTAACCACTGCTCAGCTGAGTGCGCTCAGCCCAGCGCAAATTACCGCGCTATCCACCGCTCAGGCGGCGGCCTTGACCACTCTGCAGGTGAGTAAATTAACTGCTGATCAGCTTGTAGCAATTGAGACGGCGGACCTGCGAGCCTTGTCATCGGCGAGCATTCAGGCACTCGCCTCACAACAAGTAAGCGTGCTGACTACCGCCCAAGTCGCGGCACTGAGCACCGGGCAATTGATCGCGCTGGATACAGTGGATATCGCTGCGCTTAATCAGGGCCAACTGACGGCGCTGAGTACGGCACAGATTCGCAGCCTGAGCAGTGCGCAAATAGTTGCTCTGGGGACTGCCCAGGTAGCGGGATTGAGCACTGGCCAAGTCGATGCGCTGACGACGGCACAGGTAAGGGCGCTGGAAACTGTCGATCTAGTGGTCTTGTCGGCGGAGCAAATTGTTGCGCTGAACACCGCTCAAGTAGCCGCACTCAGCACGGTACAAGCCTCCAAATTGACCAGCGTGCAAATCGCGGCGCTTGAGACTGAAGACCTCAGCGCTATGTCGACAGCCAATATTGTGGCTCTCAGCAGCGCCCAAGTGTCGGCGCTGACCACTGCTCAGATAGCAGCGCTCAGCACTGGGCAATTTAAAGCATTGCAAACCGAAGACCTGCGCGGGCTGAGTACCGCCCAAATTGAGGCGTTCACCACCGAGCACATGTTGGCCCTCAGCACCGTGCAAATAGCCGCGCTAACTTCGGCGCAAATTAGCGCTATTGAAACGGCTGATTTGCAGCAACTCTCGGTTGCGCAAATACGCAGTCTCAGCACTGTTCAGTTGGTGGCCTTGAGTACCGCTCAGGTCCAGGCATTGAGCAGTCAACAAGTTACCGCGCTGGCGACTAACCAGTTGGCCAGTTTGCTCACCGAGCAAATTGCTACCTTGGAGTTGGCAGACCTGGCTGGGCTAAGCACCGCGCAGATCCTTGGCTTAACCACTACGCAAATTCACGCGTTGACCAGTGCTCAGATTACCGGTCTTAGCTCGGCGCAAATGGCCGTGCTGGAAACCGCAGACATCCGCGCCTTGAGCACGGCGCAAGTGGCAGCTCTGACAGAGACACAGGTTATCGGCCTGACCTCAGTACAGCTTGCGGCCCTGGCCTCTGAGCAGGTGCAAGCGCTGGATGCTTCCGATGTTGGCGCTTTGTCTACAGCGGCCATCAAGGGCTTCACCACGGTTCAAACGCAGGCCTTGAATACGCAGCAAATCGTCGCGCTGACTGAAGGGCAAGTAGCGGTCTTGACCAGTGCCCAGCTTGCCGTGCTGACAACAGCGCAGATTGCTGCTTTTGAACCGGTTGATCTGGCTGCGCTGTCGACCGCCAGTATCGCCGGGCTCTCAACCGCGCAGATTCATGCCCTGAGCACTGCGCAAATTAACGGTCTGACCGCCGACCAAGTTGCGGCCATGGAAACCCGCGATCTAGCGGTGCTGGAAACCGAACAAATAGTGGCGCTGACCCTTGCCCAGGTACGTGCTCTGAGTTCAGCGCAACTCGCCGCGCTGACCCCTACACAGTTGGCCGCCATGGAGACTGCGGATTTTGCCAGACTCTCGACCGCCAGCATTCCTGGGCTGACGACAGCGCAAGTGGCAGCTTTGTCGATCGAACAAGTGGCAGCCTTTACTGCCGGGCAAGTGGCTGTTCTCGAGACCGCAGATTTACAGGCGTTGAGCACTGCAAAAATTGAGGCGTTGAACACGGTTCAAGTGGCCGCCTTGACCACTATGCAGATCGCCGCGCTAACCACAGCACAGTCAGTCGCGCTGGATACTGATGTTGCAGCCTTCAGCAATACCCAGATTGCCGCGCTAACCACCGCCCAAGTCCGCAACTTGACCCCGGGGCAGTTGAACGTCTTCAGTACCGCGCAAATTCGCTCGCTGGAAACTGCCGATGTTGCAGTTTTGACCACTGCACATATTGCCAATCTCAGCTTGTCGCAAGTAGCCGCATTGAATGCGGCTCAGGTTGTCGCGTTGGAAACAGCGCAAGTGCGTGCGCTGACTATCGAGCAAATTGAAGTATTAACAACCGTGCAAGTGGCGGCGCTGGAAACCGTTGATTTAGCGGCGCTCACTAGCGCTCAAGTGGAGGCGTTCAAACCTGCTCAGGTCGCTGCGCTGAAGACTGCGCAGATTGCCGCCCTGAGTACCGATCAGTTGGCTGCCTTCGACACTGCCGATGTGGCAGCCCTTGGCACTGCGCAAGTGGTGGCGTTACGCACCGATCAGGCGCTGGCATTAACGGTTGAACAAGTGGCTGCGCTAAGCAGCGCTAATATTGCGGCGTTGGAAGTCGCAGATCTGGCCGCATTGGCGACTGATCGTGTGGCAATACTCAGTACTGACCAAATTAAAGCGCTTAGCACTGCGCAGATCGTTGCGCTGACCACCGCTCAGGTACGCGCTCTGGTGGCGGAGCAGCTAGCCGTCCTGAGCACCGCGCAGATTCGTGGCATCGCCACGGATGATCTTGCTGCATTGCAAACCGCGCAAGTCGCGGCACTCGATTCGGCCCAGATCGGTGCATTGAGCGCTGCGCAAGTAACGGCGCTGACCAGCAATCAAGTGGCCGCTATTGAGGTTGTTGATCTTGCTGGTCTTATTTCATCGCAGTTGCAGGCACTGGAGACTGCCGATATTGCTGCGCTGACCATCGCCCAGGTGGTTGGGCTGAACAGTGCGCAGTTTACCGCGTTGAGCACCGCGCAAATTGCCGCCTTGCGTAGCGATCAAGTGGCGGCGCTACAAACGGTTGACTTGGCGGCACTGTCAACCGCTCAGGTTCGCGCTCTGGATACTGTCGATGTGACAGCCTTGAGCACTGCCCAGATTGTGGCGTTGAGCAGTGCTCAAGTTGCTGCGTTGAGCACCGCACAGGTGCAGGCATTGACCAGTGAACAAGTGGCTGCCTTGCAAACCCAAGACCTGCAAGCATTAACTGCTGCCCAGGTGGTGGCCTTGCAAACCCAGCAGGTGCAAGCCTTGACCAGCGACCAAGTCGCGGCGCTGACCAGCAGCCAATTGGCTGCGCTGGAAACTAACGACTTGCAGGCGCTGACCAGCGAGCAAGTACAGTCGTTGACCACCGCTCAAATCAGCGCATTGGCTACTGCGCAGATTGCGGCGCTGACTACCGAGCAGATTGCGGTTCTGGAAACTCGCGATCTGTTGGCGCTAAGCACTGCGCAAATAGTCGCCCTGACTACCGCGCAAGTGCGGGCACTGACCACAGAGCAAATTCCAGCGCTGAGTACCATTCAGCTCAAAGCCATGGAAACTGCAGATATTGCCGCCCTCAGCAGCGCACAGATTGTGGCGCTGACCACCGCCCAGGCGGTTGCATTAACGGCCGCGCAAATTATCGCGCTGAGCACCGCCCAAGTGAGTGCGCTGGAGTTGGCTGATCTGGCGAAACTGACCAGTGCACAGATTCAGGCGCTGGAAACCGTTGATCTGGCTGCCTTGGGCACTGCCCAAATTGTTGCGCTGACCAGTGCCCAAGTTATGGCGCTGACGACCCTGCAAGTGGCCAGTCTGACTACCGCACAGATTGAAACCCTGGAAACAGTTGATCTGCGGGCGTTGAGTGCTGCACAGATTGTTGCCCTGACCAGCGCGCAAGTGCAGGCCTTGACCACTGAGCAGATCGCAGCCCTAGGCACAGCTCAGGTGAATGCGCTGCAAGCTGTCGATCTGGCCAGCCTGAGCACCGAGCAGATCGTTGCTCTGGGCTCTGAGCAGGTTAAGGTCTTGAGCACTGCGCAAATTATTGCGTTGACGACTGCGCAGGCGGCGGCCCTTGAAGTGGCTGACATTCAGGCACTAAGCAGTGCACAGTTACAAGCGTTGCAAACGGCTGATTTCGCCGTGCTGGGCAGCGCACAAATCGCTGGTTTGAGTACTGAGCAAGTGGTTGCGTTGACCAATGCGCAAATCATCGCCTTGACCACTGAACAGGCAGTCGCGCTGGAGGTTGCTGATCTTGCCGCGCTGACTACGGCGCAGATTCGTCAGCTCGAAACCGCCGACTTGGCGGTGTTGAGCACCGAACAAATTGTTGCCCTGACCACCGAGCAGGCAGCCACCTTAAGTACCGCGCAAGTGGTGGCACTCACCAGTGTTCAGGTTGCGGCTCTGCAAACAGATGATTTGCAGGCGCTTAGCGCCGCGCAAATTAAAGCATTGGAAACTGTCGATCTAGTTGCGCTGAGTACCGAGCAAGTGGCGGTCTTGAGTAGTGTTCAGGTTGGTGCACTGACTACCGCACAAATTGCCAAACTCAGCAGCGCCCAAGTTGTCGCCATCGGTGCAGACGTCAGCGCGCTGAGTACCGCGCAGGTGGTTGCATTGACCACGGCGCAGGTGGTTGCGCTCACTACTGCGCAGTTGCAGGCGCTAAGTACTGTGCAATTGCGGGCGATTGAAACTGCCGACATCGCGGTGCTGAGCACTGCACAAATGGTCGCCCTCAGTACTGAGCAGGTGATCGCGCTGAGCAGTGCGCAGGTGGTTAATCTGACCCAAATCCAAGTGGCGGCGCTGGAGACCGCTGATGTACAAGCGCTCACCACGGCTCAGGTCGTGGCCTTGAGCGTTAGCCAAGTGCAGGCATTGACCACCCAGCAAATTATTGCGCTCACCAGTACACAAATTGCAGCGCTGGAGACTGCCGATTTGGCCGCGCTCAGTGAAGAGCAAGTGATTGCCATGAGTGGCTCACAACCAACGGCCTTGACCACGGCGCAAATCGCCAGTCTGCCAACCAGCCAGATTACCTTGTTGCTGACTGCCGATCTGGCGGCCTTGACCACGGCGCAGATCGCCGCCTTGACCACTGCCCAAGTGAAGGCCTTGACCCTTGAGCAAGTAGCGGCGCTCACCACGGCCCAAGTGCGCGCCCTCGATACTGCAGATGTGGCAGTGCTTTCCGCCGAGCAGATTATTAATCTGACCACCGCACAAACCGCTGCGCTGACTACTGCCCAGGTTGTTGCGTTAACTACCGCCCAGGTAGCGGCGCTGGAATTGGCTGATCTTGCGGCATTAACCACCGCGCAGATTCGAGCGCTAGAAACCGTTGATTTGCGCGTCTTGAATGACGAGCAAGTCGCCGCCTTAACCACGCAGCAAGTCGTTGCCTTGAGCACTGAGCAAGTCAGCAAATTTACCGTTACTCAGATTGCGGCGCTGGAAAGTGCCGATCTGCACGCGCTCAGCACTCAGCAAATTACCGCGCTGACCACGGCGCAGATCCAAGCGCTGAGCGTCGCGCAAGTAACCGCATTGAGCGCAGGCCTGAGTACGGCGCAAATTGCTGCGCACAGCGACCCATTGCTGAGCGCGCTGACCACAGCACAAATTGCCGCACTGACGGCAGAGCAAATCGATGGTTTGACGTCGCTGCAAGTCGCCGCCTTGACTACCGCGCAAATTGCCGCGCTGACTACGGCGCAAGTTACCGCACTGGCTTTGGTTGATTTGCAGGCCCTCGGCACGGCGCAAATTCAAGCGCTGGAAACTGCCGATCTGGCGGCATTGCGTGCGGATCAGATTGCCGCACTAACGACCCTGCAGATTCAGGCGCTGAGCACTGTCCAGCTGCAAGCTTTGACTACGGCGCAGATTGCCGCGCTAGAAACGCAAGACGTTGCCGCGCTCACTGCCACTCAAATCGTCAAGTTGGAAGCCGCTGATGTAGCTGCCTTGCAGGTCGGCCAAGTTGCCGCGCTAACCACTGCGCAGATGAGCTTGCTGACCAGCGCCCAGATAGTTGCGTTGACCACCGAACAAGTCGCCGCTGTGGAAACTGCCGACCTGCAAGCCCTTAGTACCGCTCAAGTACGCGCTCTGGAAACCGCTGATCTGGCGGCCCTAAGCACCACGCAGGTGGTCGCGCTAACCAGCGCTCAAGTGCTTGCACTGAGCACCGGGCAAGTCGCCGGCATGACGCCAGCACAGGTTGCCGCACTGGAAACCGCCGACCTGCGCTTGCTGGCTACTGCGCAAATCGTGGCACTTACTACCGGCCAGGTAACGGCGCTGAGCACAGTGCAGTTGCAAGCGCTGACTAGCGTGCAGATTAATGCGCTTGAAGTGGCTGACTTGGCGGTCCTGAGCGTTGCGCAGTTGAGCAAGCTAGGCACCGCTCAGGTGCAAGCGTTGAGCACTGCGCAAGTGGTCGGTTTGACCACGGCGCAGGTCGAGGCCCTGACCATCGCGCAAATTGCCTCGCTGACCACCGCCCAGTTGGCGGCCATGGAAGTCGCCGATGTGGCTGTATTGACTGGCGCTCAAGTTATAGCGCTGACCACCGCTCAGGCTTCGGTACTAACCTCTGCGCAGGTGGCAAGTCTGGGGGTTGACCAGTTGGCGGCCTTGCAGGTTGCCGATCTGGCCGCCATTGCCACTGATGCCATTGCTGGTCTGACCCCGGCGCAAGTGGCCGCTTTGAGCAATGCGCAAATCATTGCCCTGACTCCGGCGCAGTTTGCGGCACTGAAGACCGCAGATATCGTCGCCCTGAGTGCTGATCAGGTGTTGGCCATGGGCTCCGCGCAAGTCGCGGCACTGACCACTGCGCAGCTGTCGAAACTGACCACCGCGCAGGTCGAAGTGCTGGAAACTGCCGATCTCCGCGCCCTCAGTACCGATCAGTTGAATGCCCTAACCACTGCACAAATGCAGGCATTGACCTTGGAACAGGTTGCCTCGCTGAGTACTGCGCAGGTTCGTGCTCTGGAGACCGCTGATGTGGCGGTGTTGAGTAATGATCAGATTGCCGCGCTGGGGACTGCGCAAATACAAGCGCTGAGCACTGCACAGATCGTGGCACTGAGTACCGCACAGATCACCGCCCTTGAGGTTGCCGACGTTGCAGTGCTGACCACCATTCAGCTGGCCGCCATGCAAAGTGAGGATCTGCGTGCGCTGACGGTTGATCAAATTGCTGCGCTGACGGCTGGCCAGTTGAGCAAGTTGAGTACCGCGCAAATTAGCGTGTTGACCAATGCCCAGGTGGGTGCGATTGAAACTGCCGATTTGCAGGCTTTGAGCAATGCGCAGATTGTCGCGTTGTCGACCGCCCAGGTCCGCGCACTCAACGCCGGACAAATTGCAGCGCTAACCACGGCTCAGGTTCGCGCCATGGAAACCGCGGATCTGCAAGCCTTGAGCAGCGTGCAGGTTCGCGCGCTAACCACTGAACAAGTCAGTGAGTTGAGCACTGCACAAGTGGTTAGCTTGACCAGCGAGCAAGTCAGCGTCATGGAAACCGCTGATTTAGCGGCCCTAACAACAACTCAGCTACGTGCGCTGGAAACCGTTGATCTGCGTGCGTTGAGCGCTCAGCAAATTATTGCGCTGACTACCGAGCAAGCGCAGGCGTTGACGACCGTACAAATTAAAGCCCTCAGCACCCTGCAAGTGGAGGCGTTGCAAACTCAAGACTTGGCCGCGCTCACCAGTGCGCAGATCGTCGCCTTGGGTACCGAGCAGGTAAAAGCACTCACCGGCGCGCAAGCTGCGGCGCTGACCACCGCACAAGTGCAGGCCTTGGAAACTGCCGATATTGCTCAGCTAAGCGCCAGCCAGCTCATCGCCCTAACTACCGCACAGGTGCTAGCACTGAGTACCGCGCAGATTGTGGCTCTGGGTTCCGAGCAAGTGGCTGCATTGGAAGCACTTGACCTGCGGGCCCTGAGCAGTGTGCAGATTCGTGCCTTGGAAACTGCTGATATTGCCGCCTTGAGCATTGAGCAGGTGGTGGGGTTGGCCACTCAGCAGATTGCTGCTTTGACGACTGCCCAGGTGGTCGCTTTGAGCACCGCGCAAGTTGAGCAACTCAGCACGGCACAAGTGGTTGCCTTGAGCAGCGCACAGATTGCCGCCATGCAGGTGGCTGACGTGGCCGCCCTTACCGATGTGCAATTGATCGCCCTGACCACTGCCCAGGCAGCAGCGCTGACCGGCGCGCAAGTGGCGGCACTCAGTGGCGTAAATGTAGCCAGTATTGAGACGGCGGATGTCGTGGCACTGTCCACTGCCGCGATCGCGAGCCTGACCACTGCGCAGATCACCAGCTTGTTGGATTCGCAAGTCGCGGCGTTGACCACCATGCAGATTCGCGCACTGGAAACCGCTGACGTTAAGGCCTTGAGTCTTGATCAACTGATCGCCTTGAGCAGCGAGCAAGTCAGCGCATTGACTACTGCCCAGCTTGACGCGCTAAGTCCGGCGCAACTGGCGGCTGCGCAGAATGGTGAAGTAGTTGCGGGTGCGGATATCATTGCGGCGCTAACTACCGACAGTGTGATTGCCCTTGAACCGAGTGTGATTGCGGGTTACTCCACTGCACAGATTCGCCTCATGGCCACCGAAATTGTCGCCGCACTGACGACCGCGCAGGTGGAAGCTTTAACCACTGCGCAGGTTCCGGCGTTGACCACGGTGCAGTTCTCCTCACTGACCAGCGGGCAAATCGGCGCACTGGAAACCCGTGATGTGGCGCTGCTCAGCAATGGCCAGTTGGTAGCCATGACCACGGCGCAGGTCAAAGCCTTCACGGATGCTCAGCTCGCTGCGCTGAGTACCGCGCAGGTGCGGGCTTTTGAACTTACCGACATCGCCGCGCTGAACACCAACCAAGTTGCTGCCTTGAACACTGAGCAAACGGCGGCGCTTAGCGTCAGCCAAATTCAGGCCCTGACCACCGCCCAGGCTCGGGCCCTTACCGCAGCGCAGATTGTGGCCTTGAGCACCGCGCAAATCCGCGGCATGGAGACTGCTGATCTGGCCGCCCTGTCGACTGCGCAGGTTAAATCGATTGCCACCGACGACTTGCGTGCCTTGAGCACTGCACAAATTGATGCACTGGCCACTCAGCAAGTGGCTGCGCTGCTCAATGCCCAACTGGCGGCATTAACCACAGCGCAGATCAAAGCCTTGGCCACCGATGATGTAGCGGCCTTAGGCTTGCCACAAATCGGCGCCTTGACCACCGAGCAGCTGGTGGTCTTGACCACCGCACAGATTGTTGCGTTGACCGCACCACACTTTGCCGAGATGAGTACCAAGCAATTGGTTGCGCTTACCACTGCACAGGTTGCGGCTCTTGAGACTGCTGATCTGGCTGGGCTGGACGATACGCAGATCGGCGTCCTGACCACAGCGCAAACTGCGGCCTTGAGCACGGAGCAGATCGCCAACCTTGCAGACTTGCAAGTTGCCGCTTTGGGTACCGCCAATATCCACGGTTTAAGCGCTGCTCAGTTGGTGGCACTGACCACCGGCCAGGTTTCGCAGTTGCAGGCCGAGCAGCTCGCGGCGCTGAGCACTGATCAAATAGAAGTCATGGAAACTGCCGATATTGCGGCCTTGACCGGTGCGCAAATCCAGCTGCTATCGACTGCCCAGGCAGCGGCGTTGACTACCGCACAAGTGGCCAATCTTGGCACTGCGCAGATCGCCAGTCTGGAGAATGCCGATCTCGGTGCACTGTCGACTGCCGCTATCACCAAACTGAGTACTGCACAGATATCTGCCATTGATGTGAATCAGATCGCCGGACTCACCAGCGCACAGATTCACGCCCTGACGACTGTCGATATAGTGGCCCTGCGCAGCGATCAAGTTGCTGGTCTGCAGTTGACCCAGGTAGCGGCCCTGACCAGCGCGCAAATTGTCGCCTTGGAAACCAAGCAGATCAGTGCACTGAGCAACGATCAAATCGGCGCCTTGACCACTGCTCAGGTGCTGGTGCTGGGTACTGAGGATATTCAAACGCTCGCGACTGGACAGATTGCCAGCATTGAGGCTGCCGACATTGCGGTGCTGACCGCTGCGCAGATTGTGGCCTTGAAGACCGAGCAGGTGCAGGCGCTGACTGTTGAGCAAATTCAGGCGTTTAGCAAAACTCAGTTTGCCCAGATCGAAACTGCTGATGTGGCTGCGCTACTCACGGCACAAATTCGTGCCATCGAGACCGCAGATCTTGCCGGTATGACAACTGCGCAGATCATTGCGCTGGGCACTGAGCAGGTTAAAGCCTTGAGCGCCGCGCAGATTGTTGCGCTGAGCACCGCACAAGTGGCTGCGCTGGAAACTCGAGATTTGGCCGCGCTCAGCACGGTGCAAATCCGCGCCATGGAAACCCGCGACATTGCCGCGTTAACCACTGCACAGGTGGTTGCCTTGGGCACTGAGCAGGTCATTGCGCTGAGCACCGCGCAGATAGTTGCGCTGACTACCGCCCAGGTTCCGGCGTTGGAGGCGGCGGACTTTGCCCTGCTCAGCACCCTGCAGTTGGCTGCGCTGGAAACACGCGATGTGGTCGAGTTGACCACCGCCCAAGTGGTTGCACTGACCACTGAGCAAGCGCTGGCACTCAGCTCTGCGCAACTAGCAGCCCTGACCACGGCGAATCTGGTGGTGTTGGAAACCGAGGACTTGGCTGTATTGAGCACCGCCAGTCTGCAAGGTCTGACGGTTGCACAAGCCGCAGCGCTGACCACCGCGCAGATTCAGGCACTGCAAACCGAGCAGTTGATTAAGTTGCAAAGTGCCGACTTGGCCGCACTGACCACTGCGCAAGTTGTCGCTTTGACTACCGCGCAGGTCACCAACCTGAGCACCGCGCAAATTGTGGCATTGACTACCGGCCAAGTAGCAGCGCTTGAGGTAGCTGACTTTATCCTGCTCAGTACGGCGCAGGTGAGTGCGTTGCAAACCGCCGATTTTGCCAACCTGAGCACTGCCCAAGTGAAGGCCCTGACCGTGACCCAAGCGGCGGTCTTGAGCTCGGCGCAAGTCAGCGCACTGACCACGGCGCAAATTATTAAACTCGATACCGAAGACCTTGCGGCGCTGTCGACCCAAGCGGTAATTGGTTTAACTGAAGAGCAAGTTGCGCAGTTAAGTACCGCACAGATTTCTGCGTTGCTACCGGCTCAGTTAACTGCAATGGAAACCCGCGACATTACGGCCATGACCACAGTGCAGATTCAGGCGTTGGTCACCGAGCAGATTCAAGCGCTGACCACCGCTCAGATTGAGGGACTCAGCACTGCTCAGGTCGTGGCGCTGGAAACCGCGGATCTGGCGGCGCTGAAAACAGAACAAATTGCGGCGCTCGACGCCAGTGATTTGGCCCTGATCAGTACCGAACAACTGGCAGCTCTGGGCACGCAACAGATCAAGGCACTGACCACCGAGCAAGTGGTCAAGTTGACCACTGAGCAGGTGGCATCCATCAGCACCGAGCAGTTGCAAGCATTGACCACTGTTCAAGTGGCCGCCATGCAGGCGACTGATATCGCGGTGCTGACGACGGCGCAAATTGTTGCGCTGGGTACCGAACAGGTCAGTGCTTTGACTGTTGCGCAGATTGTGGCGCTGACCACTGGCCAGTATGCGGCCATGGAAACTCGCGATCTTGCGGTACTGAGCACTGCCCAGGTTGTGGCTATCCAGGCTTCTGACATAGCAGCCTTGGGAACCGCGCAAATTGTAGCCTTGGGTACTGAGCAGGTGCAGGCGTTGACTGATGCGCAAATCGTCGCGCTGACCACGCAACAAGTGGCTTCGATCGAGATCGCCGATATTGCGGTACTGAGGACCGCGCAAATTGCGGCCATGCAAATCTCCGATGTGGCAGCGTTGACCACGGCGCAAATCGTCGCACTGAGCACCAGTCAAGTTCAGGCGCTGACCGCTGCGCAGATCTATGGCCTCAGCTCTGAGCAGGTATTTGCACTGGAAACCCGTGATGTGGCGGCATTAACCACGACGCAGATTCAGGCGATGCAAAACAGTGACCTCGCCGTGCTCAGCACCCAGCAGATCCAAGCGCTGGGTACCGAACAAGTGACAGCGCTGACCGACTCGCAGATCAAGGCTTTGACCACCGCGCAGATTGTGGCTCTGACGACTCAGCAAGTTTTTGCCCTGCACACCGACGCAATCTCGGCGTTAACCGCCAATCAAATCGGTGCGCTGGCAACGGACGACTTCGCTGCGCTGGCCACAGCACAATTGGCAGCAATCGATGTGGCTGATATCAGTTCGCTCAGCACGGCTCAGCTTTCTGTGCTGACTGGGGCTCAAGAGAGTGCCTTCACTGCCGCGCAAATGGCGGTCATGACTCCGGAGCAACTGGCTGAGATCACCACGTCACCGCTGATCCTGGATCTCAATGGCGATGGTGTGCAGACGCTGAACCGCGCGGCGAATGTGCACTTTGATATCGGTGCAACTGGTGAGCAGGTGAATACCGGCTGGGTTGGTCAAGGCGATGGCTTGCTGGCGCTGGATCGTAACGGTGACGGCAGCATCAACGACGGTGGCGAACTGTTTGGTAATGCCTCGCTGCTCGCCGATGGCAGTCGGGCTCGCGATGGTTTTGCCGCCCTAGCAGATCTGGATAGTAACCACGATGGCCGCATCAGCGCCGATGACACTGGCTTTGCAGCGCTGCGAGTCTGGATGGATGGCAATCAAGATGGCGTGAGTCAGACTGGCGAGCTTTATAGCCTGTCGTCACTGGGGATCGCCAATATCAACCTTGATGCCACGCAAGGCGCGGTGTTCAATAACGGTAATTGGATTGGTCAGACTTCAAGCTACGAGACCGTTGATGGCCAAGTGCACAGTATTGTCGATGCCTGGTTCCGCACCGGTGGCAGCGACGGCCAGTCGATTGACTTGACCACGCTTAATCCTCAGGTGGTCAGTGAACACAGTCTCAGTCAGATCAATCTGGGTGCCGATGGCGGCTTGGTGACGAGTCTGACGCTGGATGCCGAAAGCATTAGCCACTTCGGCCAGGTCGGTCTGGCCGATACCGGGCTGGGAGCTTCGACGCCCGTACAGATGATCGTCAATGGTGAGGCCGGTGATACTGTGCAGGTCCATGCTGCTGCCAATGAGTGGCAAGACGCCGGCACTGCACAGGTCGACGGCACTCTGTACAACGTTTATAACGATGGAGACATACAACTATTGGTTGCAACCAGCGTACATACCAGCTTCTATTCGTAGCAGTTGAGTAGCGCCGACCAGCACTGTTAACTCAGTGCTGGTCGGCGCTACTTTTATGGCGCTGGATTTTCTTCGTTAAGGCTTGTGCATGTCAGAACCGCTGATTGAAAGTCCGAATCTCGATGTCACATTAGATAACGCGCTGCAGCTTGCTGAGCAGGCGCTTCTCGAGCCCATGCAGTTGATTGCAGTGGCTGATCGTCTAGGCCAGGCAGTGCGGCATAACGACGTGGTGCGCCTGTACCAAACCTGGTTGGCGCGCTGCAGTTCCAGTGCCGACTACATAGTGCAGTTCAATCTTGGCGTAACACTCTCGCAGTTGGAGCAATTGCCCGCTGCCGAAAGCGCCTATCGCGCAGCCATTATGCGTAAGCCTGATTTCCCTCAGGCCTGGTTTAATCTGGGGGCGGTAATTGAGCGTCAGGGCCGGCCGGATAACGCCCTGATCATCTGGCAGTCGATGCTCGATCATCCGCTGGTGGGGCCAGAGCAAAGTCGCGAGTTGTACATCATGGTGCTCAATAGTATGGGCCGCCTGATGGAAGAAGTTCGTCAGCTTAATGCTTCAGAGGCCAAGCTGCTGACCAGCCTGCAAACCGATCCGCAGCAGCCAAAAGTTATTCAGCACTGGGTGCATCTGCGCCAGAAGCAGTGCGAATGGCCGGTGTATACGGCGCTGGAAGGGCTGCCATATGGCGATATGCTCAAGGCTACTTCGCCGCTGGCCATGCTGTCGGCCACCGATGATCCTGGCCTGCAACTCGCCACAGCGCTGCGCTTTGTCAGCGAGCGGGTCAATCAGCGGGTTCCCGAGCTTGCCCCCAAACAGGGTTATCAGCACCAACGGCTGCGCATCGGTTTTCTCTCTTCCGATTTCTGCTTGCATGCGGTTTCGCTACTGATGGTCGAGTTGTTTGAGTTGCTCGATAAACAGCGTTTTGAGGTTTACGGCTTCTGCTGGAGCCGTGAAGATGGCTCGGCATTACGCTCGCGAGTCAAGGCGGCCATGGATCACTTTATCCAGATTGGCAAGCTGGATGACGCCGCCGCCGCGCAGGCTATTCGCGAACAAGAAATCGACATCTTGGTTGACCTGCAGGGCTTAACTTCAGGCGCGCGCCCCAATATTTTGGCCTTTCGTCCGGCTCCTCTGCAGATCACTTATTTAGGGTTTCCAGGGCCCACCGGGTTGCCTTGCGTTGACTACGTGATCGCGGATCGCTACCTGATCCCGGATGCCGAGAAGCCGTTTTACAGTGAAAAACCCCTGTATTTACCCGTATTTCAGTGCAGCGATCGGCAGCGGCCAGTGGCTGCAGTACCGAGCCGCACCGAGTGCGGTTTACCTGAAGATTGCTTTGTGTTCTGTTGCTTCAACAACAACTACAAATTCAACGAAGAGATGTTTAGCAGTTGGATGCGTATCTTGGCTCAGGTGCCTGGCAGCGTGTTCTGGTTACTGGCTGACAATCAATGGTCGCAGGCCAACTTGGTGCTGTGGGCCGCCCGCCATGGCGTTGCTGCACAGCGGCTAATCTTCGCGCCGCGAGTTTCCCCCGAGTTGTACTTGGCGCGCTACACAGTTGCCGATCTTTTTCTCGATGCCTATCCCTTTAATGGCGGCACCACGGTCAACGATGCCTTGTGGATGGGCTTGCCGGTGCTTACCCGTTCCGGTCGCACCTTTGCCTCGCGGATGGCCGGTAGTTTATTAACCGCGCTGGAGTTGCCGGAGCTGATTACTATTACGCAGGAGCAATACGAGCAGCGCGCAATTGAGTTGGCCAATGATCCACTGCAGTTGCCGGCGTTGCGCGCGCGATTGCTGCGCGAGCGCGAGCAGTCGTTACTTTTTGATATGCCGCGCTTTGTCCGTAGCTTTGAATCCGGCTTGTTAGCTGCATTCGAAAATAACGTGAAAGTCTGAATAATTGTTCCGCGGATTATTTTCATCTGCGCGCCGAGGAAAATAATGCCTACTTGCCAGCCCGATAATCTGTTTTATGCCTGCCTTACTCATGTGCCATTGCAGGTTGAATATCCAGCGTATGTGACCCCGCTTTATATGGGCGAGGCGCAAGTCGAGGGTAAGCTGAATCTGCGGGATTTGGCTCCAGAGTGGGAGCAGTATCATCCGGTTTTAGGTTCGACGGCCGGAGCCTTTGCGATGAAGAATTACTTGTTAAGTTGCCCCGAGACGATTCGCTGGGTTGGTATTTGTCAGTATCGGAAATTTCTTACGCAGAGTCGAATTGGCGTGCAGGCCAGCAACTATCAGGTAATGGACGTGGTTTCGGCTGAGCAGATGCGCTCGCTAGCCTTGGCGGAGATGATGTTGCCGCAGGGTTCTGACTTTCTAATTGGTAAACCGGGGCAGTTTATCCTAAATGGTGAAAGTCATGGTTATTTGTATCAATACAAGGATGTACATCATATAGAAGACTTTCTGCGTTTTACCGCCATTGCGGTAGAGCTTGGGGTGCTGAGCAAACAGGATGTGTGTGGTTTTTTTGATGAAAAGATTTTCTTTCCCGGCGGGATTGAGCTCGGAGTAATGCCTGCAGAGTTTTGGATTCGCTGTGTCAGCGACATTGAAGTGGTTATTAAAGCCTGTGTGCACATGCATCCGACCTCTAGACCTGGTGCGCAGGCGCGGATCTGGGCGTTTTGCGGCGAGCGGCTGGGTAGCTACTTTTTACTTAAGCAACTGCGGGCTCAGGCCGTGGCCGGTACGGATTGGCTGAACCCGCATACGGGCCAGTTGAATCTTTTGGTTGATCCCGGCGAGCAGAGTTATGTTCCTGGGGTTTAGTGGGTGCTGCAATTAGTTACTTTAGTCGGTGCTTGGATTTTGATGGTTTGGGGGCGTTGTGAGTAAACGAATTAATCTGTCTTTATTTAAGTTGCCGTATTCTGCAATGAACGTGCATGACTCGTTTCTTGAGGTTATTGAAAGCCTGCGCTGGGGGTTTGCTGAGCTTGGCTTTGAGTGCACATTTAGAATTAATGAGGTTGATCGCTCTTGCCTGAATATTGCCTTCGGCTGGGTTAATGCATTTAATAATGGCCTTCTGGATGTTTATCCGGTCGGTACGATATTGTATAACTTTGAACAGTGGTCGCACCGGCAGTTGAAGGATGATCCGCTTTTTCATGTGATTGCCGAGCGCTTTCAGATTTGGGACTACAGTCAGGCCAATATACTTAAATGGCGTGAGTTAAATCCAAAATTTGAACCTTACTATGCGCAGGTCAGTTTTGCTCCAAATCTGGCCAAGATCGATACGGCGGTCGATGAGGATATAGATATATTGTATATCGGTTCGCTGGATGCGAGTCGGGCAGAAAAGGTGATGGCTTGCCAACGTAATATTGGGGTTAATAGAAATTCGGTGGTGACCGTCTCTGGAATGTGGGGCGATAAGCGCGATGAGTTTATTGCGCGCTCTAAGCTGTTGCTGAATCTGTCCTATCCGAATAGCCCGCACACCACGTTCGAAATTGTTCGCGTTTCATATTACTTGGCCAATAAAAAAGCGGTGGTCTGTGAGTATCATCCTGGCTTGGAAATCGAGGATGACCTGCGCGAGGTTTTAAAGTTCGTGTCTGCCGATGAGTTTGCTGTTTGCTGTGATCAGCTGGTGCATGACCCTGCGGGAAGAAAGTCATATGCCGAGGCGTGTTTTGAAGTTTTTGCGCGACGCGATGTGCGTGATGTAATTAAGGGCTTCTTTGGCTAGTTATCAAGCCGGTGATCGCTTGGCGAGCCTTTTCGTCGATTGCGCTCAAAACAAGCTCTGAACCTGCTCCAGTACCCCCCGGTGCATCTGCCCGGTTTGCACGTGCAAACTTACATAGCTCTGCAGCATAAAAAGTTTGCTGTTGAGGAAGTCACGTTTGGCCGCGAATAACACCTGCTGGGCATTAAGAATATCAACGGTGGAGCGCACCCCGGCTTGGTAGCCTTTTTCGGCCGAGTCGAGCGCCCTTTGATTGGACTTGACCGCCGTTTGCAATGCCTTGCATTTATCATAGCCGCTGACCACCCCAAGGTAATCGCGTTCGATGTCTTCGCTGATTTGCTGCGCGCCGCTGTCGTATTGCGCCATGGCGCCGGACAGGGCGTACTGGGATTTGTTGATTGAGGCGCTGACGCCGCCACCCGAATAAATCGGCAAATCCATCGACAGTCCCACGTAGTAACTGGATTGGCGCTGAATGTTCGGGTCGACGTTATCCTGGTAGGTGTTGGCCAGTTCACTGACCAGTGACAGGCTTGGATAGTTACCCGCTTTTTGGGTTTTCAGCTCGGCTTCGGCGACCGCTATCGAAGCCCTGCGGGCGTCCAGTTTGGGCGCCGCGAGCAGGGCTTTTTGTTGCCAGTACAGCAGATCTTGGGGCGGCTGCAGCAGCGCGCTCGGCGGCAGATTGTCTTGCAGTGCTGAGATCTGTTCCACCTCTAGGCCGGCGCGCCCCGAGAGCTTGTGCAAGGCGGCGCGCATTCTGGCCTGGAATTCGATTTCCTGTGCCTTGATCAAGTCCAGCCGTGCTTGCGCCTCTTCGGTGTCGGTGATTGTGCCGTCGCCGGCTTCGAACAAGCGCCTAGTTTGCTTGACCAAGCCGTCAATGGCGGTTTTTTGTTGCGTGGCGAGTTTCAGCTCATTGTCTTGCCGGGCAACGTCGAAGTAGGCCTCGGCGACACGGCTGAACAGCTCCTGCGAGGCGTCGTCATAGAGTGCCGAACCAACTTTGCCGCGGGCTTTTGATTGTTCGTAAAAGGCCACTCGGGCCTTGTCATACAGGACTTGGCGGGCGCTGAGGTTGAGGGCTCCACCGGCTGAAGAGTCATCTCGGCTGGTATTGTCGGCTTTTTGGCGCAGTTGCTTGGTTTCACCGTAGCGCGAGCCGACGCTGACTTGCGGCAGTAAGCCGGCCAGGCCGATATCCTCTTCCTGCTGTGAGGCTTGGTAATCGAAGTTGGCAGCTTGAAAGGTCGGATCGTTGTGCAGAGAGCTGTCGTAGGCATTCAGCAGCGATACAGGTGCAACCTCGGCGTGTGCCGTCAGTGCAGACCAAACCGTTAGCAACAAGATCATGGCGCGCATGCTCATTCTTCCTTCAGGGCACCGCGAAAGCGCGCCGTCATGGGTTTGAGCAGGTAGTTGATAAAGGTACGCTCGCCGGTTTGCACTAGGACTGTGGCTTGCATGCCGGGCTTCACGTCCAGACCGTTGGCCAGAAGCGTGGCGACGGCGTCTGCGGGCACTTCGACCTCGACTGCAAAGTACGGCAGGCGGGTCTGTTCATCGAGCAGTTGATCGCCCGAAACATTCACCACCTTGCCGACCACCACCGGGATGACGGCGCTGGTGAGGGAGCTGAAGTTCAAATTGACCGGCAGGCCCGGTTTTAGTCGGTCGGCAACCAGGGGCTCAAATTTGGCCTTGATGATCCAGGCAGAACCCTTGGGAACTATGTCCATCAACCGCTGGGCTGGCGGTATCACGCCGCCTTCGGTGTGCACTATCAGGTTGATCACCTGGCCGGCCACGGGCGCGCGAATGGCAGCATTACGAACTTCGAACTCTAGGGCTTTAATCCGCTCGGTTAGGCTCGAGGCCTCGCCGGAGATGGCGGTTAGCTGGGATTCGGCCTCGATCCGAAAGGCTTGGCGCACTTGCAGGGCCTGCAACTTGCTCTCGTTAATCGACTGGCGGGTTTTGCCAATATCGGCAATCCCGGCGGTCAGCTGGGCGCTGATTTGCGCCGAGTTGCGCTCGGCTTCGAACAGTCTATTGCGCGGCACATAGCCTTCGGCGGCCAGCGAGCGTAAGCCGTCGAGTTCTTTATGCTGAAAGCTCAGTTGGGTTTCTAGGTGACTTTTGATTTGTTTGTAGGAGGTCAGCTGCTCCTCCAGTGATTCGGTGGCGCTTTGCATGATCTGCAAGCGGTTCTCGAGTTCGGCACGGCGGGTTTCAAACATATTACCCTGGAGTTGCATGTCTTCGCGGGCGCGCGGATCACTACTTCTGGCCAGCAGGTCGGCCGGCCAGCGGATGGCCTCCAGTGACAGGCTTTCGGCAATCAAGCGGGCCTCGACGCTGCGTGCGCTGAGCCACTGACCGATGGCGACATCCAATTGTGACTGGGCTTGCACCGTGTTGAGTTGCAGTAAGAGCTGACCGACTTGCACATGGTCGCCTTCACGCACTAGGATTTTTTCAACGCTGCCGCCCGACAGCGATTGCACGGTTTTGCGCTCACCGGCCACCACCACGGTGCCGCTGCCCGAAACCCCTTGGGCCAAGGGCGCAAAGCTCGCCCACAGCAAGAAGCCACCAAGGCCGATGGCGATGATCCACAGACCCAGTCTTGCCGTGCCAGTGGCATCGCGCACGGATGAGTTGCGCGCCTGCTCGCTAGCACTTTGTTGTTCGGTGGGCATCGGAGCTTTAACCCGCTTGGCTATTGGTTGGCGCAGTGACTGCGGGAGTGGCTGCGGCCGGCAGCAAGGCTTTGAGCACTTGGTCACGGGGGCCGAAGAGTTTTTGCGTGCCGTCTTGCAGTACTAGGAGTTTGTCGACAACCGCCAAGACGCTCGGGCGGTGGGTGACCAAAATCACCGTAGTCCCCTTGGCGCGCAGTTCGCCAATGGCGGTTACCAGGGCTGCTTCGCCAGCATCATCGAGGTTGGAGTTGGGCTCATCCAGCACCACCAGCGCCGGCTGACCGTAGAGCGCGCGGGCTAGGCCTATGCGTTGCCGCTGACCCCCCGACAGGCCCATGCCGCCAGGGCCAAGCTGGGTGTCATAGCCATTGGCAAAGCGCAGGATCATCTGATGAATGCCGGCCTGAGTGGCGGCGGTGATGACCTGTTCTGCGTCTATTTCGCCAAAGCGGGCAATGTTTTCCGCCACGCTGCCGGCGAATAACTCGATGTCTTGTGGCAAATAGCCTAGGTGCGGGCCTATGGCTTCACGCGACCACTGACTGATTTCGGCGCCATCCAGCCGTACCGAGCCATGGGCGGCCGGCCAAACGCCGACCATGGCCCGCGCCAGGGAGGATTTTCCGGAGGCGCTGGGACCGATCACTGCCAGCACCTCGCCTTTGTTCAGTGCCAAGTCGACGCCATTGAGCACCGGCTGTTTACTGCCGGGCGGGGTGACCATCAGCCGCTCGATGCGTATGGCGCCGGTGGGGGCGGGTAAAGTCATGCGTTCGGTTTGCTTGGGGAACTCGTCGAGCAATACGCACAGGCGCTGATAGCTGGCCTTGGCGCCGTCCAGTTGTTTCCAAGAACTGATTGCTTGCTCTGCTGGCTGCATGGCTTTGCTGATTAAAAAGCCGACGGCCATCATCACCCCGCCGGAGATTTGATCATCCAAAATCAGCAGCATCGCCAGCCCCATCGCCAGTGACTGCCAGGCGGTGCGGATCAGCCGGGTAATTGCGGAGATCATCGAGCCTTTATCGCTGGCGGTGGCTTGGGCTGCAATCAAACGTTGTTGCTGGGTGGACCAGCGCTGCTGCAAGTTGCCGAGCATGCCCATCGCTTGAATGACTTCGGAGTTCTGTAGAGTGCTGTTGACGTACTTGGCCGAGGTCACCGAAATATCGTTGGCCTCGGTCAGGCCCTTGCGGGTGGCGTGCTCGTTCCAGATCGCTAGGCTGAACATGATCACCGCGCCCAACAGGGTAAACATGCCGAGCCAGGGGTGCAGCAGCCAGGTGGCGATCAAGAAGATTGGCATCCAAGGCAGGTCGAGGATAGCAATCAGTGCCGAGCCAGTGACGAACTGGCGTAAGGCCGTCAGGTCGCTCAGCACTTGGGCGGGGTTGGCGTTTTGCTCCTTGAGGCTTTTTTGAAAGGCGACGCCAAATAAGCGCTCGCCCAGATCAAGGTCGATACCTGCGCTCATCTTGATCATCACCTGACCGCGCACCCATTCGATCAAGGAACTCAGCATGAAGATGCCGAGAACTAAAATCGTCAGCACTAATAGGGTGGTTTCGTTGCGGCTGTTCATCACCCGATCGAAGACTTGCATGCCATAAATGGCCGGCGCGATGGTCAGCAGGTTGATAACCCCACTGAAGATCGCAATGACCCAGAACAGGCTGCGATAACGAAGCAGTGCCGCGTCAATATCGCGGGTGGGATCAAGGCGTAAACGCATAGGGAGTTGAGTATCTCTGCTAGCAGCGATCTAATTATTAGTTACCGAATCTTGGTTGAGTGTAAGCCATTAACGCCACTCGGGCGTTACTGTCGACAAGAAAAAACCCGCTGGCTGCGGGTTTAAAGGGCGTACAGAGTTAATCGTTAATCAGCAATTCGACTTGGCTTGGGTCGTCGATAAAACGGTTGCGATTGCCTTGGATGTTGAGAATTTTATCGTTACGGGCTAGTTCGGCGGCATCTGGTGGATCCATTTGATGCCACTGTTTGAGTAGCTGTACTTGGCCAAAAATGGGTAGGCCGTATTCAGTGTGCATGTAGAAAATGGCCCGAGCTACGTTACCTTTGGCTTCGTCGCGCGGCTCAACTATCTGGTAGCTGGCTTTGAGGCTGCAGCCGATGTCGTCGAACTCACTTTTAGTCGCGCTGTCGAGTTTGCCGAATTGCGCGCCGCGTCGGGCCAGTTCGACACGGGTTAGTTCGGGGTAGAGATTGTGTAAGTCTGACTGCATGTAGAGGTATTGCGGATTGCTTTCTAGGCATTGTTGTTCTGATGTGCAGCGCAGTGCGCTTTTAATTTGCTTGCTGCTGTACACCGGGCTGGCCATTAGCGATTTGTGGCTGTCGGTAAAGCCTTTGCCGCAATACAGCGAGACGCCTCCGGTGGGATAGAGTTCATTCCAGAACAATGTTCCAGCGCTGGCTTTGGGGTCGTTGAGTTGCGTTTGACCGCCGGCCTGAGCACAGTTGACTGCGCCGCAAGTGGCTAAATAGGTAAGGGCGACTACAACTGCGCGCATGTTATTACCCCGGCTCGTATTGTTGTTATTGGTTGTTTTGTAGGACAACTTGAGTTTAACAAGACCTGCGTCACAAAATAAACCCGAGCAGATGGTTGGTTATGCTGTGTGTAGGCTTTGGCTTACACGTCGCGCTGGTGATCGGCGCTTACCTGCGTCGAGTGGCTTGGTTATTCTGTTGCCCAAGGAAGCAAGGACGCCGCGCAGGACGCGCATGCAACACCGACAGGGATGCTCAGGATCTCCGCCAGGATGGTGGATGGATATTGGATGTCAAGATTCACAACAAAACCTCGCCTTGGCGGGGTTTTGTTGTTTCTGCGTCTGGTTAATGTGTGGATGCTCGGCACTGCGTATTCATATCTCGGCGCTGCTATGGCGCTGCGCGTGCGGGGCATTAGGCAGCGTCAGGCGTTGAGCTGGCTAAAGTTCGCGGCTTTACGGCCGATTAACTGCTTTATCTTGCTGGAGTGCAGGCTGATGCAGGTTCAGGTCAGTGACTTTAATCAACGCTTGGTGGTGGCGGTCAATCGGCAGGTTGCGGGTGAATCTGCTAGTGCCTCTAAAGATCAGGCGTTTGCCGGGATGCGTGTTGCGTTGTCGCCGGAAGGCTTGGCGCGCGCGGCTCAAGAGCGGGATGCCGACATCGATGCCAGCGACTTGCCTGATACGCTGAAAAATCTGCTTAAGGCTATGCGTGATTTGCGTGCGCAGTTGGCGGCCAAGGCGGCTGAGTTGCAGGCGTTGTTGAGTGAAACGGGGCTTAGTGACGAGCAGCGCAAGGCGCAACTAGATGTTCTGCGCCAAGCGATGACTTCACTTCAGGGCGCCTTAATGACATTGGGCGCGCAGCTGGGAAAGGCGATGCAGACGATGCCGTTGAGCGATGAGCAGCGTTTGACGGTGGGTAAATTACTGCTGGCCAGATAACGGCCTGAGTTGCTCAATGGTCAGCACAAGGCCGCAATGCCAATGCGCCGGGCAACCACTGTGTTGGTGGCTGCCAGCGCGGCTCGGGCGTTTAGTTTTTAGCTTGCGCCGCCCGCGCCCGACATGCCTCACCAAAGGCTTGGAATATGCGTACCGAGTGCGGATTTTGCGCGGCTTGCCACTCTGGGTGCCATTGTACGCCGAGGGTGAACTGGGCGGCCTCAGGCAGGTGAAACGCTTCAATCAAGCCGTCTTCAGCGTGTGCCAAAGGCTCTAGGCCTTTGCCAAGGGTTTTGATGCCTTGCCCGTGCAGTGAGTTAACCGGGATTTCGGCTTGCTCCATCAACGCTGCCAGCCAAGTATTAGGCACTAGGCGAAGGCTGTGAATGTCGGCATATTGCTCGGCCGGCGGGGTGGTGTCGTCCTCGCGGTGATCATTGATGCCTTCAATCTCGTAGAGCTTTTGGTGCATGTCGCCGCCCAGTGCGACGTTCATCTCTTGCATGCCACGACAAATACCAAACAACGGCAGCCCCATGGCCAGTGCGGCGCGAATCAGTGGCAGGTCAAAGTTGTCGCGGTCTTGGTCTTGAGCTTTGTTCGGGGTCAGGTTTTCTTGACCGTAGAGCGCTGGGTCAATGTTGCTGCCAGCACCGGTGAGATAGACGCCGTCGACCATCGACAAGTATTGCTCAAGGTCGTCGGTGCCGAAGCAGGTGGGTGCCAGCAGAGGCACGCAGCCAGCCAGTTCGACCAATGGGCTCATGTATTTTTTGGTCATCACTTGGTAGTCATGGCCTTTGCGCTCTTGTGCGCCCATGGACATCAATACAACCGGTTTACGGGTTAAATTCTGGGTGTTGCCAGTGTTGTTGTTAGACATATGTCACCTTGAGGCAAGCGATTGCTTACCGTTTTTGTGCAGTAAAGCGCACGACTGCTGTGGGCTTTACTGTTTTGGCGGTCTATCTGCTGCGCGGGTAAGCGCTTAGGTGTGCGAGTTTTACTCTAGCGCAAAGCTCGCATCTTGGAGGATTTCTTGCGCTACAGGCACTCACACGGCTGGACTTGACCGTTGCTCAGTGTGCCTTGGCTGTAAAATATGTCAAACAAATAAGCGTTGCCTGTTTAAAATAGCATTGCATTGAGCGACATTATTCGCGGCTAAAGCGATGGCTAAGCAATGCCGTTTGATCGTCTTGCTGGCAGCCACGGCAGCCACAAATTCCGCTGCCCGTGGGGCGCTATGCTAATAACGCGGACAAAAAAATGGCCTGCATCAGCAGGCCATTTAATCGTAGCGTTACGCCGCTGTGCTTAGCGAATGCCTGCGCCTGCTAGGGACTCTGGCGACCACTGCACGTTGGTTAGGTCGGGGATGTACTTCACGCCGCCGTACGGGCCGGTCATGCCGGTGATGTTGTAGCTGCCGGCTACCAAGTCATAAATCATATGCGCTGGCCCGACGGGTACTTTGGCGTCGTAGCTAGGCGCGGTAAACGCCAGTGAGCCGCGAAACAGTGTGTCGTGAGCGTCGTATTGGTCTGAGGCGAGAGCGGCCCAGGTGTCTTCGTCTAGGTAAAAGCGGCGCTTTTTGTAAATGTGCCGCATGTCAGATTTTAGCGTGCCCTCGACCACCCACACCCGATGCGCTTCCCAGCGAACTTTGTCTGGGTTGACAAAGTTCGGCGTGGTCATTTTTGGCACGTCGGTGTCGTAGACAATTGCATAGTTGTTGTAGGGCACATACAGCTCTTTCTTGCCGATCAACTTCCAGTCGTAACGATCCAGCGCGCCAGAAAATACGAAGGAGTCATCGTAGGTCGAGGCGCCCGCCGAGCCTGGGTTTGGGGTGTCGTAAGACACGTCTGGGGCGAGCTTGACGCGGCGTTGCCCCGGTAAGTACTGCCACGCGCGCCGTGGCTGGGCCAGGGGGTCGATAGCATCTTGCAGTAACAAGGCTTCGCCGGCGCGCCGTGCCGGTGCGGTGTAGACGACTTTAACCCGATAAAAGATCTCTTTCGGGTCGCTAACCGTGGTGCGTGCCGAGTCTTGGTAGAACGGGTAGCTGATGGTCGCATCACCGGTGGTGGCCAGCGTGGCGGTGCCGGCGCTGTCGACATTCCAGTTGTCGTATTTGCTGTTGGCGGTGCTGCCTTGGTAGCGCATCAAATGGTTCCACATGGCTTCGCTGCCAGTGGCCGGAATGGGGAATGGGATGCCCGGTAATGCATTGGCAATGCCCACACCGCCGCCCGTTGAACTGGCATTGGCGGCGTTCTTCACGCTGTTATCCAGCACCCACTGCGGCAGTGCGGCTGAACGATGGCTTGGGTACACGTCGAGACGAAAATCGGGGAAGCGCTTGAGTAACTCGACAACGGTCGCGGTTAAATGCTCGCTGTGTTGCGCGGCATTTTTGCTGTCGATTACCAGCACCGGCTTCTCATCGGCATACGGGTTGGGACGCATGCTGCTGCCGGCGGCAAAGCCTGCCGGGAGTGTGGTGTTGCCGCCGGTATAGGCCGGGATGCTGCCGTCGGCATTGGCGGCTGTTTCGGCACCCAGATGGGTCAAACTTTGTCCCAGTTTAGCGACCTGATCGGCGGGTGCAGCCGCTTGCACGGCGCAGCTAAGCCCGAGCGTCGCGGATACAGAGAGCAGAATTAGTGATAAACGCATTGAACAGCTCCTTCGCTGTGGAAATCTTCAGGCCCCGAGCCTTCTAGAAAGAGGCTTACAGGGCGAGGCACGTGCTTGTATGCCGTTGCAGGTATCGGCCGTTAAACCTCACAGTTGAGCGTAGCTGTAGATTTAATTTTTGACGATTTAGTGCGCGCTAATTTGCTGGGCAGGTGGCAGCGCCCAGCAAAAGTGAAGCTTGCTGTTGCGGGCTAAACGATGGCGTTGAACGCAACCAAGAGGTCGTGCTGGCAAGCCAGTTGCGCCTCGCTCGGTAGCCGGCCGCGGTGCTGGGCGAGGTGAAATTGCAGGCTAAAACTTAACTGCTCAGGGCCCAGTGGTCGCAGTTGGCCGCGCGCCTGCCAAGGCGCTGCGACGTGTTCGGGTAAGTAGCCGATATGTGCGCCGGAGAGAATAAAACCCAAGCAGCCATCGACCTGTTCGGCGCGCGCGCTGCTGTGGCTAGGCAAGAAGGGCTCGGCGGCGCGGCTGAATTGATAGGGGTGCTGCACGCCATCACAGGCCTCGAGTTGCGCCGGGGTGGGATTGGCGACGTTAAACAAGGGATGGTCTTTGCCGCAGTACAGGCGTTGTTGCTCGCTGAACAGCGGCAGGTAGTCGAGGGCGTTTTGTTGCCCGGCAAAGTAGCCGATAGCTAGGTGCAATTG
The DNA here is from genome assembly GCA_044354115.1 of Pseudomonas sp. GTDB lineage: Bacteria > Pseudomonadota > Gammaproteobacteria > Pseudomonadales > Pseudomonadaceae > Aquipseudomonas. The sequence continues at coordinate 3,888 of JBILAR010000201.1, read as the reverse complement.
GTCTTGCAGCAGGCGCCGTTCCAGTTCTGCCGGCATGGCGCTGAGTAACTCAATATGCACCGCTTGGTTGCGCTGGCGAAAACGCCCGATGGCCACTGCCACGCGCTCCAGCACCTGTGCATCGAGGGCTTCCGAGAGGCCGATGCGTAGCTCGCCCAGTAGTTTGTCGGCCATGCCTTGGGCTTCACCCTTGAACAACTCCAGCGCGCTGAACAGCTTGCGCGTGGCGGCCAGCAACTGTTCGCCCTTGGGCGTCAGGCGAAAGCCGGCCTTACCGCGCTCACACAGGCGATAACCCAGGCGGGTTTCCAGCTTGGCCATTTGCGTGCTGATGGTCGACTGGCCGATGCCCAGCTCACCTTGCGCCGCGCTAAAGCCGCCGCACTCCACCACGCAGACGAATAGGCGCAGCAGTTGCAAATCGAGGTCGCGTACTTGGCTGAGCATGGGTGCTCCAAACATTGATAGATGTGAATGCCAAAGTAGCATGCTTCATATTTATCCGAAGCATGGCGTGGCGCAGTATGGCGGTAACTGTTGAGTCATTAGCTGAGGAGTCACGCCATGCGTGCCGCGATTGCAGTGTTGGGTCTTGGGCTGGGTTTGACCGCCCAGGCCGCCGAGCAACAAGTGAATATTTACACCTGGTCGGCATATCTGCCGGAGCAGGCGTTGCAGCGCTTCAAGGATGAGACCGGCATTGCAGTCAAATACGACATCTTCGACAGCGCCGAGGCTCTGGACAGCAAGTTGCTGACCGGCGCCAGTGGCTACGACGTGGTGTTTCCGGCGGCCAGCGGTTTGGCTCGGGCGATCAAGGCCGGCGCTGTGCAGCCGATTGAACGCGACCAGCTGCCCAACTTCGCCAATCTCGACCCCGAGATGCTGGCCAAGCTGGCCAGCGCCGATCCGGGCAATCAATACGGCGTGCCCTACACCTGGGGCACCGTAGGCTTGGGCATCAACAAGCAAGCGCTGGCAAAGCGCATCCCTGATGCGCCGCTAAACAGCCTCGATCTGCTGTTTAAACCGGAGTACGCCAGCAAGCTCAAAGACTGCGGCATTGCCATGCTCGATTCGCCGCAGGAGGTCATCAGCGTTGCCCTCAATTATCTCGGGTATAAACCCTACAGCACCGATGCCGGCGAGCTGAAACAGGTGCAGCAACTGCTGGCCGCCCTGCAGCCGAACATCCGTTATGTGGCGAGCGGCCGGCACATCAATGACTTGGCCAAGGGCGAAGTCTGTCTAGCGCTGACCTATAACGGCGACGCCGCCCAAGCCGCCGCTCGCGCCGTGGAAACCCAGCAGCCGTTCGAGGTGATCTACCGCATCCCTCGCGAGGGCACGCTGCTGTGGTTCGACACCATGGCCATCCCCGTCGATGCACCGCACCCGCAGCAAGCGCGGATTTTTATCGACCATATGCTGCGCCCCGAGGCCATCGCCGAGCTGACCAACAGCGTGTTCTTCGCCAATGCCAACAGCAAAGCCACGGCCTTGGTCGACCCGGTCGTGAGTGGCGACCCGGACATCTATCCGCCGGCAGAAGTGCGCGCCAAGCTATTTGGCGAGGAGTTGCTGCCGATGCGCGCCCAGCGCGATCGCACCCGCGTCTGGACCACTTTTCGCACTAAGTATTGAGGAGTAGATGATGGAAGCTTTTAACGGTAACGACCTCGCCATCACCCGCGACAGCTTGTATGGCACCTTCTCCGAGCCGACCTATGCCGGCGTCACCAGCTTTATGCGCCGGCGTTATACCCGCGACCTGACTGGGGTAGATCTGGTGGTCAGCGGCGTGCCGTTCGACACCGCCACCACCAATCGGCCCGGCACCCGCTTCGGCCCACGGGCGATTCGTGCCGCCTCAATCACCAGCGCTTGGGAGCGGCATTACCCGTGGGAGTTCGACCCCTTCGACCATCTGGCCGTGATCGATTACGGTGACTGTGACTTCGACCATTCGCAGCCCCAGCAAACCCCAGCCGCCATCGAAGCGCACGCCGATAAAATTCTCGCCGCCGGCTGCGCCATGCTCACCTTGGGTGGCGACCACTTCATCAGCTACCCGCTGCTCAAGGCCCACGCCAAGCAGCATGGCGCGCTGTCGCTGGTGCACTTCGATGCCCACAGCGACACCTGGCCGGACACCGATGAGGGCGCGCAGGGCATCAGCCACGGCACCATGTTTTATTACGCCGCCAAGCAGGGTTTGGTCGATCCGTCGCGCTCGGTGCAGATCGGCCTGCGCACCACCAATGACGATGTGATGGGCTTTCAGGTGCTGGACGCCCGCCAAGTACACCGCAGCAGCCCGGAGCAAATCGCCGAACTGATCCGCGCCCGCGTTGGTGATAACCCGGTGTACCTGACCTTCGACATCGACTGCCTCGACCCAGCCTTCGCCCCCGGCACCGGCACCCCGGTGTGTGGCGGCCTGAGCACCCATCAAGCGCTGGAAATCTTGCGGGCGCTGCGCGGCATCAACCTGATCGGCATGGACGTGGTCGAAGTCTCGCCGCCCTACGACAACGCCGAAGTCACCGCGCTGGCCGGCGCAACCATCGCCATGGAGATGGTCTGCCTGTACGCCGCCAAACATAAACTGCCGCAGCCCTGACACCTCGGTTGCTGGGCGTCGCTGTGCGGCATCTGGCGTGCTGCCGGCAGCGCCTTGGGTCTTTTTTTTGGCTATGTACCCGTTATGTGTTGAAGCGTGCTGGTCGGTTAGGCGATGCCTGGTACGCGGTAATTCGTAGGGTGGGTTAGCAGCGCGGACGGTGGTGGTTTGCATCACCGCGCAAGCAAGGCGCTGCGTAACCCGCCATGCGGTTTGCCGGTCGAGCGCCATGGTGGGTTACGGCGCGGTGGGGTTTTGCGTTGTCGGCAAGCCGTGGTTCGCGCCTAACCCACCCTACAAAACTGTGTGCAACACATAACTGGTACACAGCCTTTTTTTTGGGGGGGGCGCCAGCCGCAAGCGCAGCGTGCTGGCGCCCTCGATTACAGGCTAGGCTCGGCCAGTCGGGCGAGGTCGTCGGCGCGTTGCTTGGTTTTGTCCAAGAAACACGCTGCGCTGTTAATCCGGTCAATGCTGCCGCCGGTCAAACTGCCGAGCAGAGCGCAGTCAGCATCGCGGAACTTCAGCCACAGGCGCTGGGCGTCGCGCAGTTGAGTTTGCTGGCTCTTGTCCAAAACCTGCATAGCGCCCTTGTAGCCCTGATTCAGGCGCGCGTCTTGTTGCTCGGTTTCGCTGCCCATGCAATTCATCATGTTCAGTGTCACGCCCTCCGAGGCCTCCATACAGCTAGCGTAGGCCGCGCTATAGCCATCTTCTGCCGCGCCCACGTTAAGGCTGATGGCGGTTACCGCAATGGCGAGTAGGGCGTGACGGATGATTGGCATGCTGACCTTCCTGCGTGTCACGGGTTGAAGTTGAGTGTTCTAGGGGTAAGCGTTTGTGCCTTGCCAGCATAGGTGGGGCTTGGGTCTTTAGCTTCAGCTATTTAGGCTCTGCGCTTGCAAGCGCGGGCGGACGGTGTAAGCCAAGGCTGGAAACCAGTGGCAGGTTTCCAGCGAATTCGACTCTGACCCTTTAGCTCTCTCTTTAGCTCTCTCTTTTCCACCGTGGATATCTAGGCTACTTGCGGAGTCGCTATTTTGCAGCTAATGCCTTGGACTTTGCCATTGTGTCGGCTATGGGGATGTCATATAGACTTGCAATCAAATCGTTAAAATTCCCGCGTGACTGTAATCCTTTATGAAGTTTTTTTACATATTTTGAGGTTGCATCGGATTTTAGCGAGTAGTCATCATTGAAATGGCTTATGCCTAGCCTCAGAAGTTCAGGAAGTTGCTTTCCATGTTGTTTTATTAGGTCGTCGA